>SCQD01000090.1 GCA_004299145.1 Methylococcaceae bacterium | reverse complement strand
TGTTTGCGCGGCGCGGTGATCTGCAAGCGGCTTTTGTAATCGCCTTTGCCCAAGTCCCAGCAGCGTGATACCTGAATTTCCTGCCCTTCGTCGTTCACCAGCACGGCGCTGACGGCGCATTGCATCTCACCGGCAGCGCGGGCTTGGTGATTCAAAATGCCCCACCAATCGCGGTCGCCCAGCACAAAGCCTTTTTCCTGTAACGGCCTGTCGCGCTGCACCAGCACGGCTTCGCGCAGTTCTTTGGTGACGCCGCCGAACAGCAGTTTGACGCTGTTGAGAAAACTGGTTTTACCGTGCCCGTTGCGGCCCAATATGACCACTATATTGCCGGTAGCCCCTGACTCTCGCGCCAAGTCGAAACAGACTTGGCCACGGTAGGAAAACAGATTGTGCAGCGTAATTGATTGGAAGATCATTCCGTGATTACCAGATTGTGCTTGAGGGCGGCTTCAATGACTTTTTCCAGGTCGCTGCGCAGATCGGCTTTGCTGCCCCATGGACTGGTATCAGTGTATTTGCCCATCAATACGGCCATGGCTTGCGCCAACTCCTCCGGCACTTGGTGCTCCTTGGCCAGGGTTTTCAACAGTTCCACATTTTCGTCGATCATGGCTTGTGCAATCGCTTCCAGGGTTCCCGGCCATATTTTTCCGCAATAAGATAAGCGCTGTCCGATACGTCGAACTCCTTCGTCCAGCAGGCTTGAATAGTGTTGATGTTTTCGTCGGAAATCAAGCGATAATCGGCTGCGCGCTCGGTTTCCAGCAGTTTTACCAGCAATTCCAGGCGGGTGGACGCAATAAAAGGCCCCAGGCCTTCGCGCCAATGCTCTCCGCGCTTACCTTCCTCGCCACGCCGATAGGGGCTGCGGCGGGTTTCGTCTTCGCGTATGTCCTTCAGCCAGTTGCGATAGCGGTTCAGCGGCGCCATCCAGGCTTCGCCGTTTTCGATGAAGCTTTCCATGGACTTGTCGGTTTTCACCACAGTGCAAGTCCAGCAACCGAAACGGCTGCCGCCACAGGATGGCGTGTTGAGGTCCATGACCACCGGACATTCACCGCCGTTGGCCTGGCGGTACAGATTCAGCATGAAATCGTGGTTGCCACCCCAAGGAGGGGTATTGCTGTACAGATACTCCCACACCTGATCGGAGGTCCAATCGGCGATGGGCGAAAGCACCAGGGCGTTAGGGATTTCTTGGTGCGGGTTGAGTTGGCGGCTGCTGAGCTCGCGGGCGTTCATGCGCCGGCCACGGCTCTGGCTTTCGTCGCTGCGGGTGCCCAACAGCAAGATGACGCTGCCGTATTCGGTGATGATGTTTTCGATGCTGGCCTTGACCGGTTTGATTTTCATCTTGGACGTGCACCAGCGGAACCAGCGCGTCGGCGGTGGATAGCCTTTGCCGATCAGGTTGTACCAAAAATCCTGCTCCGGCCCGGGTGTGACCAGTCGGGGATAGAGAGGCAGTCCACTGTGTGCGGCATGGGCGGTGAGCGTTTGGATGCGCTCGGCCAGATAGGCTTCGATGGCGGGCACTTCCACCCGTGTATCCGAAGCGATGACATAAACCGGCTTTAGCCGCTGTACCGGCAAATCCAGCAGCATTTCATAAACCAGTTGCAATACCAGGGTGGAGTCTTTGCCGCCGGAATAAGCTACAACCCAGGGCCGACTATCCGCCAGAAAATTATCCTGTAGCAACTTCTGCGAACGTTGGACGTGGAATTCCGATAACGAAGTGGGTAAGTGGTGAACCGGGTTTGTAGTGGCGGGCATGAGACTACTGGCGGAATACAAGGCGAAACGAAATACACAAGGAAGAACGGAAAGTATGGAGCGGGCTTTGATACGGTGGCATTCGAGCCATCCTTGGCCTTGCCCCTCCCTATCCCTGGGTAGGGGCCATTCCGCCTGTCAGAACAACTTGACCAGCGTGGCGACAACGCCGATGGACACCGCCATCAACATACCCAGCTTGATGATGATGCGGTACTCCAGCTCTTTCATGTCGCGGCGCAGGTTTGCTTCCAACTCGATCAGGTCGTTTTTGGTCGCCAGCTTGTCTTCGATGAGCTTGGCTTGTTCCGCCGCAAAGACTTCGGCCTGCTCTTCGGTAAAGCCCACGGCCTTCAGTTTTTTCACGAAGAGGTGCGTGTCAAAGATGATGATTGTCATGGGGGCTCCTTAACGGCAGCCTATCCTAAGCGTGTTACTCCATCCTTCCCAAAATCGCCCGCTTGACCGAATCCAGCGTGGCATCCACCGTCAGCGGTTTTTCCCGGCACTGGCCGATGGCGGTGTCAGGGTCTTTCAGGCCGTGACCGGTGAGCGTGCAGACGATGCGACTGCCTTCGGGAATTTTCCCGGATTTGATGTCCACCAAAGCACCGGCCAAGGAGGTGGCGGAAGCCGGTTCGCAAAAGATGCCTTCCTGCGCGGCCAACAGTTTTTGTGCCGCCAGAATGTCGGCGTCGCTGAACTTGTCGAACCAACCGCCGGAGGTTTGCTGCGCGGCCAGCGCTTGTTCCCAGCTCTGCGGGCGGCCGATGCGGATGGCGGTGGCGACGGTTTCCGGGTTGTCTATCATGTGGCCCAGCACGAACGGCGCGGCGCCGGCCGCCTGGTAGCCCACCATGACCGGGCGCTTGCCGGCCGTGCCGTCGGCGGCGTATTCGCAATAGCCTTTCCAATAGGCGGTGATGTTGCCGGCGTTGCCGACCGGCAGGCAGTGGTAGTCCGGCGCGTCGCCCAGGGCGTCGACGATTTCGAAAGCGGCGGTTTTCTGGCCGTCGATGCGGAAAGGATTGATGGAATTGACGATGGTCACCGGGGCGTGGTCGGCGACTTCTTTGACCAATTGCATGCCGGCGTCGAAATTGCCGCGAATCTGGATGACCACGGCGCCGTAAATCATGGCCTGGGCCAGCTTGCCCATGGCGATCTTGCCGTCCGGGATCAGCACGAACGCGGTGATGCCGGCGCGCCCGGCATAAGCCGCCGCCGCCGCCGAGGTATTGCCGGTGGAAGCGCAGACGATGGCACGGCTGCCGGCTTCCACGGCTTTGGTAACCGCCATGGTCATGCCGCGGTCTTTAAAGGAGCCGGTAGGGTTGAGCCCTTCGTACTTGACGAAAATTTCGACGTTTTTGCCGGTCAGGCGCGGGATGTTTTCCAGCTGGATCAACGGCGTGTTGCCTTCGCTCAGGCTGATGAGGCGCGTGCTGTCGCTGACGGGTAAACGAGCGCGGTAGTGTTCGATGATTCCGGTGTATCGCTGTGCGGCGGCCATGGGAGTTCCGTGGGTTGAGGTTCTAACTTAGGGTGTTGGTGTAACCGGCAAGCTTACGATATACCTTGCGCGGGCACAAATTGCGGCTTTGCTCCCCCAGGGAGAAACTCCAGCGCGTTGCCCGCGCCGAATGGAGCCGCACCAGACATTCCGACTCCAGTTCCTTGTAACGGGTGTCCCGCGTCTTTATCAATCACTCACCGCCAGGCCCGGCAAAAAAACCGAGGATTTTTTCGCACAAGGGACACAGCGCTTGTTCAAAAGCACGCAACGGGATTTCCAGGCCTTGCTCGTGTCCGTGGTGCAGCGCCGTCTCCAGCATCTGCGCGGTGGCGTATATCTGGGCGGCGCCCAGGCTGCCGGCCGAGCTTTTGATCGAATGCACCAGGCGCTCGGCTTCGTGGCTGCGGCCCGCCGCCAGGTCGGCGCGCAACCGCTCTACCGCATCGACGCTGAATACGGCGAACTCTTCCAGCAATTTGAGGTAAAACCGGCGCGAACCGCCGACCAGCGTTACGCCTGATGCGACATCCAGGCCATCGATCATGGGCAGGACCAAATCGGCTTCGGCAACCGCGGCCGGGGCCGCAGGCGGCTCAAGCCGCGCAGGCTGCGCCGCCGGCAACCAGCGCAGCAGCATTCTTTCCAGATCGTCGGCATGGATCGGCTTGGTGATGTGGTCGTTCATGCCGGCCGCCAGGCTTTTTTCCCTGTCGCCCGAGATGGCGTGCGCGGTCATGGCGATGATCGGCAGCTTCCGGTAGCCGTCCAGCGCGCGTATGCGGCGCGTGGCTTCCAGTCCGTCCATTTCCGGCATCTGTATGTCCATCAGCACCAGCCCGTAGGCGTTGGCCTGGACTTTTTCCACGGCTTCCCGGCCGTTTTCGGCCAATTCCACTTCGATGCCCAGTTGCTGCAAAAATTCGGTGGCGACCTGCTGGTTGATGGAGTTGTCTTCCACCAGCAGCACTTTTGCGCCGCAGAGGCGCTGCAGGCGTTCCGGGTTGGCGGTCGGCGCCTGGCCGCCGAATTCCTGAGTGGCGCTGTTGCCGCCCGTGAGGACGTCGATAATGGTGTTGAACAGCAGCGCATGACCGACCGGCTTGACCAGAAAGCCGTCCAGGCCGACGTCAGCCGCCGCTTGCATGATTTCGTCGCGGCCATAGGCCGTGACCATCAATACGGCGGGGGATTGGGGAATACGCGGATGGTGTTTGATGCGCCGCGCCGTTTCGACGCCGTCGATGCCGGGCATGATCCAGTCCATCAGGATCAGCCGGTACGGTTCCCGGCCCTGGACGGCGCGCTGCTCCAACAGCTCGATGGCGGCCTCCCCCGACGACGCCGTGTCCACCTGAAAGGCGAAACTTTCCAGCATGTCGCGCAGTATGTCGCGCGCCGTGGCGTTGTCGTCGACTACCAGCAGCGGCTGGCCTTGCAGTTCCTGTGGCGCCAGCCGCTGCGGCAGGGGAGCGGCGTCCACGGCGACGCCGAAGCGGGCCTCAAACGAAAACGTGCTGCCTTTGCCCGGCGTGCTGTCCACCTGGATGTCGCCGTGCATCAGTTCCAGCAGTTGCTTGGTGATGGCCAGCCCTAAGCCGGTGCCGCCGTAGCGGCGCGAGATCGAGCCGTCGGCCTGGTGAAACGGCTGAAACAGCTGGCCGACTTGCTGCGGCGTCATGCCGATGCCGCTGTCGCGGATGGCGAAATGCAGCCGCACGCTGGTTTCATCAAGCGCCAGCAGGCGGATGGCGATGACGATTTCGCCTGCTTCGGTGAACTTGACGGCGTTGGATACCAGGTTGATCAGCACCTGGCCCAGCCGCAACGGGTCGCCGACCAGCAGGCTGGGCACGTTTTCCGCCACGGAAAACAGGATTTCCAGGTTTTTTTCTTCGATTTTCAGCGCGACGACGTTAGCCAGGTTGTCCAGCACGTCGCGCAGGTCGAAAGTGATGTCTTCCCAGTCGAGCTTGCCGGCTTCGATTTTGGAAAAGTCGAGAATGTCGTTGATGATGCCGAGCAGCGCTTGCGAAGAGCCGCGGATTTTTTGCAGGTAGTCGCGCTGTTTGGGCGTCAGTTCGGTGCGCAGCGTCAGCTGCGCCAGGCCGATCACCGCGTTCATCGGCGTGCGGATTTCGTGGCTCATGCGCGCCAGAAAGTCGCTTTTGGCGTGGGTGGCGTCTTCCGCCGTTTGTTTGGCGATGCGCAGAGCATTTTCGTTTTCGACGCGCGCGGTCACGTCGGTGACGGAAATGGCCACTTGCTGCGGCATGCCGGCGCGCACCGGCATGGGGCTTAAACCCACTTCGACGGGAAAGGTGCTGCCGTCGCGCCGCCGTGCTCCGGCGCACGTGCCCTCGCCCATCAGCATGGGCTTGGGATTTCGGCAATACTCGCCGCGATAGCCGGCGTGCTGCTCCAGTGTTTGCTGATCGCCGGACACCAGGCATTCCAGCGGCTTGCCGATCAAATCGCCCGCCGGATAGCCGAACACCTGTTCGACGTAATCATTGACCAGCGCGATGCTGCCGTCCGCGTTCGCCACCATCAGGCCGATCGGCGCCGATGCGATCAGGCTGTGATACCAGATCTCGGTTTCACGCAGCAGCGCCTTGCTTTGCTCGATTTGCTGCAAAGCCAGGGCAAAGCGCCCGACGGCCTGGGCGATGTCGTCCATTTCCGCCAGTCTTTCGTGGGCCAGCACGACGTTGCGCGAACCGCTTTGCACCGCATCCAGCCCGCGCGTAACCCGCACAATCGGCTTCAGCACGAAGCTGCGCAGCAGCAAACCCGCCGTGCCGGCGAATACGGCCAGGGCGATGAGCGTCAGCAGCAGCATGCCGTGCGCTTGTTCCGCGTTGTCGGCGATGCCGTTGACCGTTTCCGAGGTGATCAGCGCCGCATCGGTGGAAAAATGCTGGGTCAGGTCGTCCAGTTTGCGGCGCGCCTCCTGCCACAACCGCTCGATTTCCGCGTCGGCGTCGGCGAGTTGCAGCAGCAGGGCTGTGGCGCTGTGTATGTCCGACACGGTCGTTTTGAAGACATCGGTATCTGTGGCCAGGGCCGCCAGCTCCGTCTGCATGGCTTGCAAGGCGGCGACGTCAGGGGCGAGGCGCGCGTCGGCAAGGCGCAAGCGTAGGGCCAGGGTTTTGCCGAGGAGGCTGTTGGGCTCTCTGCCCAGTAGCCTGGGGGCGGCAACAGTGCCTTTTCCCTCTGGGCGAAGGGAGTCAATGGTCGAGGCCTTGTTGATCTCGCCCTCACCCTCTCCCGGGGGGAGAGGGGGGCCGAAAGCCGCGGGTTCCCGGCTGGAACCAAGGCCGTTTACCCAACCGTGCAGGGCGGCATCGATTTTGCCCAGCCAAACGGCGATATCCCGCCGTTTGGCGTCCTCGTCGGCGCGAATCCGCTCGATTTGCCGAATGATGCCGCCGATGGCCAGTATCTCCCGCTTAAACACGGCATCGCTGTCGTAGGAGGAGTCCACCGCCAGCATGTAAGCCGCCAGACGGGCTTCGCGCCTTTCCCTGGCGCCAGGCGCGGTGCGCACGGTGTCGCCGAATTGGCGCAGTCTTTCGATGTTCACGGCCACGCGCAGCTGCGCGTCGATTTGCGGCAGCAGGCTGTCGTTGGCGGCGCGCGCCAGGTCGACGATGTGCCGTTGATCGCGTATCAGCAGCCAGGCGACGCCGCCGCTCACCATCGTCAGCAGCAGTATGCCGATCAGGGCGCTGGGCAATAGTCGCGGGCGTAGCAAGGCCTTGGGGATGCGCATGGGGATCAGTAGATGCTGAAGGGAAAATATTTTTGATTGATCTTGTGGTAGGAGCCACTGAGCCGTACGCGATCCAGCGCCGCGTTGATCTTATCGCGCAGGGCGAGATTGCCTTTTTGCACCTGGATGTACACCGCGCCCGAGCGGTCGTCGCTGCTGTCCGGCGGCAAGCCCGCCACGTCCAGCTTGGCGCCGGCGTCGGACAACAAATAGGTATAGCTGGTCAGGGTGTCGGTCAACAGCAGATCGGCCTTGCCTTGCGACAACAGCTCGAAGATTGCCGTCGAAGAGGGAGCGCTCAGCAGGGTGGCTGCGCCATGGTAGTGCTGGTGCAGGTACTGTTCTTGCACCGTGCCGCTCATGGCGACCAGCACTTTGCCGGTCAGCGCGGCACGGGTGAGCCCGGTGTCCGCTTCATCGCCGCGGGCGATAAAAATGCTGCGCGATTGGTAATAGCGTTTGGTGTAAGTGGCCTTGGCGGCGCGCTCGGGGGTGAGGGATACGCTGGCGACCACCATGTCGTAGTGATTTTGCGCCAGCCCATCCAGAATGCGGTCAAAGGGTACCGAGAGGATTTCACACGCGGTTTTCATTTCTTTGCACAACGCCTGGGTGATCTCCACGTCGAAACCCGCGGCCCGGCCTGCGGCGTCCAGGTAGCTGAACGGCGGATAAGTGGTGTCGGTAGCCACCCGCAGCGTGTCCGCCGCCGCCATGCCACAAGCCGTGCCCAGCAACATGGCGAGCATGGCGGCCCGGCAAGCTCGCCCCTGGGAGCGCGGGCATCCTGCCCGCACCCTGGGATCGCGGCCATCCTGGCCGCAAGGCGGGCAAGATGCCAGCACTCCCGGCAAATCATGGTTGAAATGGATGGTTTCCATGGGCAAAGGACTATCTATATACTCCACTTAAGCGATGGTTGAGCTGTGCCGCGAATTAACCGGCATGGCGAGGGAAAGCAAGCATACCGCCAATCGGCCGGGCGTGCCATCCGATGATCGACAGGTAAATGGGGAGGAAAGATGCGCTTGAATATCAGACCTGCGGCGTTTTTGTGGCCGGTGGGCCTGGCGTGGATGGTGGGGGCGCAGGCGGATGGCGGCGTGGCGGAACCGCTGAATGCGGCGGCGCCCAGCGAACTGGAGCAGGTCGTGGTGATCGGTTCGCGGCGCAGCGAGCCCACCGACACCGAAAGCAAAGTGCCGGTGGACATCGTTTCCATGGAAAAACCCGCCGCACAAGGCGCGCAGTTCGATCTGGCGCAAACGCTGCAATACATTTCGCCCTCGTTCAACTCGATCCGCCAAAGCGGCACCGACAATGCCGACAGCATCGACTCGGCGGCGCTACGCGGCCTGGGGTCGGATCAAACGCTGGTGCTGGTGAACGGCAAACGCCTGCATTCCGTGGCCCTGGTCAACCTGTTCGGTGCGCGCAATCGCGGCAATACCGGCACCGACCTCAACACCATTCCCCTGCTCGCCATCGACCACGTGCAAATTCTGCGCGACGGCGCCGCCGCGCAATATGGCTCGGACGCCATCGCCGGCGTGATGAACATTACACTGAAGCGCAACCCGGGCTGCGAGGCGGTGCTCGGACACGGCAAATACACCCGCGGCGACGGCCAAAATTATCTGACCAGCGCTTATTGCGGTTTTGCCGTCGGCAATGAAGGCATGGTCGCCATCACCGGCGAATACCTGGATCGCGGGCGTTCGGACCGCTCCACGCCGGACGATCCGCGCATCATCGGCGACAGCAAAATCCAGAACCAGACGTTTTACCTGAACGGCGAAATCCCGCTGGGCGGCAGCAGTTATCTGTATTTCGACGGTGGCTTGCAGGACAGGGATGCCTCGGGGGCGGCGTTTGGCCGCGGCGGGCTGGGCTCCGGCGACATTCCTTCGCGCAATGCGGCGGCCATGTATCCAGCCGGGTTTGTGCCGTTTCTCGATCCGACCATTCAGGACCGCCACGGCACGCTGGGCGTGTGGGGCATGCTGGCCGGCTGGCGCGCCGATTTATCGCAGACATTCGGCTACAACCGGATGCAGGACACGGTCCGGCATACGCTGAACGCTTCCATCGCCAACCAGGATTTGCTGAACGGCGGAGCGGGCATCAGCCCGGACCATTTCGACGCCGGCGGCTTTGCGTTTACCCAGAACACCACCAATCTGGATTTTTCGCGCTTTTTCTCCGGCTACCTGCACGGCGTCAACGTCGCTTTCGGCGGCGAGTTCCGCCACGAAAACTACCGGATTTTCGCGGGCGAGCCGGGCTCGTACCTGGATGCAGACGGCGCCGGCGTGGGCGGCAACGCCGGCAGCCAGGGCTTTCCCGGCTTTCAACCGGGTGACCGCACCGATACCAGCCGCCACAGTTTCGCCGCCTATGCCGACGTGGAAACCGACTGGAGCGAGCGCTTCAGCACCGACCAGGCGCTGCGCTACGAACACTACAGCGATTTCGGCTCGGCGCTGACCGGCAAGCTGGCGGGTGCATTCCGCGTCACCGACAGTCTGCGTCTGCGCGGCTCCGCCAGCACCGGCTTCCGCGCACCGTCGCTGCAACAGCGGCTGTTTTCATCGACATTTACCGACTTTATCAGCGGTGTACCGGTGGACGTGGTGTTTGCGCCCAGCGGCGGAACCATTGCGCGTGCCGCCGGCCTGCCCGCACTCAAACAGGAAGAGTCACGCAATTACTCGTTGGGCTTGACCTGGAAACCGCAGGATAATCTGGCGCTGACCCTGGACGTTTACCGCATCGACATCAAAGACCGCATCGTATTGAGCGGTGCGTTCGACAGCAGCGACCCCAACATCGGCGCCATCCTGGAGCGGCTGGACGTAGGGCGCGCGCAGTTTTTCGTCAATTCCGTCGACACCAAAACCCAGGGCATCGATTTGACCGTCAGCCACCACACCCCGCTGGCCGGCGGTGAGTTGAGCAGTCTGCTGGCGTTCAACTACGGCATCACCCGCGTCCAAAGCATTCATGCCCCCGCCAGCTTGGCGGGGCGCGAAAACATTCTGCTGTCGGCGCGCGAACGTTTGTTTCTGGAGCAGGGCGCGCCCAGTTCCAAGGCGATACTGGGGCTGGATTATGCGCACGGCCCGTGGGACGGCAACATCAAGATCATTTATATCGGCGCGCAAACGCTGGGCACTTATTCCGGCTATCCCACGCCGAACCAGCACTATGCCGGCAAAGCGACGGCCGACGTCAGCCTGAGCTACAGCTTTACCGACAAAGTGAAGCTGACCGTGGGCGCGGCCAATATACTCGACCAGTTTCCCAGCAGGCAGAACCTCTACGAAACCGACAATGGCTTCAAATACGAAAGCGTGCAGTTCGGCTTGAACGGCAGCGCGTATTTTGCGCGGCTGCACGTGAAATTATGAGCCGCATCGAAGTATTTTTTACGAATCGCTAGTGATACCGCTTCGCGGCGGCTTTAATTAAGCCTTAGTTATTCCGCGAGGACGCGGCGGCTTTAATTAAGCCTTAGTTATTCCGCGAGGACGCGGCGGCTTTAATTAAGCCTTAGTTATTCCGCGAGGACGCGGCGGCTTTCCAGAAAATAAACCCCAACGGGGTTTTGTAACACAGCCCAGGGTTGGCGCGTAGCGCGCCTACCCTGGGTAGGTGTTCCCCCATGGAATCACTCAACCCCAACGGGGTTGCGTCCTGATCTTGATGATGAAGCGTAGGGTTGCATCGCAGCCGGACGACACAACCCCGTTGGGGTTGAGGGTTTCTGGGTTACCGCGTAACCCAGGGTAGGCGCGCCGCGCGCCAACCCTGGGCTTAGTTACACAACCGCGTTGCGGTTGACAGAAATTGAATCCATAAACCGGGAACTCAAATGGGCTCAAAATTACCGAATTTCGACAGTCTAGGGTTGGGGTGAGGGCATTCAAAATGTCGCTTTATCAACGCCGGCTGCTATATACCCGTCGCTCCCGCGAATAACGGTAGGCGATATAGATAAAAAACTGCATGCCGAAAATCAGCGAGGCCAATTCCAGATGCAACGGCTGGGCCAGGGCGGGCATGCCCAGCCGGTCCATGCTGACGCCCGCCAGGATGGCGCCGGCTATCAGCCCCATCAAGATGCCGCCACAGCGCCGCAGCCAGTTGCCGGCGGACAAGGCGCGCCACATCCGCCACACCAGCCAGCCGTTGCACAACAAAACGACGGCGGAGCCGCTGCGGTGCACGTAGAAAATCAGCGGGAATTCGCTACGCCATAGTTCCCGCTCACCGTACTGGTGTACCGCCATGATGGTGTCGACGGCTTCGCGTACCTGGATACCCAGGCTCATCTGCACCAGGGTCAAACCCATGGCGATCAGCAGCCAGCGCCCGAAAACATCCGGCAAGCCCGCCGTCTCCACCTGGGCGATGCGCGTTTTTTGCGAGCGCACGATGGCATACAGCAAAGCGGCGACGATGGCCTGGGCCAGCACCATGTGCGCGGTGATCAGCCAGGGCTTGAGGTTGCTCGCAACCACCGCCTTGCCCAGCCAGCCCTGAAAACCCACCGCGAAAAATACACCCAGGCACAGGTGAAAAATGGTTTTGTCGGTTTTGAGAAACTGGCGGGAAATCCACAGCGTGCTGAGGATCAGCAAGCCTATGGTGACGCCGACCAGCCGGTTGACGTATTCGGTCCAGGTTTTCAGCGCGTTGAAAGTGGTATTGGCATAGCCCACCGCATAAATTTCGTGATAGTTGGCGGGCAATTGAGACTCCTGCGTGGGCGGAATCCACTGGCCGAAACACAGCGGCCAGTCCGGGCAGCCCATGCCGGCCCCGCTGGCGCGCACGGTGGCGCCGACCAGTATCAAAAAATACACGGCAAAAATGGTGAGGGTGCCGATACGGCGAAACCGGGCGAGGGCGGGGGATTCGTTGATCATGGTGTAAAGCGCCGTAATAGCTGAAATGAAATGAACGCGCCGGGAAACCGTGCGGGGAAAGCATACACCAGCGGCCACGCAGCGCCCAAGCCATTGCTGCTGAAGGATTGCTGGTTGGGATGAGGGGAGAGGGAGCTGACTCCGGCCCCAGGTTCCTGAGCAGGGCGTTTTGTGCGACGTCATCAACGCCGGAATCCATGCCAAACCCACTAAATTTACCCAAAATCCGCTTTTCCTTTGGCTTGGCTGCACCAGAGAGTAAAATCCCCGCCGATTTGCAGGCCAGGGGGCCTTGATGCCGGTTTAGGCCGGTTCCGACTGAAACGTGTGGGCCTTGGAGGTATACGTGAGCGAACAATTTGATGTCGACGTCGTCATCGTCGGCGGCGGAATGGTAGGGGCGGCGCTGGGGTGCAGCCTGGGCAATTCGGCGTTGCGGGTGGCGGTGATCGAGGAAGCCCCGCCACAACCCTATGCGCCGGAACAGCCCCAGGATTTACGGGTATCGGCGTTCAGCATGGCTTCGCGCAATGTTCTGGACATGGCCGGCGCCTGGTCCCGCGTTTTACAGATGCGCTATTGTCCTTACCGGCGTATGAAGGTCTGGGAAACTTCGGGCGAAGTGGAGTTCGATTCCGAAGAAATCGACGAAAACTTTCTGGGCTACATCATCGAAAACCGCCTGGTGCAACTGGCCTTGCTGGAACGCCTGCCCGCGTTCGACAACGTCAAGCTGTTCGCGCCGGGCAAAATCAAGCGCATGGACTATCGGCCGGAAGGCAGCGAGATCGAGCTGCAGGACGGCACGCTGCTGCGCGCCCGCTTGCTGGTGGCGGCGGACGGCGCCCGTTCGGCGGTGCGCCAGGCGGCGGGGCTGGGCGTCAGCGGCTGGGATTACGAACAGCACGCGCTGGTGCTGTCGGTGGAAACCGATTATCCGCAGCAGGACATCACCTGGCAGCGCTTTACCACCCACGGTCCCCAGGCATTTTTGCCCATGCCCGGCAACCACGCTTCCCTGGTGTGGTATGAAGCGCCGATGACGGTCAAACGCTTGCAAGGGCTGGACAACGACGCGCTGCTGACGGAACTGAGCGCCGCATTCCCGCCCGGCCTGGGCAAGATCAACCGCATCCTCGCCAAGGGCAGCTTTCCGCTGCGGCGCCAGCACGCCCAGCACTACATCAGCGAAGGCGTGGCTTTGGTGGGCGACGCCGCCCACACCATCCATCCGCTGGCGGGGCAAGGCGTCAACATCGGCTTGCTGGACGCGGCGTCGCTGGCGGAAGTGCTGGTGCAGGCCAAGGGCTACGGCAAGGACATCGGCTGCTACAAAGTGCTGCGCCAGTTTGAGCGCATGCGCCGTTCGGAAAATCTGGTGATGATGACCAGCATGGATTTGTTTTACCGGGTGTTCGGCGTCACCTCCAAGCCGGTCAAGTTTTTGCGCAATCTGGGGCTGGGGCTGGCGGAAACCTTCGGCCCGGCCAAAAGCAAAGTCATGCGCTACGCCATGGGCCTGGAAGGCAACCTGCCGCGCCTGGCGCGCGGCGAAGCGCTGGGTAAATAGCCCATGGGTGTGCCACACGACATCGACGCCTCCCTGCCGGAACTGCTGCGCGCCGCCGCCGCGCAATATCCCCGGCACCCGGCGGTCATCAGCGCCGCCGCCGTGCTGACTTTCGCCGAATTCGACGCGCAGTCCGACCGGGTGGCGGCGGGGCTGGCCGGGCGCGGCATCGCCCAGGGCGACAGGGTGGGCCTGTACTGCCCGAACAGCGCCGAATTTGCCGTGGCTTATGCCGGCATATTGAAAGCCGGCGCGGTGGTGGTGCCGATCAACCTGCTCTATAGCCCGGCGGAAGTGGCCTACATGCTGGGCGACGCCGAAGCCAAGGGCCTGATCTATTACGGCGCGGCGCAGGCGCTGGCCGATCACCTGGGCGTTGCCGTGCCGTCGTTGAGCGTATTCATCGCCGTCGACCAGCGTTCCGGCCCGGACGGCTGGGCTGCGCTGCTGAGCAGCGACGCGCCGCTGCCGGCGCCGTGCTTCGACACCCGCGAAGATTTGGCGGTCATCCTCTACACCTCCGGCACCACCGGCCACCCCAAAGGCGCCATGCTCACCCATCGCAATCTGGCGGCCAACACCGCCAGCGTGCGCGCCGCGCTGGACTGGCGCGCCGGGGTCGACCGCGTGCTGCTGGTGCTGCCCATGTTCCACGCTTTTGCCGCCACGGCCGGCATGCTCACCCCGCTGCTGAGCGGCTGCGCCTTTGTACCGCTGGCGCGCTTCGAACCGGAAGCGGTCGCCAAAACCATCGCCGCCAGCCAGGCCACGATATTTTTGGGCGTGCCCAGCATGTACAGCGTGCTGCTGCGTCTGAAAGACGAGTGGATTGCCAGCTTCGCCGGTTTGCGCTTGTGCGTGTCCGGCGGCGCGGCGTTGCCGGTGGAGGTGCTGCACAGTTTCGTCGGGCGCTACGGCGTACCGGTCTACGAAGGCGACGGTCCCACCGAATGTTCACCGGTGACCTGCGTCAACCCGTTGGCCGGCCCGGTCAAGCCCGGCACGGTGGGCCTGCCCGTGCCCATGGTGGAAATGTGCATCCTGGACGAGGCGCAGCAGCCTTTGCCGCGCGGCCAGGTAGGCGAAATCGCCGTGCGCGGTCCCAACGTCATGAAAGGTTATTGGCGCTTGCCGGAAGCCACCGCCGAGTCGTTTCACGGCGACTGGTTCCTCACCGGCGATTTGGGGCTGGAAGACGAGGACGGCTATTTCAGCATCGTCGACCGCAAAAAAGACTTGATCATCGTCAACGGCATGAACGTCTATCCGCGCGTAATCGAAGAAGTGCTATACGCGCTGGAAGGCGTGCGCGAAGCCGCCGTGGTGGGCGAACCGCACGAAACCCACGGCGAAATTCCCATCGCCTACGTCGCCGTCCACGACAACAGCGGGCTGACGGCGCACGACATCCGCCACTGGTGCAAACAGCGGCTGGGCCGCCACGAAATTCCCCGCCAAGTGCTGTTGCTGCCGGAACTGCC
>SCQD01000089.1 GCA_004299145.1 Methylococcaceae bacterium | reverse complement strand
GTACCCGTCCTTCAGCGGCATGATGCAACGCCCCTGGGTGTCCGCTCCGAAAGACTCTGCTGCGGCCTTGCCGCCGCAGTCTTTCTTGCACTGGGCAGGGCGAGTTGCCGGGTGCACTCAAGGTGAGCTGAGTGGAAGCGACGCCCTCCATGCCCCAAGAGCCCGATATCCATCCGCGAGGACGCACAACGCAGAGTTCAGCTGCGCCGCCGAATCACCAACCGAAGGAGCCCCGGCGAACAGCATCCTTTCGATGCAGGATGCACTCCCGGCGTCAGCTGCAACGACATGTTTCAATGCCCCCGATTCAGGAGGCTTTCTCCTAGCCATTTGCGATCGCTTCCTCATCCCGCTTGCTCCTACTGGGCGCGGGTGTCAGCGGAAGGGGGCCACTCCGTGACGAAGGAGAGCAGGCGCTCGTGCCTCTTGGCGCCTACGTTCATCCAGCTGGCAGGTCATGGGAACCTGGTGCACAGCTGCCAAATGGACAAGAGGCTATGCGACGACATTGCCCGACTGACCTGAAGTCTTCTCGGTGAGGTGTTGGCCGCGCTTTTCCAGTGCGCCAGCTTATCTCGCAGAAGGAGCGCCCGCGCCCGTGGCCCGTCAGGTCCTTCCTGCCCCAAGACTTTGTAGTCCCCGGGATGAAGGCAGCTGTGTCGGACTGCGCTTGGGCAATGAAACGCCGAGTTCAGTTGCGCCGCCGAATCACCAACGCGAAGCGAACCCCAGCGACGACACTCCTGCGAACCAGAAGACCGCCTAAGGCGTCAACTGCAACGAGATGTTACGCCGCGTCCCGTATGAACACAATCCGGCCTTCAACCTCCCGACGACTTGGCAGGCGAGTGCGCCTGAGCCATGGATGGCGAAGGCGTGGATAGCTGCGTGGCATCTGGCCACGCCAGAGGTCCAGTACATTCTTGGTTCGATTTCGTGCTGCGGCTTTTCGTCGGCATCCAGAGTGACCAGGGCGCGGCGCGACAAGTCCTTTCTTGATAGATGCCTGTGCGTTCCTTGCAGTAAGTACAAGCCCGTGTAGCTCATGCGGCAAGCAGCTGTCCCGCCACGGCCTCTTATTTGCGCAGAAGCCCTGCGTGCCTTTCCAGCTGGAGTCTTTCACCGTCTCCAGGCGTTGGTCAACGGCCGGGGACATTTCATCGTATTTCGATCGATTGGTCGGCCGTGAAAAGCCGGCCCCTACAGCCAGCAGTCGCAGGCCCATTTGATCAGCGGACAGGCTCCACCCCGATGTTCTGCTACAAACCCTACATCTGCCAAACTGCGTTTGATTTGCATAGTTTCAGCATGCGGCCGGCTTCGGCCCTGAGATGCAAGAGAACTACGTACCTGGACGCGTCCAGCACTATATTCTTGGGTATTTCATTGTGATTGCCGTCGAGAGGGGACGAGGGTCAGGCATGGACGCCTGACCCTCGTCCCCGAGTTCGCGACTACCGGCTCTGCACTGTTGGGCAATCTTGATGCGGCGTAACATAGAGTTCAGTTGCGCCGCCG
>SCQD01000088.1 GCA_004299145.1 Methylococcaceae bacterium | reverse complement strand
CCGTCGTTCCGCCAGGGATGGGCGGAACCCAGTGCCAGGGAGGGCTAGCCTGCAAGCCGCATCCATCGCCGATTCGAGCGCGGATGTCATCGCAGCGTTCACATCCATGTGCCTGGATTCCGCCAATCCCTGGCGGAATGACGTTGTGGCGGAAAAACCTACCATTGTGAGGGGGGCATGCCTATCCTCGATACCGCCACAATTTTTGTCAGTGTGCCAACGCAGCCTGCCTGATGGCTTCGGTAACCCACTGGTTCAGGCTTTGCCCATGAGCGGCGGCGGCAGTGGTGGCGGCTTCGTGGGTAGCAGGATCGACCCGCAGGGAGAACTTGCCTGAAAAGTGCTTGCGCGGCTCGATGTTGCGGCGCTGACAGGCTTCCAAAAACACGCGCAAAGAAACCTCACCTTCCTGTTTCAGCCCTGCCACGTTATCGGCGTAAAAGTCCGCGCCGCCGTTGATGCCGATAAATTCCCCCCGAAACATTTGAATGTCAGGGTCGAAGGCGATAATCGCCTGATAGCCGTTGATAGTCATGGTGTTCATGGTTTTACCCCGTTCTCTTCCAACCATTTGCGAATTGCCGCAACAGCGCCTTTGTCTGTATCAGGCGATGGGTGGGGGCGATGGAACACCCGCACCAAGCCGAACAGAAAAACCTCAATGCGCGAGCCTTCGCGTTCTTCAAGTTCTGCACCAAGTTCCCGGAATAATGCCTCGATGTCGGACCAGCGTATATTTGCCGAGACAGGCCGTGCGAAGATCAATTCCAAAGTGCGCAGATGTTTGCGTTTCATGGAAGAACGGTAGCATAAAGTGGTATCAAAATACAGGTAAAAACTCAGGGTTGGTGTCGTTGCCCCTGTACGCGCCATCTGTCCTTGGGAAGACGGAAACTTCAAAAATACCACTTCATGTTTTTGGGATAAAAAAAGCCGGCTGTTTTTGCCGGCTTATCACTGGATCATGTTGTGCTGTTCGCCCATCAAGGCCCGTTCCATCTTGCCTTTTGGTCCCTGACATCGATATGCGTCCAAGTGGTATAGCGCCCTATACCGTGCGAGTTGGGAAATCGCAGTTCAAAATAGGTTGCAACCGCTGCGGGTGTGGCATTGGCGATCTGAATATCAGCCGCCTCACCAGCCAAGTGCTTTGAATTCTGTTTTCCACCGACTTTGTTGTTTTGTTTTTCGCATCGACAACCGGAAGTAATATGAATTGGTGAGTTAAAATGCGTTTTGGTTTCTTCCAGTAAATAAACCAGGTCCATTGATACGTCATCGAAACCACAGCCGCAATGGCAGGCGAATTCCGATCTATTGAAGTTTGCGGAAATATCTCCCATCGTCTTCCCCTCAAAAAAATAATATTAACAATAATGCCGCGAAATAGCATCGATAAATCGTAAATAATTTATTTGTAAATAATTCTCTCAACGCCGCCATTTTGTCTGAATTGTTGATAAGCAGGATAAGCGCAATATTTTTCAAACATATCGATCAGTAATAATATAACATAACCTAACGCAGGTTAGCCCGATCATCTGCTGTTGTTGAGCGATTCTGGTATAGGCGTTTTATAAAAACCAAGTGTTTCATTTGCAAGTATAATATTGTGTATATAACTGTTTTTCCTGTCTGCCCATATGTAAAGGAACGATATGAATGATAGTATTCCAAGCGCCGATAACAGTGCGCCGCGACTTCGAGATTCTTTGTGTGTCAAATCTATTAATCCGGCCATTGCAAGTATGGCACAATAAAATACTAATGTTCGTGGTATGCGCACGCTGTCTTTCCCTCTTGCTGTCTTCCATTTGTTCCATGCATCAATATCTGCGATTAAATCCTCGTTCGCATGCTCTTTACTCCATCCTTTTCTGATAGAGTCTCTAAATTCACTCCAGTCCTTTTCATGTTTGTTTGACCACTGGGTGTATGTATTGCCGAAGTGATCGAACAGGCCAGAAAGATAAGGAATGGCAGGCCCATCTCCAAGTGCGTTGAACGATACAGTTAACGCAACCAATATGGCAAAGCTTGCTGTTGACCCTATTGTCTTCCTTATCCATGTTCGTAGTATCCTGGGTGCAATTCCTCCCCAAAGCGCCAAAAAGTCCATTGTATTGGCGTATGCCGCTCTAATTGGCAGGCGCGATAATGCTGCTACCAAGAGAAAGACTGGCATTGCTCCAATGGCAGTGAGAATTAAAAATACAAATAGATTGTTCATTTTTTGTTCATTGCGGGGTGGCTTTGTCAAGAATTTTGTAGATCTGTATTCTTTGTAATAAGCGAAAGTATATATAAGTTTTTGTGTTTCCTGTGTTTTACATCCCCATAACGCAGCTCTGCTCCGCACGTCGCTGCATGGTTGCTGGGATCGGGGCGAATGTCAGGTTAATTTTGCAGGATAACTTAATAAGCAGCTAAATTTATTTCAATGGGGTGGTGATGTGCGATGTCTAACTCAGGGGGGCTGTCAATATTTCAGTTAATACATCGGTATATTTTTGCTCTATTGCTGCAATAGTCCGTGCCACTTGCCCACCATAGTAACCTCGGTTAGTTTGGTCTTTTGGAAGGCTCGCCCATTCCGGGGCGCCCCTAAATACGGCATCCTGTAAGTTATCTGCAAGCAAAAGTTCAATCATTCCGCGTTTTTTCATTAATTTAACTGCTGCAATATCTTGGTTTCTTGGTTGAAAATTCGGCATGTCTAGCTCGTCCCATGTTTCTTTGAGGAACTGATAACGACCCGCAGCAGTGCTCTTGATGGTTGCGTTAACCTGTACCAAAATATTTGGATGTTGATTAAAGTTTGTTACGGAAACATTTCTTCTGCCTACGAGTTCCGGATTATAAGGGGCGCTGATGACAGTGCCGTTTACCACCTTGCCGTAGTCGTTGCCAGTGCCTTCGGTAAATGCCAATACATCTAACATGGCCTTGATTTTTGGATTGTCAACTAACTTATCGGCCGTTAATGAAGGCGATATTGCATTAGCTGTTGTCATGTTAATATCTGCTTTCTTTGAATAGAGATCTTTAGGCCATCGGTAATTAATAACCCGATTTTTATTAACGGGTGCGATGCAAACCTTGTTTCCTTGATTTCCGCCGAGCAAATAAATTTCGCTATTTGTTTTGCCAACATAAAAACCTACGTGACCAGCTGTTGGTCCTGACTCGGGGCGTTTTAATACCACTATGCAACCGGTAGTTGGTTGATCCAGCTCTTTCCCCCAATTTATCCAGGAGAGCGCCGCCGCTGAGTTAGTGCCTTCTAGTCCTGCCTCCTTCACGCAATAGTTAACAAACGAAGAACACCATGGTGTTTCGTCATCGTTTGCAGATAGTGAAACTGTGTCGTGATATGCTACGATGCGTGGGTTATTTTTATGTCCTATTATCTCTTTGACATCTAATGAGAGTTCCCTTTTTGCGATCGAATACCAAAGGGGAGCATTCGTGTCGCTATTTGATTCTACTGAAAAGATAGCGCGTATTGTAAAGTGACCATCAGATTGATGGATGACTGAAACAGTCGCGCCTTCATATTCATAATTTTCTATCTTTTCTTTAAGATCGTCTTTGGGGACGTTACGTAATTCTTCTATTCTAGTCATCTTGATTACCTTAATTTATTAACCCTTTATTCTTTAAGTAATTAATGGCGTCCTTTCTCTGGTTTGCCATTTCTGATGCATCTACAAAGCTTGATATCGACATATTGATTTTATTAGATTCTAGCCATTTATTTAGTATGCCCCAGTTCTCTTTGTCTCTTTTCCCCTGGGGTGACAGCCAACTCCATAGCAAGGCACTATCTTCGGATTTTTGATAGGTGTAGGTATGGATTTCTTCATTACTTTTTGCGGCTATCTGTGTTACTTCGACTTTGGGGTTTTTTATGGTTGACGTTGATTCGATAACTTGGAATTTTGATAAGTCAATTGCCTCATTAATTTGGCTCGCTATGTGAGCTGGTAAGCAAATGGTCAAGTAGCCTTGAATTGCGGTTACAGCAGCAGGCCTTGAATTATAGATCTGTATTCGGTCCTCTATCCCTTGTCGGTAGGTAGCTTGATTGCGTGAGACGATGCGCCGAACGCCAGAAGGTTCGATATCGAAAAGCAATCCTTTCGATTCATTGGTGATTGTTTGAGTAGCCAAACCAAATGCAGCTGCAGATGTGGCTATGGCTGTCGCCGGGCCACCGAAAACCCCCATAAGTGTCCCAGTAGTTGCTCCTATTAGATTTATATTGTCACGCGCGGTGCGCATTTCTCGGTCAGCCCAGAACATGGCTTGCATATAGGCTTCACACTGTTCGTCAATGGCATTAAGACCTGCCCGAACAACAAGTTGCCAATTTTCACTTAAGGTCAGTGGGAGTTCACCGCTAAGACCAGCGCGTTGAGCATAAGATTGGAGAATACTTTCCTCATTACACAAAGTGTTACTGCAAAAGCTGTCATTGCTTTGTTTTTGATCGCCGTAATCAGATAGCGATGATGCTGGGCCATGAAGCTCGTTGTAATGTTTCGATGTTTGGCAAGCTGCTAATGCAATACCACAACCTATTGCTAAAAATAACCTTGTTATTTGCATAGAATTTCCAATACAGTTATCTAGGAAGTGATGTAGTTCGTTTGGCTGTTGAGAAAAAAGGTTTATGTGTGTTTGCCACAACGCTTGATTGATACATTCATCAGTTGTAATTTTTTATCAATGTGCGCCAATTATCATCCCTCCTCCGTACCAGCACCCAAGTGCCAATCCCCATTTGGCTTAACAACTTGTAAAATCCATCATTTCACCTCGGACACGGAAAGCTTCTTGAACATCCTCCTCATCGACGATCACTTCTGCGCCCGCGAAGGTTTGGCGCTGCTGTTGAAGCAGCTGCTGGCCGACGTGCAGGTGTGCGAGGCGCAAGGCGTCGACGAGGGCTTGGCTGTTGCCCGGGCAACGCCGCTGAATCTGGCACTGCTGGACGTACAGTTGCCTGACCGGGGCGGACTGGATGGCTTGTGTGCGCTGCGGCGGGAGTTTCCGAGTCTATGCGTGGTGATGTTTTCTGCGCTGGAAGACAGCGAGCTGGTGTTCGAAGCGCTGCGGCTGGGCGCCATGGGCTTTATTCCCAAGTCCGTTTCCCGGCAGGGTTTTGTCGATGCCTTGCGCGATGTCTTGTCGGGGCGGCCCTATTTGCCGGTGTCGGCCATAGGCAGCGGTCTGGCGCGCACGGCGGAGCGGCATGCCGCAGCCGACGACAACGCGGTTATGCACGCCGTGTCCGATCCCAACAGGCACGGGCTGACGGCGCGCGAATTCCAGGTGCTGCGCTGGCTGGTGCAGGGCAAGTGCAACAAGGACATCGCCCGACGCTTGAATATTGAGGAGCAGACGGTGAAAAACCATCTGCGGCCGATTTTTCAAAAATTCGGCGTGACGCGGCGGGCGGAGTTGATCGTCAAGGTGTTCGAGGCGGGTATAGTGCTGGGCGCACCGGATGTGGGGAATGCATGAGTACTCATGCGATTGAGCAACCGGGTGAGCGGTATCAATGTTTGTTCATGACTGCGGTGATGGCTGCGCGCAATGCCGCCGCGCCGGCGGGTTTGTGCAGAAACCGCGTATCGGCCGGCCAACCAGCCGGGTTGCCTGATCTAATGGTGCGGGCTGACAGTATGATGGTGGGCAGCGGCCCGCAGTCGGCTTGCACGGCCGCCAGCACGTCGTGGGCGGTTTCGCCGGCGGTCAGGTAAAAATCGCTGATCAGCAAGTCCGGCGGTCGCTGGCTTTCCGCCAGCACGTGGCGGACTTCGGCCAGGGAACGGGCTTTTTCCACCAGACATCCCCAGCATTCCAGTTGCTCCGCCAGGGCATCGAGCACGGTCGTGTCATCGTCCACCAGCAGTACGTAGCTGCCGTCGACGGTGGGCCAGGCGGGCGGGGCGGTACTGGCGCAAGTTGACGTTTCCGTGCGACTGGGCAACTCCAGCGCAAAGTCGCTGCCCCGGTTCGTCTGCGAGTGTAAAGCCAAACGGTGTTCAGGCAAGCGTTGCAGCGCTTTTGCGACATAGGCCAAGCCTATGCCCAGGCCGTGCGGGTGTGTGTCGCCGTGTTGCCTGCGTCCCCGGTAAAACTCCTGGAAAATGTCTTGCTGCTCCGCGGGTGCGATGCCGATGCCGCTGTCGCGTACGTGCAGTTTGAGCCGGTCGGGCGCGGTTTTGACGGCCGCGACCAATACCCAGCCGTCGCTGGTGTATTTGACGGCGTTGTCCAGCAGGTTGCTCAATATCTGCCGCAACAAACTGGGGTCGGTGCAAACGGTGAACGGCGGTTTGGTGCGCGGCAATATTTTTAAGCGCAAGCCGCGCTGCTGGGCTTTGGGGGCAAATTGGTCCTCCAGCGCGGCCAGCAGGGGATTGATTTCGACGGCTCCGATGGCAGGAATTTGTTTGCCGCTTTCCAGGTTGGCAATATCGAGGATGCGGTTGAAGGCTTCGTTCAGTTCGTCGATGGCAAGACCGATTTTCAGCGCCGCCCGTTGCGATTCTTCGACGCGGTTGTGCGCCAGGGCATGGTCCAGCACGGCGGAATAACAGCTGAGCGCTTGCAGGGGCTGGCGCAAGTTGTGGCTGGTTTGCCGCAGGAACAGCGCTTTGTCTTCAGCGGAGTTTTCGGCCAGGCACCGCTGCCGGAACGAATGGCGCGACCAGGCTTCCAGCCGGCAGCGCGTGGCCAGGCCGAACAGGTTGACGATAAACAGGATGAGAAACGACGGCAGCAGCGCCATGGTTTCGACGCCGACGGCGTGGCCGGTTGCCAGCAGGGCGGCCATGGCGAGCCAGCCGAACGCCAGGCTGACGTAAAGCGGCACGATCAATTGACCATAGCTGAAAAAATAGATGGGCAACAAGCCCGGCCAGGTTTCCGCGTAAAAAACCGGCTGACCGTCCGACAGCAGCATGCCGGCCAGTCCCAGCGCGGCGATGGTAATCGCCAGGCTCGCCACTTTTCCGACCTCGGTTATCGCCGACTCCTGCGTTTGGCGCTGCAGGCGCCAGAACAGGCCCAGCAGCGCCAGCACCGTGAATACGCGCCCCAGCAGTGCCGGCAGCGTCAATGCTCGGGTCATGGCATCCAGCGGGATAAACGCCAGAAACGTGAATGCGCCTGCCAGCAGGGCCATTTTCAAAGGCTGGAGTGCCGCCGTATTGCGTTCCCAGCCGAGCCGGCTTTCCGCCTCGGTGTCCAGAAACTGCGGCGAGGACTCTGTCGGTGCTGGGGCATAGACCTGGGCCGGGCTGGGTGGTTTGGGCCGCCATGTCAACCATCGCATGTGTAATCTTGTGTCCTTGTCCTGATAATGGGTGCTGGCAGGTTTTCTATCCTGTCATGCGTGGTTTGTCAAAGGTGATCCAAAGCGGTTGCGTCGATGCATTGCAAGGCCGGCAAACGGAATATCAAGGTGGATCTGGTTTGTTCCCACGCTCCGCGTTTTTATCGTTCCCACGCTCCGCGTGGGAATGCAGCCTTGGACGCTCCGCGTCCCGTGTCGTAGTTAAATGAAGATTTTGGTGGATTGGCGCGCTAGGCTCTAAACTCTCATTTTGCAACAGCGGGACATCCGCTTAAGGGGCCTTCAGTCATGACGAGCAGAACGGTAACCATCGATCCGGTAACGCGCATCGAAGGGCATATGCGGGTGAAGACGCGGGTGGAAAATGGCGTGGTGGTCGATGCCCATTGCTCGGCCGACATGTTCAGGGGCATCGAAAAAGCGCTGGAGGGCTATGATGCGCGTGCAGCCCAGCAAGTCACGCAGCGGGTGTGCGGCATCTGCCCCTACGGTCACGCCGAAGCGGCTTCCCTGGCGCTGGAAAATGCCATGGGCATCAAGCCCAACCGCAACGGCCAGATTTTGCGCAATCTGATCGTCGGCGCTTATCAGCTGCACGATTTTCTACTGCATTTCTATACCCTGTGCCTGCTGGATTTTATCGATATCGCCGCCGTGCTCCATTATGGCGGCGGCGACGCGGACTTGCTCCGCCTCAAGGCCTGGGTCGCCCAGGAACTCGACAGCGAAAAAGTCTTTCCGGCCGCGCCTTTCTTGCCGCGTTATAAAGGCAATTATGCGGAGGATCAGGAACTCAACATTACGGCGATCAAGCACTATATGGACGCCATTCCGGTGCTGGCGGATCTGCATAAAATGGTCGCCATTTTCGGCGCCAAAGCACCGCATCCCACGGCTATCGAGGCCGGCGGCGTGACCACGGTGCCGACGGCGGAAAAAATCGGCTATTACCGCACGCTGTTGCAACGCGCGGAAAGGTTTGTCCACGACTGTTACCGCAACGACGTCATGGCGGTGGGGCATCAGTTCAAGGACTATTTTCAGCAAGGCAAAGGCTACGGCCAGTTGCTTTCCTACGCTTACTTTCCCGACCCCGACGGCAAGCATCATGCTTTCAGCAGCGGCGTTACGCTGAACGGACGATATGCGCCGCTGGACATGCAGGGCATTACCGAGGAACACGCTTATTCTTACTATCAAGATGCCGTATCCGGCGCGCTAAAACCCTTGGGCGGGGACGTGACGCCCATCGGTTGGCAGGAGTTCCAAAAAGAGCGCGACAAAGCCGACGGCAAGTACAGCTGGTGCCGGGCGCCGCGCTATCAGGGCCAGGTGATGGAAGTCGGCCCTGCCGCCCGCATCGTCAATACGTATTTGAGTGGCGCCAATCCCAAGCTGAATCAGTTGGCCGATGCCATCAACCAGCAATTCGGCATTACCCTGAGCGATTACCCCTCCGTCATGGGACGCCATTTGTGCCGCTACCTGTCGGCCAGCCTGATCATCGACATGTTGAAAGAGCAGCTGGAGCAAGTGGAGCCCGACAAAGTGGCTTTTGTGGAAGCGGAGGTGCCGAAAAACGCGGTGGGTGTCGGTTTGACCGAAGCCACGCGCGGTTCGCTGGGGCATTGGATCGAAACGGACGCCAAAGGCCGGATTCGCCGCTATACGCTGATCGTGCCCACCACCTGGAACATGTCACCGCGCGATCGCGCCGGGCAACCCGGCGCGCTGGAAAAAATGCTGATCGGTACGCCGCTGAAAGATCCCGAACACCCCATGGAACTGGCGCGGATCATCCGTTCCACCGATCCTTGTCTGGCGTGTTCCGTACACTAGGAGCTTATCATGTATTATTTAAGCGAACACATCGGCCGCCGCGAGGCGCTTAAGCGTATTTTTAAAGCCATCGCCGCCGTGGGGGCGAGCCAGTTTATTTCGTTCGAGGATATCCTGGCCGCCGAGGCCGTGCCCGCACGGGATAAGCCGCACGTGATCTGGTTGCACGGCAGTTCTTGTTCGGGGTGTTCGATTTCTTTTATGAACATCGAGTATGTGCCGGTCATCGACATTCTTACCCAGTTTACCCGCGTGGTGTTTCATCCCGACCTGTCGCTCGCCACCGGCGAGCAGGTGCCGGCGTTGATCGACGAACTGGTGCGGAGCAAGCGGCCTTATCTTTTCGTGTTTGAAGGCGGCATTCCCGAAGGCATGCCCCACGCCTGTCTGATGGCGGACAAACCCATCACCGAATGGGTGGATTTGCTCGCCAGCCGCGCTCAGGCCTGCATCGCTGCCGGCACCTGCGCCACCATGGGCGGCGTGCCGAAAATGCCAGGCACGGTGACCGGGTCGATGACGCTGGAAGAGTATTTGAACAAGCGGAATATCAAGGTGGACCTGGTCAATTTGCCGAATTGCCCCATGAAGCCGGAGCATTTCGTCTATACCTTGCTGCACCTGATCAAGACGGGAACATTCCCGGCTCTGGACAACGATAAGCGCCCGCTCAAGTTTTTTGCGCACACGGTGCACGAGCGCTGTATTTTCTATTCATCCTTCCAGGAACACCGCTTTGCCCAGCACGTGGGCGATGACGGCTGTTTATTGAAACTGGGCTGTCAGGGACCGGTTACCAAGAATGATTGTCTGATTACCGGCCACAACGGCAATACCAATACCTGCATCCGCGCCGGCCACCCTTGCATCGGCTGCGCCAGCCGGCAATTTCCCCGGCAAGTCATGTTCCATATCAACCGGGAAGCGTCGAGTGGCGGTGGTTCCTCCACATAAGTCATGAGGATTCATTATCGTTCCCACGCTCCGCGTGGGAATGCAGCCTTGGACGCTCCGCGTCCTGTGTCGTAGCCATAATACCCACGGCCATCACTCCGTCTTGAACTTGGACGTTTCCAGCGCAACGTCTTTGACCGCTTTCTGCAAGCTTGAAGACAGCCGATTCAGCTCTGCCGTTACCTCCTGGGTTTGGTTGGCTTCGCTGTGCGCTTCCATAATCTGGTCGGTAATGTCTCTGGTGATCCTTTGCTGTTCGCTCATCAGATTATTGACGTTTTGGAACTCCCGATTCAGATCGTCGATGCGTCCTGCTGTGTTCTTCAAATCGTCCGCCGTGCCTTGCGAGGAGATGGATAATTTTTCCATGCTCGAACGGATGGTCTGCATGATTTCGCTGGCGTGCTGGATTTCCTGGGTAAAGCTGCCCAGCGTCGAGTTGATCGATTCGGTGAGCTTGCTGGTCTGGTCCGCGAGTTTGCGCACTTCTTCCGCCACCACGGCGAAGCCACGGCCGTGCTCGCCCGCCCGCGCCGCTTCGATGGCGGCATTGAGCGCCAACAAATTGGTTTGCGCGGCAATGTCGTTGATGTGGGCCACGCGGGTGACCACTTCGTTGGACTGGCTGCTCAGCGCGCTGATTTTTCCCGACAAGCCATCGATTTCATTGGCGGCAGAGCCGGTGGACTGCTGGTTCTGGGTGGCCGCCGAGTGCGTGCGGTTGATCAATTCGACCAGACGCAGTATGTCCTGGTAAATCAGGCCGATGGAACTGCTCACCGCCGTCGAGGCTTCTTGCATGCGGCCGGTGTTGTCGGCAACGTGATTGAGCGTGGCGGCCAGTTTATTGTTGCTCAGATAGATCTGCCCGCTGCGGTCGGCGACTTGATTGCCCCAGCGATCGACGGAACTCATCTGCTGTTTGACAGCGATGACGATGACTTTGATTTTTTCGATAAACCGGTTGAACAGCCGGGACAATAAGCTCATTTCGTCCTCGGTTGTTGCTTCGAGCAAGTGGGTCAAGTCGCCTTCGCCCTGCGTCAGGTCGTTCAATGAGTCGGCCAGGCGGTTGAGCGGGCGATGGATCATGAAACGGAACACCATGAAAATGATGGCCAGCACCGGTATGAGCACGGCTATCTGCATCAAGCCGATCCAGGTCAGCGTGTCGCGTTTCTGGGCTTCGGCGGCTGCGGTGTCGATTTTGATTTCCAGAAATCCCGCGTGCTCGCCTTGGCGCCAATGGGTGTGGCAGCTGATGCAGGCGCCGTCTACCGGAATCTTGTAGAAGAAACTGGCGGCGCCCTGGTCCAGGCGATAAGCCGTGCGTTGGCTGTCGAATTCGAGCTTGAAAGCGCCGAGGTCGAAATGGCAGCCGCCACAGGCCGTGCCCGCAGCCTGTTTTTCCTGGATATGGGCGCGGGCTTTCCCGTTCTCTCCCAGGTCGCGCAAACTCCAGTCCTCGCGCTGATAGCGTCCACCGCTTGCCCGGTACAGTTCGAGGTTGTTGTTGATCAACCGATGAGTTTGCGCATCCCGCGTAAAGGGCTTGCCGACCGTCACTTCGCCCGAGCGGTAAGTCATCAAGCCGTTGCGGGCATATAGGGCCGTATAGATGACGTGGTCGATGGTGGCGATGCTGTCGAGCACGCGCTGAAACGAATCACGCTGCCCTTTGGAAATCGAGTCGTTCGATTCGCTCTTCAGCGTGGACAGATAACCCAGCCCCTCGTTCACGACGTTTTTTTTGAAGGTACGCTCTTGGTGAAGATAAAAACCCAGACTGGTCAACAGCGCGATCCCGATGATCGAAAGACACAAATAGAGCAGCGCTTTGAAGACGATGGACTGGGTATAGCGCACCTGGGATTTGATTGAAACGCTCATGCCGCTTGATTCTCGTTGGGTAGGTCGAATTCGCTTTTTCGCAAAGGCGAGGAAGGGGGCGCGTCGAGTATATCAAGCCTTGGCGTAGGGAAAAGCCAATACCTGTTCAATATGATCGGCTGCGGTCAGCAGCATCAACAGCCGGTCCAGGCCGATGGCGACGCCGGAGCAGTCGGGCAGGCCGTGGCTCAGCGCGGCTAAAAAGCGTTCATCGGAATCGGGTACGGCTTGACCGCATATACGCCGCGCTTGGCGCTCGGCGGCAAAACGCGCCGCTTGTTCCTCAGCATCGCACAATTCGTGAAAGCCGTTGGCCAGTTCCACGCCGCGCCAAAACAGTTCCACGCGTTCCACCCAGCGCGCGTCGCCGGGGTTGCGGCGCGCCAGCGAGGGTTGGCAGGCGGGATAGTCATAGACCAGGCACAGGCCGCGTTGGCCCAGTTGCGGTTGAATGATGTGGCTGAACAGTAAATCCAGCCAGAGGGAGCGGTCATCGCCGCACAAATCCCGGGCTTCGGGCAAGCCGTGGCGGACAGCGCATGCCGCCAGTTCGTCGCGTGTGGCTGCCAGAGGGGGGAGGCCGGTGTATTGCAAAAATACGTCGTGATAACGGATGCGGATGGCATCGCTTTGGCCCAACGCATCTTCAGCCAGCCGCCGCAACAAGTCTTCCATGTCGTCCATCAGGCCGTGCAAGTCGCAATCCACCCGGTACCATTCCAGCAGGGTGAATTCGGGATTGTGCATGCGCCCCGCTTCATCGCGGCGAAACGCTTTGCAGATTTGATAGATGGAGCCGCTGCCCGCCGCCAGCAGGCGTTTCATGGCGAACTCGGGCGAGGTTTGCAGGTAGCGGGAGCTGTTGCCCGCCACGGGAATGCTGAAAAAATCCAGGTGCGGGTCGGTGCCTATGCCTAGGCACAACAGGGGGGTTTCGACTTCCAGCACGTCGCGGGCAGCGAAAAACGCCCGGATGGCGGCCAGCATTTTGGCGCGGCGGCGCAGCGTGCTCAGAGAGCACGCCGGTTGCCAGTCAATGGTTTTATTCTTTGACACGGGACACGTATTCGCCGTTGCGCGTGTCCACTTTGATGAGTTCGCCGGTTTGCAGGAACAACGGCACACGCACTACGGCGCCGGTTTCCAGGGTGGCGGGTTTGCCGCCGCCGCCGGAGGTGTCGCCGCGCAGGCCGGGATCGGTTTCGGTGACGATCAGGTTGACGAAATTGGGCGGGGCCACGGACAGCGGCTGGTCGTTGTAGAGGGTGACGATGCAGACGTCCTGCTCTTTCATCCACTTTTTGGCATCGCCCACGGCGTTGGCGTCGGCGCCGTATTGTTCGAAAGACTCCGGCACCATGAAGTGCCAGGTTTCGCCGTCGTTGTACAGGTACTGCATGTCGCGGTCGACCACGTCGGCGCCTTCCACCGTGTCGCCGGATTTGAAAGTGCGCTCGATGACGCGGCCGGTTTTCAGGTTGCGGATCTTTACCCGGTTAAAGGCCTGGCCTTTGCCGGGTTTGACGAACTCGTTTTCGATGATGGCGCAGGGATCGCCGTCCATCATGATTTTCAAGCCGCCTTTGAATTCGTTGGTACTATAGGTTGCCATGCAGTCCTCTGGGGTTTTTACATTAGGTGAAAAAATCCCGACGATTATAAAATAAATATCCTCCTCCCATCAGCCCGCCGTTCCTCTATCCATGCAGTCTTCTTCCTGGCAAGCCCAATTGGCCCAGGCTTTTACTTCGCCATCGCAATTGCTGGGCTACCTGGGACTGCAAAATGTGCCTGATCTGCTGAGTGCCGAAGCCGCCGGCGATTTTCCTTTTTTGGTGACCCAGGCTTATGCCGCGCGCATGCGGCGGGGCGATACCGCCGATCCATTGTTGCGCCAAGTGCTGCCGGTGGCGGATGAAATGCTGGTCATGCCCGGCTTTGTCGCCGATCCGGTCGACGATGGCGCAGCGGTGGCTGCGCCCGGCCTGCTGCACAAGTATCGCGGCCGGGCGCTGCTGATTACCACCGGCGCTTGTGCGATTCATTGCCGCTATTGTTTTCGGCGGGCGTTTCCTTATGCCGATGCGCAGTTGCATAAAAGCCGGGAACAGGCTGCTCTGAGCTATCTGGCGCAGGACGCCTCCATTCACGAAGTGATTTTGAGCGGCGGCGATCCCTTATTGCTGTCGGATGAACGGCTGGCGAGCTTGCTGGATCGGCTGGCGGCCATTCCTCACTTGAGCCGGCTGCGCATGCACAGCCGGGTGCCGCTGGTATTGCCGGCGCGCGTCACGGCGGATTTGGCGGCGCTGCTGAGTGGTACGCGCTTGCAAGCCGTGCTGGTATTGCACGCCAACCACGCGCAGGAAATGGATGCTGAAGTGGCCGCAGCCCTGGCGCTGCTGAACCAGCGCGGCATTACCCTGCTCAATCAGGCCGTGCTGCTCAAAGGCGTCAACGACAGTGCGGTGGCGTTGATCGATTTAAGCGAAAGTTTGTTTCGCCACGGCGTTTTGCCGTATTACCTGCACTTGCTGGATAAAGCCCGCGGCACGGCCCACTTCGACGTGCCGTTACCCCAGGCGCTGGTTTTATACGAAGCCGTGCGCGCGGCTTTGCCGGGTTATCTGGTGCCGCGCCTGGTGCGCGAGGTGGCCGGGCGGGCGGCAAAAATACCGGCGGAGAGCCTGCGCAAAATTGTGAAGTGATGGCTGTATTGCGTCACAATTTGCCCATCCCGTCCTGAGCAACCGTGATTTTGTGAACCAAACCCCCTTTACGCCCGGTCAAATTTCCTAACATTGCCGGCAAGTAGATGACTTGCCGCTAACTCTGGGAGCTAAGACCATGACCACCGCAACCGCCACCCACAAGATCAGCAGCGTTGCCGACAACGCGCTGCCTTGCGCTGTTACCATCCCCGCTTTCGATGCTTGGTTGAAGTTTTTGCCCAGCCTGGGGTTCGGCGACGGCTGCCGGCAATTATTCCAGGCCCTGCGCAGCTTGAACCGCACGGAACTGCCCGCCCATCAGCGTTTGCAGCTGATGGAACTGTTGCGTCCGCAAGTGCTGCAATACTGCCGCCGTTTCGATCCCTATTTTCTGGGGCAAACCTTTCCGCTGGACGACAAAATCGCCAAATTAGTCCGCCTGGTCGTGCAGTTCCAGGCGGAACTGGCGCTGGGCTATCATCGGGTGACCGATGCCGCCAACTTCGCCCATGCTTTCAGCAAGTCCCAGCAAACCACGGCGATTGAGCGGGCGCTGGCCGCTTACGGCCTGTACCTGTTGCGCAGCGCACAATGCTATGAATCCCCCATGTTGGACGTATGGCGCAAAATCCAGCAAATCTATCGCCGTGCCGAAATCTCGGACATCATCGACAACCAAAGTGCGGACACGGATGATGAGAAACTTGCTTGCCTTACGCCCCGTCAGTGGCTGTGCAAAATTGCCGTTTTCCAGCTGGCGCTGCCCACCCGCTTGTCGCAGCGGGAAAGCGCCGCTCTGTATGCTTGGCTGGATGAGCATATTCAGTGGGTGGGATTGCAGCATGAGCGGGCGTTTAATCTGCAAGAAGCCGACTTTTACCTGGACCTCGCCGACAACGCCATGCCGCAGCCCATCGGCGCCCTGGGCACAGTCAGCACCGACCACCGCTTTTTGTTTCTGAATCCTCAATTGCTGGAGCGCTTGCAATCCCGCGACGCTGGGCCGGTTTTTGGGCAAACGGTTGCTTGCCGCTTGACGCCCTGCCGGGAATACCGGCAAGGCGGCCGGCACAACAGCCCCGTGCTGTTTGCCGGCGGGGTGGATGGTATTGCCGCGTTGCTGGCGGCCGACGTTGCCAAGCTCGTGCGGCGCGTCAACGGTTTGGATGGCGGCAAAGGCAATGTTCTGGAATTGCAGGCTCCAGCCCAGGATGCGCGCAGCAGATTATCGGAACGGGTACCCCAGTGCTTTGAGCCGCGGCCGGCTCGGCATCCGCAAATCAGCCGTGAAGAAATCTGGGCGGCCGGCACCAGGGAAGTCAGCGCAGCGCAACACTGCCAACAGGGCTTGATGCATTTTGATGCCGGCAACCGCAGGGCCATGTTGATCGCAGACCGCTCGAGCTTGCGGGTGGGTGATTTCATCCTGATGCGGGGGGAGGGCGTGCCTGTTTGCGCCGGCATGATTCGTGCGGCTACTCCTGCCCTGGATGCCACGCGCGCGTTTGCCGATGTAGAGGTGGTTTCTGGAGCGCTGCACGCTTGCAAAGCCTACCTGGAAGGCGAGCAGAAACGCAGTCTGTTCTGCCTGCTGATCGGCAGCGAGCAGGACGGCGGCATTGCCGCAACCATCATCCTGCCGGCCATGAGTTTTGCCAACGGGTTGTGGCTGACGGTGGAACACCAGGGAGAATGGAAAAATTTACGGTTGGCGCGGCTGTTGGAAGCCACGGCGTATTTCAGTCACTATCAGCTGGTGCAGGGCTGAGGTTGGCGATGCCGTGCGGCACGTGGCCGGTGGCCACGTGCCGGCTGGCCGATTCGCAGTGGCCGCGGTGGTCGTCAAAAAAGATATCGGCGCCGAACGCGCGCAAAAAATCGCTTTTATCCATGCCGCCCAAAAACAGCGCCTCGTCGATGCGGATATTCCAGGCCCGCAACGTGCGCACCACCCGTTCATGGGCCGGCGCCGCCCGCGCCGTCACCAGTGCCGTGCGAATCGGCGAGCGTTCCAGTCCAAACTGGTTTTGGATATAGTGCAAGGCCGCCAGGAAATCCTTGAACGGACCGCCGGATAAAGGTTTTTTGGCCTCGGTGATTTCGTTCTCGGTAAACGCCGCCAAGCCTTGGGCCTTGTAAATCCGCTCCGACTCATCGGAAAACAATACCGCGTCGCCGTCGAAAGCAATGCGCAATTGCTGATCGAAGGCGCTGGGCGCGGAGTCCGACGACATGATGGTGGCGGCGGCTATTCCCGATTCCAGAGCCTGCACCACGTCTTCGGCATTGGCCGACAAAAACAAATGCGCGCCGAAAGCCGATATATAGGCAAAAGGGGAGTCGCCGCTGGTGAATGCCGCGCGGCTGATGTTCAATTGGTGGTGCTGGATGGAGTTGAAGATGCGCAAGCCGGTATCGGCGCTGTTGCGGGACAGCAGAATCACTTCCACCAGCGGCCGTTCCGCCAAGGCTTCGTTGATGGCCAGCAGCTTCTTTACCAGCGGAAACGCCACGCCGGGCGGCAGGGGCTGCTCTTCGCGCTCGACCTGATAACGGCAATAAGCGTCTTTGCCTTCGGTTTCGAAAATCCGATGGGATTCGTCCAGGTCGAACAGCGCCCTGGATGAAATGGCGACGACTAAACGGCGGTCTTGAGTCATGGGGGCTAGTGAGCCGAACGGGAAGCCGGAGCTTCCAAGGCCTGGTTCCCGCGCGACGCTTGGGAACCAGGGGAGCAGCGGTACTTAAGCGCCCACCACGCTCTGGTATTCAGCGAGTACTTGCTCATAGCGCTGGAGCTGGGCTTTGCCGAAAGTCACGATCTGCATGCCGATATCCCAGACCAGATGGCATAGCGTCGACATTCCCCACAGCGTTTTACCCACATAAGCCACAGCCCCGCCGGCCCCCAGTAAGGCGATGACCACCGGCAAACCGATGCCGTGCAGCAAGCGCGTTACCTGGAACAAAACCGCCAGCGGCAGCAAGACAAAGGTAAACGCATAAACCAGAAATGCGAATAGAAACAGGGCGAAGGTGGTAAATTGCAGGAAACGGATGAGGAAAATGTTGATATTCATGGATGTGTATGATTGCTTGCTGCTTAAGCATTAAACGGCGGGCTGTTCCAGCTCCCCGATGAAAAAAGACGACCGGCCATCTATGGGTTATAAAATCCCCAGAAACCAAACCAGCCGGAGTGGACTTGCGGTTGTGGTATTCGCCTACCGCACTGTACGCACAAACACGTACCATTATAAAGGCTGGGGGGTAGCGATAACAGCACAATCTGCCGGCAATGCCGGCGTTAAAGCGCCAAAAATGGCCGAACGGTTGCACCGTCGGCAACGCCAACGTAACATTTCCGGCTTTCTTGCCTATTCATTCCGGGGCAAAGCCCCTCCTACAGTAAAGAGATTGTTTATGCGCAGCCACAGGTGCGGAGAAGTGAACGAAACCCATATCGGCCAGGAAGTCCAGTTGTGCGGCTGGGCGCATCGGCGGCGTGACCATGGTGGCGTGATATTTATCGACTTGCGCGACCGGGAAGGTTTGGTGCAGGTGGTGTTCGATCCGGATACGGTGGCGGCTTTTGCCGCCGCTGAAACGGTGCGCAGCGAATTCGTGCTGCAAGTCAAGGGCAAGGTGCGGCCTCGTCCGGCGGGTACGGGGAACGCCAATCTGGCGACGGGCCAGATCGAAGTACTGGGCCACGAGTTGAACATCCTCAACAAGTCGGAAACCCCGCCGTTCCCGGTGGAAAGCGACATCGAGGTGAACGAGGAAACCCGGCTGCGCTATCGCTACATCGATCTGCGCCGTCCGCTGATGCAGGAGCGCATGAAAAAGCGCCGCGACATCACGCGCTTTTTGCGCCAGTTTTTGGACGCCGAAGGCTTTTTCGAAATCGAAACGCCGTTTCTCACCAAAGCCACGCCGGAAGGCGCGCGCGACTATCTGGTGCCCAGCCGCACCCATGCCAATTCTTTTTTCGCCCTGCCGCAATCGCCGCAGCTTTATAAACAGTTGCTGATGATTTCCGGCATGGACCGCTATTATCAAGTGGTGCGCTGTTTCCGCGACGAGGACTTGCGCGCCGACCGTCAGCCGGAATTTACCCAGCTGGATATCGAAACCTCATTCATGGATGAAGACGCCATCATGACGGTGACGGAAAACATGATACGCGAACTGTTCAGCGAATCGCTGCAAGTGGCGCTGCCCGACCCGTTTCCGCGCATCCCCTACGCCGAAGCCATGCGCCGCTACGGTTCGGACAAACCGGACTTGCGCATACCGCTGGAATTGGTGGACATCGCCGATTTGCTGCAAGCGGTGGAGTTCAAAGTCTTCCACGGCCCGGCCAACGACCCCCACGGCCGGGTGGCGGCGCTGCGTCTGCCGGGCGGCTGTGAATTGACGCGCAAAGAAATCGACGATTACACCCAGTTCGTCGGCATCTACGGGGCCAAGGGCTTGGCCTATATCAAAGTGAACGACCTGGACGCCGGTTTGGAAGGCTTGCAATCGCCTATCCTCAAGTTCATCCCCGATGCCTCGGTGCAAAAAATTCTGCAGCGCACCGGCGCGCAAACCGGCGATTTGATTTTCTTCGGCGCCGACAAGGCCAAAATCGTCAACGAAGCGCTGGGCGCGTTGCGCGTCAAGCTGGGGCACGACCGGGGCCTTATGCAGTGCGAATGGGCGCCGCTGTGGGTGGTGGAGTTTCCGATGTTCGAGTGGGATGATCGTGAAAACCGCTGGATGGCGTTGCACCATCCGTTCACCGCGCCCAAGTGCAGCCTGGAAGAAGTGCAGTCCAACCCCGGTGCGGCGTTGTCGCGCGCTTACGACATGGTGCTCAACGGCATGGAAATCGGCGGCGGTTCGGTGCGTATCCACAACACCGACATGCAAAGCGCGGTGTTCGACTTGTTAGGCATCGGTGAGGAAGAAGCCCAGCAGAAATTCGGCTTCCTGCTCACCGCCCTCAAATACGGCGCGCCGCCCCACGGCGGCATCGCATTCGGCATGGACCGCCTGGTGATGCTGATGACCGGCGCCAGCTCCATTCGCGACGTGATGGCGTTCCCGAAAACCCAATCGGCGTGGTGTCCGTTGTTCGACACGCCGTCGCCGGTGACCGATTTGCAGCTCAAAGAGTTAGGGATACAACTGCGCAAAAAAGCAGCGGCGTAACAGGATCGTTCCCACGCTCGGCGTGGGAACGCAGCCTGGGACGCTCCGCGTCCCGTGTTCCCCGGTTCCCAACCTCCAGGCTGGAAATCTGCTCCTGGAAACCTGTCCCGAGTCTTGTCGAACTGGCTCCGGCTCCCAGGGCAGAAGCGGGAAGCCGGAGCTTCCCGGACTGCACTCTAGAAGCCTTAGTTATTCCGACTGCGTCGGCGGCTTTCCCAAGCAGAGCTTGGGAACGAGAAAACGAGGAACGAGAAAATCGCCCTGGGTAATTTTATGGGCCTTGGTTATTCTGCGGCGTGGCGGGATACGGGACGCAGAGCGTCCCGGGCTGCATTCCCACGCGGAGCGTGGGAACGATGAATACATTCCCGTCACGGTTTTTCTCATGCACAACTTCCTCTTGAAACTCCCGCGCCAATCCAAACGAGCCATCATGCTGGTTTCGGATTTGCTGCTGTTGCCCTTTGCATTGTGGTCCGCTTTCGCCTTGCGCTGGGGCACGCTGACGCCGGATTTGACCTATGCCTGGTGGCTGCTGATCGCCGCCCCGCTGATCGCCATTCCCATCTTCATTAAACTGGGGCTGTACCGGGCGGTTATCCGCTACATGGACGATAAAGCCGCATTTGCGGTGTTGACCGGCGTAACGCTGGCCACCCTGCTGCTGGTGCTGGTGGTCATGCCGGTAGGGTTCAAAGGCATTCCGCGTTCTTCATTTTTCATCTACTGGGTGATCGCGCTGCTCTATATCGGCGGCAGCCGGCAGGCGGTGCGCTCCTACGTTAAACACTCGGAAAACAGGCACGGCGTCGAACAGCGGGCCAGGGTGGCGATTTATGGCGCGGGTGACGCCGGTGTGCAGTTGGTGATGGCGCTGCGTTCGGGACGGGACTTCCAGCCGGTGGCGTTTTTCGACGAAAAACCCGATCTGCACGGCTGCGAAATCTGCGGCGTCAGGGTGTATGCGCCCGATGCTTTCGCCAAAGTTTTGGATAAGGAACGGTTTACCGCCATTCTATTGGCCTTGCCTTCGGTGCCGCTGAAGCGGCGGCAGGAGATCATCCGCAGCATCGAAGGCTATTGCGTACCGATAAAAACGATACCGGGCATCGTCGATCTGGTGAGCGGCAAGGCCAGGATCGACGAAATCCGCCCGGTGGAAATCGAAGACCTGCTCGGTCGGGACATCGTCATACCGGAACCGGCTTTACTGGCCAGATGCATAGCGGGCAAGTCGGTCATGGTCAGCGGGGCCGGGGGCTCGATAGGCGCGGAATTATGCCGGCAGATTTTGCAGCAGAACCCTAAGCGGCTGGTGTTGTTCGATTTGTCGGAGTTTGCGCTGTACCAGATCGAGCAGGAATTGCATCAATTACAAGCCAAACTGGCCGGCCAGGCGGAAATCGTCGCGATTTTGGGCTCGGTGACGGACAGGCAACGGCTGGCAAGCGTACTGGGCGGCTTCAAGGTGCAGACCATTTATCACGCCGCCGCCTACAAACACGTACCGCTGGTCGAGCATAACCCCATCGAAGGCGTGCGCAACAATACCTTCGGTACCTGGCATGCGGCGCAAGCCGCTTTGCAGGCCGGGGTGGATACCTTCGTATTGATTTCCACCGACAAAGCGGTGCGTCCCACCAACGTCATGGGCGCCAGCAAACGCCTGGCCGAACTGGTATTGCAAGGCTTGGCGCGTCAAGGCGGGAAGACGCGCTTTTGCATGGTGCGCTTCGGCAACGTGCTGGGCTCGTCCGGCTCAGTGGCGCCGTTGTTCAGAAAACAAATCCAGCAAGGCGGGCCGGTGACGGTGACGCACCCGGAAGTGATCCGTTATTTCATGACGATACCGGAAGCCAGCCAGCTGGTGTTGCAAGCCGGGGCGATGGGGCAGGGCGGCGACGTGTTTGTGCTGGACATGGGCAAACCGGTGAAAATCGCCGATCTGGCGCGGCGCATGATTCACTTGAGCGGCTTTCAAGTGCGCGACGATGCGCACCCGGATGGGGATATCGAAATTGTCTATACCGGTCTGCGGCCCGGCGAGAAGTTATATGAAGAGCTGTTGATCGGCGACAACGTTTCCGCCACCGAACACCCGTTGATCATGCGCGCCCAGGAAAGCGAACTGGCCTGGCCGGAGTTGCAGGATATCCTGGACAAACTGGCCGCGGCCTGTGACCGCTTTGCCTGCCCTGAAGTCAGGCGGATTTTATTGGAAGCCGTGGATGGCTATGCGCCGCAGTGCGGGATATGCGATCACGTGTGGAACCTTGCGGGTGATGAGACGCCCGCGCTCTCCGGGTAATGCCGTTAATTCTACTTTGTCGGATTTGCCGCCTATCCCTACAAGCAATCTCATCTGTGATCATCTTTGGACACTGAAGGTGCGCGAAGCGCGAACGCCGGGATGGGTGCCATCCGATTTTCGCTTGTTTCCTGTGCTTTTATTCCGCCAGGTAGAGTTCTACGGTGGCGGTGGTCCAGGTGGCTATTCCTGAGCCGAAGAAGTCCTTATCTTCAGTCCACACGGGGCAATCGAGCAGCATAGCCGCTGCCACAGCCGGCCAATCATTTTCGTCGCGCATGGCGATTCGCGCTTTGGCTGCGGGTGCGGCTTCCCAAAGGAGACTGTCGGCGATGATCTGTACTGCGTTCAGTACACACTCGTAGGTAGATCGCCACAGAGTTTCGCTTAAACCACGTTTTGATGCCAACACGCTGGCAAGGTAGTGTTCGGCCTCGTTGACATTGGTCTCGGCGATATAAAAAGCTACTGAGCCACTGTATTGCCAGATCAAATTCCGAACGCGGGTGCCCAAGACGGCGCGTATCAGGATATTGGCATCAATGACCAGCCTTTTATGCTGCATGAGTTTGTTGACGCCTCCATGCCTTGAATTCTTCCAGCAGTTCGTCTTCCTTCAAACCCAGGCGGATCAGTTCTTCATCCAGGCGTTTTCCCGCTTCAAGCAATGCTTCACGTTCCGCCTGACCGGGACGTTTGGGAATGGGAATAAAAAATCCAATGGTTCGGCCATGCCTGGTGATTTCGATAGGCAGGTTGGACTCTAAAAATGTTGAGAGCTTTTCGCGTAGCTCTCGCACGCCGACGCGGAAGGTCATGACGGTCTTATCCTGAGAACGCAATTGTGTACGCAGTATAACTCAGGACGAACTTCGGGCAGGGGCAAGTTTTTATTCGACACCAATCCCAAAGCTTGAAGCGTCCCGGATAACATTAGGTAAACATCGTACCGTCCTGATAACCGATGCCGGTCATGGCGACGATTTCCGTGCCCACGTCGACGGGAAACCTTTTTTCGTACACGTCGATGGCCAGCTGGTCCATGCTGCCTTGCACGCGCAGCAACGGACCGATGGAACCGCTGAACAGCTGCACCGGTTTGATGGCATTCTGGCCAAAGTCCACCGCCAGCATGGATTTGAAAAAATCGAGCTGATAGCCCATGTTCAACCCCAGCTCCGTGTCGTTGGAAAACATGGCGTCCGGGGCGATTTTCAGGCTGTATTCGATGAGGCCGTCCTGGTCGGCGTCGTGCAGGCTGGCGTTGGGGATGGTGAGACCCTTGCCGTCGTTCAGCGCGAATTTGAACTGCGCGTTGTCTTCCAGCGTGACGACATAGTCCATGTCGTCGACCGACAGGCTGAATTCTTGGCCGAAATTGGCGTTCTGCGATACGTCGGCATCCACCGCGCCGATTTCGAACTCCACGTCGAAAAACTCTTGCAGCAAGCTGGCGGTGGCGCCGCTGACGTCGGCGAACGACAAAATCTGCGCCAGGTTCAAAACCTGATCCAGCGGGTTGACGATGACCGGCGGCATCACGCCGCCGGTGGCGATCAGATTGCCGACCAGGGCGGCCAGCTGGTCCAGATCGATGTTGACCTTGACGAAGTTGTCGGTCTTGCCGTACCCCATATAAAACCCCAGCGACCCGGTATGGGCATTCAGCGTCGACAGGTCGTCACCGTAGCTGTTGACGTGGAACAGTGCTGATTTGCCGTAGTCGGTGGCGTCCATGATGAACACCGGCTTTTGCGTCACCACGTTGTTGCCGGCGGTGATGGCTTGCCATAACGAGGTCAATACGCCGTCGATGGTCTGCTGGCCCAGGACCGAGGCCCATTCCGGGTTTAACTGAATGTTGGCGTTGAGGAAATTGAACAGCGCATCGGCGATTTCTTCGAAATTGACCGACACCAGGCCGCCTTCCTGAAAATAGCTGCTGTCGTAGGCGGTGGATTTGCCCTGCACCGCCAGCGACGGTACGTCCAGATACGCCGACAGCACGCCCTTGGTGAGATTGTGCAGCACCGGCAACCGATAAGGATCGGTGGGTACGTCGGGATTGAAACTGGTGGAGTTGAAGTCGACCACTTTGTATTCACCCTGGGCGGCCACCGGAATGTCGGCCTTGAAGCTGCTGTCGATCAGGGTGTTGCCCAGCGCCTTGGCGTAGGCATTGCCGCCCAGGTGGACATTGGCGCCGACGTCGTACTTGATGGTGGCGCCGAACTTGACGTTCGGGCTCTGCGTGGTGAACGCCACCTGGTCGCCGCCGGTGTTGTTGACCATGGAGGGCAGGATGTACAGGCTGTCGGTGGTCTGGTTGTAGCTGGTCCGGGTCGTCATGGTGTAATCGAGCGCAAAATCCACCGACCCGGCATCGCCGCTGAAATCCACCGCTATGCCGACCTTGCCTTTGAGGTCGGCGCTCAATTCCAGTCCCGCTTTGTATTCCAGCTTCAATATTTCTTTTTGCGCGTCGTAAGCCGCTTGCGCTTGGTTGAGGCCATTCTGGGCGGCGGGATAGGCATCGTCGTAGATGTCTCTGGCGATGTCGTATGCGAGCCGGGCGGCTTTCAACGGAACCCACAGGATGGCTTTTTTATACCACGGGCCGTTGTCGTACTCGCTCTGGGCCGCATCCAGCAAGCCCTTGGCCCAATCGAAGGCCGAGTTGACCGAATTCAAGGCGTCTCTCGCGCTGTCCAGCGCCTGCTGGAACGGCACCAGCGTATCCAGGCCGAAATCCAGACTGTCGCCTATGCCGGCGTCCACCAGCTTGACACTGTTTTTCCAAGCTGCGGATTCGGTGCCCAGCAGGGGAATGTATTCGTGGAATTTAAAACCGGCATTGCCGCCGGAGTTCCACAGGTTTTGGTCCTGAGCGTCGAACAACAGCGCATCGCTGCGCGCGGCGCTGTCCAGCGCCACGGCGACGGTGTTGGCGCTGCTCGCCGTGCCGCCGCCGGCCGGTAGCACGCTGAGGTCGAAGTGTTGATCGGTGTCGGCCGGCAGCACCAGGGTGTATACCGCTTGGCCCGTGAAACCGCTGATTCCGGCGCTGACGTCACGACCAGCCTGATCGTAGACGGAACAACCCGATGCCAAGCCCTGGAACACCAAGTCCTGGGCCGCCGAGGCGTTGGCGGTGATGGTCAGCTGAATTTTGTGGATGGCCTGGCCGTCCTGGCTGGCCCGTACCGTATACGGCGCGTCGCCACCCGCCACATTGACGATTTTGCTGATGCTGTTGCTGTTGCCGGCCGCATCGGTGGTTTCCACCGGCAAGACTGTTGCGCCGACGTCCAGTTTTTTGCCGATCTGCTCCGGCGTCAGGCTAATCCGCCAAGTGGTCGGGGTCACGGCGACCACCGGCAAACCGGCCACGGTCACCGTCGCCCCCGCTTCATTGCTGCCGGTAATGGTGATGCCGGCGGCGCTTTCGCTGACATCGATCACGTTGTCGCCCGCGACGTCGTCGGTGGCCGGGCCTTGCGGAATTTGCGTATCGATGCGCAAAGCATGCGAATTGCTGGCGGCATTGCCCGCGTTGTCGGTGGCGATAATGGCCAAGGTTTTATCCCCTTGGCCGAGCTGCTCGATCTGTGCCTGCGTCAAGTTGAGGGACCAGCGGGTAGCCGAAACGCTAGTGGCCGCCAGGCCGTCGACGGTCACCGTGCTGCCGGCTTCCTTGTCGCCGCTGATCGTCACCCCGGCGGCGGCTTCCTCTGCGTTGATGATGTCGTCCGTCGCCACGCTGTCGAGGGTGGCGGCGGCCGGGGCCAGGGTGTCGATGCGCATGATGTAGTAGCTGGTCGCCGTGTTGCCGGCCTCATTCGTCGCGACGATGGACCAGGTGTGCCAGCCCTGGTCGAGTTGCGCGATTTGCGCCGGCGACAAGGTGATTTGCCAGCTGCTGTCCGTGACCGGGGAGGCCGGCCACTGCCCTGCCCAGTCATACACAGTCACGCGGCTGCCGGCCTCGTTGCCGCCGCTCAGTACCACGCCGGTGGCCGCTTCTTGCGCGTTGATGGTGTGATCGCCCGCCACCCGGTCTATGGTCGGCGCGGCCACGTCGCGCAGACTGATGGAAAAATTCCGCTCACTGCGCGTGCTATTGCCTGCCGCGTCTTCGGTCTCGACTTCCAGGGTATAGCTGCCCTCGCCCCAGGCGGCGAGCGTTTCCGGCGCGATCCAGGCGCCCCAGGTGGTGTCGGACAAGGCATAGGCCACGATGTCTTTGGCCATGCCTTGCAGTTTGACCGTGCTGCCCGCTGCTTTGCTGCCGGTCAGTTGCACTCCCACCTCGGTTTCCTGAGCATTGACGACATCGTCCCCGGCGACCGCATCGATGCCGGCGGCCTCGGGCGCCAGGGTGTCCACCCAAAAGACCTGATTGAAGCTCACGCTGTTGCCCGCCTGGTCGGTGGTGGCGATGGCCAGGGTTGCCTCGCCCTCGCCGAACCGGCGGATTTGCTCGGGCGTCAGCCAGGCTTGCCAAATCAAGCCGCCGTCCGTGGCGGCCCGGGTGGGCAGTCCGTCGACGGTAATCTGCGTGCCTTCCATGATCCGGTAGACGTCGACCGTCACCCCGGCGGCGGCTTCCTGGGCGTTGACGATGTTGTCCGCCGTGACCGGCAGCGTATACCCCTCCAGTACCGGCGGCGCCTGGGTGTCGATGGTGACCACTTGGTAGCTGATGCTGGATCCGCCGATCTGATGGTAGGCATAGACCGGCCAGAATTTGGCGCCTTCGCCCAGTTCGGCGACTTGGGCCGGCGTCAGGGCATATTCCCAGCGGGTGTCGGAAAGGGCCTGGGTTTCCCAGCCGTTGAGGACCACCCTGTCGCCTTTGCCCTTGCCGCCGGTGACCGTGACGCCGGCCTGGCTTTCGGCGGCGTCGATAACGTCGTCGCCGGCCACGACGTCGATGGTGGCGGGAACCAGCTCCAGGATTTGCGTGTCCGTCGCCGCCGCCGCGTTTTGGGAAGCCTGGGTCACGGTTTCGAGCGGCAGATCGATGATGAGGGTCTGGCGGGTGGTCGTCTGGTTGCCGGCCTCATCGGTGGCGGTGGCGGTTATCGTTTGCGGGCCGCTGCCCAGCCACCACATGCTCCAAGGCGCTATGTCGATTTTCCAGCGCGTGTCGGAGACGGCCTCGACCACCCAGCCGTTGAAGTCCATGGAGACGCCCGGGGCATTGCTGCCGCCGATGGTAATGCCTTGCAGGGATTCGTCGCCGTCGACGATGTTGTCCGTTGCCACGGGGTCGATGACCGGCGACGCAGGTTCCTGGCTGTCGACGGTCAAGCGATAGCTGCTTTCGGTTTTCTTGCCCTGGCCGTCGGTGGTGACGATTTTCAGCGCTTCCTCGCCCTCGCCGAACGCTTTAAGGTCCGCCGGCAGCAGTTTCAGTTGCCAGGTGGTGGCATCATTTTGCTTGACGGCCTTGCCATTGACGGTCACTTTGCTGCCCGGCTCGTTTTCGCCGTACAGCCAGAACGGCTTTTGCAGCTCACGGGCGTTGATGAAGTTGTCGCCGTTCCAGCCCGAGGCGGGAGTCAAATCCGACCAGACGCCGGTTATTGCGGTGGATTTCGGCACCTCGCTGTTTTGCGTGTCGACGGTCAGGGTGTAGGTGCTGGTGGTCTTTTGGTTGGCGATATTGGTGGCGACGATTTGCAGCACTTGTTCGCCTTCGCCGAAGGCCTGGATTTCCTCCGGGCTCAGCTTCAATGTCCATTGGGTGGGACTGAAAGGCGTCACCGCCTTGCCGTCGACGGTCACGCTGCTGCCGGCTTCGTTCTCGCCGGTGAGCCACAGCGGTTTTTTGCTCTCGGCGGCATTGATGACGTCGTCGTAATCCATGGCCCAGCCGGTATCGACCGCGGACCAGACCCGGGTGATCTGCGCGGGCGCGGGTGCGCTGGCGCCCTGCAAATCGACGATCAGGGTATAAGTGCTGGCGGTTTTTTCGCCGGCGGCGTCGGTGGCGACGATTTGCAGCGTCTCTTCGCCCGGGCCGAAGGCCTGGATTTGTTCGGGGGTCAGCGCCAGTATCCACTGGGTGGGGCTGATGGGCGTGGCCGGTTTGCCGTCAACGGTCACGCTGCTGCCGGCTTCCTTTTTGCCCTGCAGCCAAAAAAACTCTTGAATTTCCTCGATATTGATGACGTCGTCGCGGTCCGTGGCCAAACCGGTATTCAACATGGACTGCACCGACGTGACAATGGCGGGCGCCGGTCCCGGCGAGTCCGGTTCGGATGCCGAAACGGCCTGGGTATCGACGGTCAGCGTGTAAGTACTGGTGGTTTTCTTGCCGGCGGCGTTGGTGGCGACGATTTGCAGCACTTCCTCGCCTGCGCCGAAAGCCTGGATTTCCTTGGCGGTCAGTTTCAGCATCCATTGGGTAGGGCTAAGAGCCATTACCGCCTTGCCGTTGACCTTCACGCTGCTGCCCGCCGCTTTGTCGCCGATCAGCCAAAACGGCAGTTTGCTCTCGTCCGCATCGATGACGTTGTCGTGAATCTTGGCGGAATCGCCATATAGGGAGGACTGCACTTCCGTGATGGTGGCGGGCGCCGGCGCGCCGCCATCCGGTGTTACGCTGGTCGATTGGGCGTCGATGGTGATGGTTTGGGTGGCCGTGGATTGATTGCCGGCGGCATCGGTGGCCACCGCTTTCAGCGTTTTCCCGCCCGTGCCCAGCGCTTTGAAATTGGCCGCCGTCAGCTCTATCTGCCAGTGTGTGGGAGATACCGCCACGGTTCTCCAGCCGTTCAGCGTCACGCTGGCGCCGGCCTCGTTGCTGCCGCTGACCGTCACGCCAGCTTGGCGTTCAGCGCCGTCAATAACGTTGTTCTGCGCTGTTTTGTCGAACACCGCGGGTTTTGGCGCCACGGTGTCGACGTGCAGGGTGTAGTTGCCGAGGGTTTGATTGCCCGCCTTGTCGGCGGCGGCGATTTTCAGTATTTCATCGCCCTGGCCGTAGGCCTTGATTTGAGCCGGCGTCAGTTCCAATTGCCAGGCGGTGGGGCTGTATTGAACGACGGCCTTGCCGTTGACCGTCACGATGGAGCCGGGTTCGCTGCGGCCGTTCAGCAACACGCTTTTCCGGCTTTCGGCGGCGTTGACGTAACTGTCCTGATAATACGCCGCACTGCCGCTGGGATCGGCGGCGACGCCCGTGATCTCCGCCGCTTTCGGCGCCAGCGTGTCGACGCTGATCGCCTGCGTTACGCTGCTGGTTTTGCCGGCCTGGTTGGTGGTTACGGCTTTCAGCACTTCAGGCCCCTGGCCGAACGCCTTGATCTGGTCGGCGGTCAGCAGCACTTTCCAGTTGGTAGGCGAAAGCATCGTGGCTTTGAGACCGTCGAGCACAACCTTGCTGCCCGCATCGGTGGTCCCGGTAACGCTGACGCCGGCGGCGCTCTCGGCGGCGTTGATGACGTTGTCGGCGGCGACTTTGGCGATGGTCGTGGGTTTTTTGGCCATGGGGAACTCCCGGTATGCGTGGCAAGGCGGTTAGGGCTTGGTCGGAAACAACTTCCCTGTAGGTACGCTGTGCGTACCGTTCGATGCCATTGTAAGGTACGCACAGCGTACCCTGCATCAATAGGCGCGATCAGGATGTTGTTTTCGAAAAACCTCACCTTAATCACCCAGCGTAAGAGTTGCGTAACAGAAGTGTATCGGGGGGCAGTGCCGCTGTGACACTCACTCGTCACAATCGGCGCATAAGATGGCCGGCACATTTTCCCGCCGCTTTCTCTGGGATGGCTCATGTCCGAATTGCAGACCCGCGAATTCATGCTGGGCTTGGCCGCGCTGTTCGGCCTTTCCTACCTGCTGGCCGGCGCATTGGCGCGCGTGCGCATTCCCGGCGTGCTGGGCGCCCTGCTGGTGGCCATGCTGGCCCAGAACACGCCGCTGGGCGTTTACCTGTTGCGCTCGGAATATCTCCCGGTATTCGAATTTCTCGGCCAGCTCGGCATTTTGTTTTTGCTGTTTTACGTCGGTTTGCAGATCGATTTGAAAGAAATGCTGGGCCTGGGCGGGGACATTGTCGCGCTGACCGTGATAAAAATCGTCCTGGTCGGCGTGGCGGTCTCCGCCATCATGCTGTGGATGGGCTACGGCTGGGTTTTGTCGCTGGTGATCAGCATGATCCTCATCCCCACCGCCGAGGCGGTGATCATCCCCATCCTGGACGAGTTTCGGCTGATCCGCACCCGCATGGGCGAAATCATCATCGGTTCCAGCGTGCTCGACGATATCGTGGAAATCTTCATGGTGGCGCTGGTGTCCATCTGGATAGGCATCGGCGACGCGCCCACCTCGTTCAGCGCGGAACGCTTGCCGGTGTGCGTACTGCAAGCGCTGGCTTTCATCGTCCTGGTGGCCGTCACCTTCCGCTGGCTGGCGAAATGGTTGAGCCGTCTGGCGCCGCGCCGCACCAGTAATCTCATCTTGCTGGCCATGGTCATCCTGTTCGGCTTTGCCGGCATTTCCGCCTCGGTCGGGCTGGGCATCGTCGCCGGAGCGATCTGCGCGGGCCTCGTTACCCGGCCCGCTTTCGACGGCCTGGGCCATACCGGCGAAATGGCGCGCCACGACATCAAATCCATCAGCTACGGTTTTCTGGCGCCGGTGTTTTTTTTCTGGGTGGGCTTGCACGTGGACGTGTGGGGTTTGGCCAAAGCGCCTGAATTGACTTTGGTGTTGCTGGGCGGCGCTTTGTTGGCCAAGGTATCCAGCGTGATGGTCATGGTGCCTTTCAAGCGGGTGACGCTGCACGAAGGCTGGCTGATCGGCATCAGCGTTAACGCTGGTTTGACCACGGAAATCATCGTCGCCCAATTGATGTTCGACGCCCGTTTGATCGACGCCGGCCTGTTTTCCGCCCTGGTGGCCGTGTCGTCGATTTCCACCATCTGTGTGCCGTTGCTGCTGTCGACGCTGTTGCGCCGCTGGCAGGACAACGGCCTCCATTTACGCGAGGCTTGAGGCGATGCAAGACAGCCGTGACCATTCGATACTGCTGTGCCTGGATTTGGAGCGGGACTCCGCGCGTCTGGCGCGTTTTGCCGCCGAATTTGCCGCCGGCGGCCGGCGCAGCGTTTACGCGCTGTACGTCGAAACGCGCCCCGCCGACGCCAGACGGCTGGAAAAGGTCAAGGCGTCGTTGCTGAAACTGGTGGCGAGTTCGCTGCAAGATGCCGAGATTGCCGGCGTCGACGTGGTCGCCGGCGTGGCGGAAGAGGCGATTCTTGCCTATGCCGCCGCCCGTCCGGTGGACTTGATCCTATTGGGCCATCGTCAATCGGCCATCGCCGGCATCCACGTCGGCAGCACCACCCAGGCGCTGGTTTCCCTGAGCCCGATTCCGGTGCTGGTGATGCCGCTGCGGGAAAACTGACTGTCAATCGCGCGGCGCGCGCCGGCGGTCGAAAGGAGCGATTTCGGCAAAGATGACGTCTTGCCCCGCCTGGTTTTGCGCCAGACAGCTTTCCAGTTCCGCATGGATGCGCTGAAAGCGCTGGGGTGGCGGCGTTGCGGCCAGGCGGGTTTTCAGCCATTCCGGCTCATGGCGGGCGGTTTGCAGGCTTTCGCTGTGCAGGTACAAGCGGTCATCCCGCTGTAGCGGCAGTTCGTGCAGTTCTTTGCCGACGTCACGCCTTGCCTCGCCCAGCGGGGGATTGCGCAGCGGCAGCGGGTGCAGTACTTCCGCGTGATGCCGCCATACCAGGGCGTCCGGCAGGCCGCCGTTCCACAGTTTCAAGCGCTGCCTGGCGGGGTCCAGTTCCAGCGCCATGGCCGGCACGCTGATGCCCGGCAGGCTTTCCAGCAAACCATAATGCACCAGCCGCACCACGTCGGCGACGTCGTCGTGGCGGCGCAGGGCATCGGTAAAGTTTTGCGCCAGGCACAACGCGGCCTGTGTGGCCGATGCACCGCAATGGTTCAGGTCGCCGGCCAGCACGATCTGCTTGCCGCGTTTCGGCCCTAGTCCGACCAGAAATACTTCGTTGCCGTGCGGGGTGGCTGAATGGAACAGGTGGCGGATGTTGGGCGCCCGCTGGCTGGCTATTGTTCCGCCGCTCCATGCGGGGGTGGAACGAGTCGTCCTGAAAGGCAGCGTCTCCGGGTGATGATGCCGGAAGCGCAGCAACAGATTCAGGCGCAAGCGAAACAAGGCTTCCGGGCAGGGATAGGGCAGCAGATCGTCGGCCGCCAGGGCGAGATAATGGGCGGTGCGGTGCGGTTCCTCCGGCGGCGCCAATAACAGCATCTTCGGGTGGCAGAGGTGTTTGCGGCAGGCGTGAAACCCCTGGTGCAGCCGCTCCAGGCGCTCCAGATCGACGATCAGCAGCCAGGGTCCGTGCCGACCGCACAATTGAAACAGATCGCTGCCGTCGTCGGCCGCTGCTGTAACTTCCATGTCTTTGTCTTCCAGGCAGCGGGTCAGCATGGCCCGTTGTTCTGCGTCAGCGACGGCCAGCAGCACCGCATTGCTTGCGCCGACGGCCTGGGCTGGCTCCGAGGCATGCGGGCAAGCGTATTCCGCTTTAGAGGGACATGAATGCATGACTGGGGAATCGGGAGTGAGCGGAGCGTAAATTTCATCATGCCGGTGTGACGATTCGATGACGGCCTGCCGTCGCGCCGCCGGGGTGAACCCATGGGAACCCGGCCCGGGAAACGCTATCATGGCTCCCCGCAAACCCACGCTGCCGCCATGAGCGGCTAAAGCACAAGCCGAGTTTACCCATGGACTTGTTTTTATTCACCACTGTCTTAAAAAGTCATGCAAATTGCAATAGAACTCCCGAATGACTTTGTCGTTTTACAGTCAATTAAAGACATCGAGCACGATATGCGCCTCAGCTATTCTCTATGGCTATTTAAAAACGCAAAAATTACCCTGTCAAAAGCCGCGGAATTGGCGGCAATGGATGTTTATACTTTTATATCCGAATGCAAAAAAAATGAAGTGCCTGTTATTGATATCACCAGGGCGGAATTGCTGGAAGAATTAGCCGGCATGGATGAGATATGATTCTGGTTGCTGATTGCTCCGCATTGATTGCATTGTCAAATGTAAGCCCCATCGCTAGTGAGCGCAGCATAAGTTTCGTCGCGCCGCCGATGTCACGCGACTGCAATACGCCCTGCCTAGAATTGCGTTCGCTCGTTTCGCTCGTTCCCAATCTCCTGATTGGGAACGCAGTCGGGAAGCTCCGGCTTCCCGTGCCTTCCCTGCGGCCCGGCAAGCCGGAGCTTGCAAGGCAGGGTTCCCAAGCTGGAGCTTGGGAACCAGAACATCAGAACCACCGGCGACAATCAACCCGAACTGGTCATTACCGTGGCAAACGTCTCTCCGACTCGTGTCGTTCCCATTCATACCCAGGTTTCCGGCCGGGCGCGCTTTAAAGTAGCCGGTTTATACCGCTGCGAGAGCTTTGGCCGCGAACTGCAAGACAGCCTGGCCCGCCTGGGCTACGTGGAAGCCATTAAAATCAACGTGCTCACCGGCTGCGTGGTGGTGCACTACCGGGACGGTCAACCGCTGGCGGAACTGGTGGCCGAATTGGAAGCGCAGGCGCGCCGTTTTACCGCAGCCGTTCAGCCGCCCCCCGGCCGTAAAAAACGCACGGTCAAAGCCGCCGCGTCCTCGCGGGATCACCAAGGCTACTCGAAAGCCGCGCCGCTGCCGGCGGCGGCCCCGGCGGGTCTACAGGCTCAGCAGACCTGGCACGCCTTGCCGGTGCAGGACTTGCTGCAAAACCTGCAAACCGGCAGCGAAGGCCTGGCGGCGACGGAAGCGGCCAGCCGGCTGGCGCGCTACGGCGGCAACGTGCTGGCCGAGGCCAGGCGCCGTTCGGCCCTGGCCATGTTCGGCCAGCAGTTCACCAGTCCGCCGGTGTTCATGCTGGGCATCTCCGCCGCCGTGTCGGTGGCGACCGGCGGCATGGCGGACGCCGTGGTCATTTTGAGCGTGGTGTTCATCAACGCAGTCATCGGCTACGCCACCGAGAGCAGCGCCGAACGCACCATCGACGCGCTGGGCAAGATGACGCCGGAGCAGGCGCAAGTGCTGCGCGACGGCCAGCCCTGCGCCGTGCCGCTGGCGCACATCGTGCCGGGCGACGTGCTGGTGCTGACGCCGGGCACTTACATCGCCGCCGACGCGCGCCTGCTGGCCAGCAACCGCCTGACGGTGGACGAGTCGGCCCTGACCGGCGAAAGCCTGCCGGTGAGCAAGCACTATCAATTTCCGGCGGATGAAAACGCGCCGCTGGCGGAACGCCACAACATGGTGCATCGCGGCACCGTGGTCACCGGCGGCAGCGGTTTGGCGCTGGTGACGGCGACCGGGCGCAATACGGAAATCGGCGTCATCCAATCGCTGGTGGGCGAAGTGCGCACGCCGGAAACGCCGATGCAGCGCCAATTGGACCGCATGGGCACGCAATTGGCCTGGCTCAGCGGCGGCATCTGCGCCGCCATGTTCGGCATCGGCGTGCTGCGTGGTTACGGCTGGCTGCAAATGCTCAATTCTTCCATTTCCCTGGCGGTGGCGGCGGTGCCGGAAGGCCTGCCGGCGGTGGCGACCACCACGCTGGCGCTGGGGATCAAAGACATGCAGCGCCAGCACGTGCTGGTGCGCCAGTTGCCGGCGGTGGAAAGCCTGGGCTCGGTGCAGGTGATCTGCCTGGACAAGACCGGCACCCTGACCATGAACCGCATGAAAGCGGTGGCCATCGAATGCGGCGGCTTGTCGCTGGCGCTGGACTCGAATGGTTTCCTCAGCGAGGGCCGGCCGCTGCCCGATACCCAGCAAACCGAACTGCTGAATCTGCTGGAAGTGGTGAGCTTGTGCAGCGAAACGGAACTGTCCGGCCAGGGAGCGACTATCCGCGTGGACGGCTCGCCCACGGAAACGGCGCTGGTCGAAGCCGCCTTGCTGGCCGACATCGACGTCGTCGCATTGCGCGCCGCCAATCCGCTGGTGCGCACCGTGCACCGGGCGGAAAACCGGCCTTATATGGTGACGGTGCACCAGCGTGATGGCGGCGATTCCAATAATCGCGAAGCGAACACGTTGTCCCCTTCTCCCTCTGGGACAAATTCGCCGGGAGCGAATTTGGTCGAGCCTTGCTCGCCCGAAGGGCAACGGGCAGGATTGCCCGGTGACAAAGGGCGGGGTGAGGGCCTGTTCGTCGCCGTCAAAGGCAGTCCTTCCGACGTGCTGGAGCTGTGCCGCTGGCGCCAGGTGGACGGCCGCTTGCTGGAACTGGACGAAGCCGGCCGCGCCGCGCTGCTGACGCGCAATGACCGCATGGCGGGCCAGGCGCTGCGGGTGCTGGCGGTGGCCTGCGGCAGCACGGACGATGCGGAAAAGCTGCCGGAACTGGTGTGGCTGGGCCTGGCGGGCATGGAAGACCAGATCCGTCCCGGCATGGCCGAGTTGATGGACCAGTTCCACCAGGCCGGCATCGACACCGTGATGATCACCGGCGACCAGAGCGCCACCGCCTATTCCGTCGGCAAGCGCCTGGGTCTGAGCGGCGACCAGCCGCTGGAAATCATCGACTCCAGCGGCCTGGACAAGCTGGAGCCGGAAGTGCTGGGCAGCCTGGCCAAGCACACGGCGGTGTTCGCCCGCGTCAGCCCGGCGCACAAGCTGCGCATCGTGCAGGCTTTGCAGGGCGCCGGCAGGGTGGTGGCGATGACGGGCGACGGCGTCAACGACAGCCCGGCGCTCAAGGCCGCCGACGTGGGCGTGGCCATGGGCGACCAGGGCACAGAAGTGGCGCGCTCGGTGGCCGACGTGGTGCTGGAGGACGATAATCTGCACACCATGATCATCGCCATCCGCCAGGGACGCTGTATTTACGCCAACATCCGCAAAAGCCTGCACTACATGCTGTCTTCCAACCTGAGCGAGATCGAAATCATGCTGTTCGGCACCGTGCTCGGCCTGGGCGAGGTGTTGAACCCCATGCAGCTGCTGTGGATCAACCTGATGACCGACATTTTGCCCGGCCTGGCGCTGGCGCTGGAGCCGCCCGAGCAGAACGTGCTGCTCCAGCCGCCGCGCGATCCCGGCGAGCCCATCGTGCGGCGCGCAGACGCCGGCAAGCTGATCGGCCAGTCGCTGGGCCTGACCGCCGGCGCGCTGGGCGCCTACGGTCTGACCGTGGCCCGCTCCGGCCTCGGTCCCGCAGCCGGCACCAATGCTTTCATGACCCTGACCCTGGGGCAATTGCTGCACTCGCTTTGTTGCCGCTCCGAGCGCACCGGGCTGTTCAATCCCGAAGGCCGCGCTTCCAACCCTTATCTGCGCAATGCCCTGGCTGCTTCGCTGGCCATCCAGGTGGGCGCGGGCTTTTTTCCGCCGCTGCGCAGCTTATTGCGCCTGACGCCCATCGGCCCCGCCGATTGGCTGTCCATCGCCGCAGGCGCCGGCCTGCCGCTACTCGTCAACGAAGTCAGCAAATTGGGTAAAAAACCATGAAAGAGCAGTTCGTGTTTACTTCCGAATCGGTTACAGCCGGCCACCCGGACCGGCTGTGCGACACCGTTTGCGATGCCGTGCTGGATCGCTACCTGCAGCAAGACCCCTGTGCCCGCCTGGTGGCGGAGTGCGCCTTATCCAAGAACGTGTTGTTTTTGGCGGCGCGCTTTGCCGCCGAGGCCAGCGTCGACATTCCCGAAGTGGCGCGCCAGGTGATAACCGAAGTAGGGTATCGGGAAGAAGACTTCGACCCCGACGAGTGCACGGTGGTGACCAGTTTCAACCAACTGCCCGCCGACCGGCGCTGGCCGGTGGACGAAACCGGCTTGAGCGATGCGGAGCTGGAACGCCTGCCCAACACCCACCAGGTGACCGTGTTCGGCTTCGCCTGCAATCAGACCCCGGAGTTCCTGCCCCTGCCCATCGTGCTGGCCAACCGCCTGGTGCGGCGCTTGACGGCGGCGCGCCGGGAAGGCCTGCTGCCCGGCGTATCGCCCGATTGCACGGTGCAGGTGGGCGTGGCGTTCCAGGGGCAGGCGCCGGTGCGCATCCACTCGCTGACGCTGATCGCCGGCCACGAAAGCGGTGGCGTCGGGGCCACGCTGGACGTGCGCGGCAGCCTGATCGCCCACGTGGTCGACGCCGTGTTCCAGGACCAGGCCATCCGGCCCGATCAGGACACCCAGATCATCCTCAACCC
>SCQD01000087.1 GCA_004299145.1 Methylococcaceae bacterium | reverse complement strand
GCCGGGTATTGCCGGGCATGCAGGCGGCTTTCGTGGAAATCGGCTTGCAACGGGCGGCGTTTTTGCACGAATCCGATTTGAGTCAGCGCGAGCGCGAACGCTGCGCCGACAGCGGTATCGGCGCCCTGTTTCGCGACGGCCAGGAAGTGACGGTGCAAGTGGCGAAAGACCCTTTGGGCAGCAAAGGCGCACGCCTGACCACGGAAATATCCCTACCCTCGCGCTTTCAGGTGTATATGCCTTTTAACCCGGTATGTGGGGTATCGCAGCGCATCGAAAGCGAAGCGGAACGGCTGCGCCTGAAACACCTCGCCGAGGCGTTTCAACAGGAATATCGAACGGGCGGCTATATTGCCCGCACCGCCGCCGAAAGCGGGGATGAATTCGCGCTACGTGCCGACATGCTGTTTCTATACAAATTATGGGGCTCCATCGAGCCGCGCATTCAGCAGGCGGCCACGCCTTCCCTGCTTTATGAAGAATTGCCGCTGGCGGTGCGCGCGGTACGCGATTTGTACCGCACCAAAGCGGAAAAAATCCGCATCCGCGTCGACTCCCGCGAAACCCACGCGCGCTTGCTGAGTTTTGCCAATGAGTTTATCCCGGAAATCACCTCGCAGATCGAATTGTATACCGGAGAACACCCCATCTTCGATTTATACGCGGTGGAGGACGAAATCCAAAAAGCGCTGGCGCGTAAAGTTCAGCTTAAATCCGGCGGCCACCTGGTGTTCGACCAGACCGAAGCCATGACCACGGTGGACGTAAATACCGGCGGGTATGTCGGCGGCCGCAATCTGGAAGAAACGATATTCAAGACCAACCTGGAAGCGGCACAGGCCATTGCGCGCCAATTGCGCCTGCGCAACCTGGGCGGCATCATCATCATCGATTTTATCGATATGCAGGACGAGGAACATAAGCGCCAGGTATTGCAGGCTTTGGAGAAATGCCTGGAAAAAGACCATGCCAAAAATGCCGTCAGCGAGGTATCTGCGCTGGGACTGGTGCAGATGACGCGCAAACGGACCCGGGAAAGTCTGGCGCATATTCTTTGCGAGCCGTGCTCCGTATGCGGCGGCCGTGGCGTATTGAAAACCGCCGAAACCACGTGCTTGGAGATTTTCCGCGAAATTATCCGCGAAGTGCGCCAGTTCAACGTGCAGGAGCTGATGGTATTGGCTTCCAACGAAGTCGTCGGGCGCTTACTGGACGAAGACGCCGACAGAGTCTCCGAGCTGGAGGCGTTTTTGCGCGTGAGTATCCGCTTTCGCGTGGAGACTCAGTATACTCAAGAAAACTACGATATTGTACTGCTTTGAGTATTGTGTTCATCGTTTAAACCCTGGAGATCAACCATGTCGCTGCTTACCATTAAAGGGATCTATGAAAATGGCCAAATCAGTTTAGAAGAAACAGTTCCCTCTAAAAAAACGATTTCCGTGATTGTAACTTTTTTAGAAGAAAAACCACCCGGGTCGAAAAAAAACATTTTTTCTTCGTTTAACTTTAAAAAGTCACAACAATTATCCGCCACCTTAAAAACATCTTTAACGGATGCGCTCATTGAAGAGCGCAGGAAAGGCTAATGAAAGCTTTTTTAGACACTTCTTCGTTATTAAAACTCTATCACCAAGAAAGTGATACAGAAACACTCAGCGCTGCATTGATAGGAGTAGACGGGCTTTATCTCTCGGAGCTGGCTCGACTGGAATTTGCTTCCGCCATTTGGAAAAAAACAAGAATACAAGAAATCGATCCAAAACTGGCTAACGCGATTATTTTTTGCTTTGAAGAAGATTATGAAAAATTTGACTGGATTAAACTTGATACGTCAATAATTAACCAGGCAACTTTATTATTAAACCAATATGGCGTCTTCGGCTTGCGCACTTTGGACGCGATTCAACTCAGCTCTGCGTTGCGTTTAAAAGGGAACAACGACACCGTTTTCTTTACCCACGACAAATTACTCAAATCTATTTTTGAGAAAGAAGGATTAAGTTGGTAACCTTGTTGGGGATCGAGGTACCCAGGGTAGCGCTTACAACGCAACCCTGGGCTTTGTTACATAACCCCGTTGGGGTTTGCTTTTTCGAGTTCATCGTTCAAAAATCGGGGGGGCACCATGTCGCTGCTTGCAATTAAGGAGAGCAAATCAATGACAAACATTACGCAATTATCGCAACTGGATTTAAACGCAAGCTACAGCTATGCCGATTATCTGACCTGGCGCTTCGACGAAACCGTGGAACTCATCAAAGGTAAAATCGTATTGATGTCTCCGGCGCCGAACGTGAAGCATCAAGACATTTCCATGAATCTGAGTCATGGCTTGAAGGGTTTTTTCAGGCATAAGCCCTGCCGCGTTTATGCAGCGCCTTTCGACGTACGGCTATACAATCGAAAAAAATCCATACTCGCCAATCGGGACATCCATACCGTCGTACAACCGGATTTATGCGTGATTTGCAATACCGGGATACTGGACGAGCAGGGCTGCAACGGCGCACCCGATTGGGTAATCGAAATTTTATCCAAGGGCAACTCGAAACGCGAAACCCAGGATAAATACCAGTTATACCAGGACAGCGGCGTCAAGGAATATTGGCTGGTGTTTCCTTATGAACAATCGGTGCATCAGTTTGTTTTGAACGAATTGACTGAAAAATACGAATTGATCGCCATGCTTGCGGCGGAAGACCGCGCCAGCCCCGCACTGTTTCCCGACCTGGTCATTGATTTGGCGGAAGTGTTTGCAGAATAGCCATGATCAGAATCGCCCTGCACCTGGCCCGCACCACCCGCATCCTGCTGATCGCCGGTTTGCTGCTGACCGCTGTGGGCTTGACGCTGGCGCGCTTTTGGCTGCTGCCGACGGTGGATGCTTACCGTTTGGCGCTGCAAACCAATATTTCGCAAAGCCTGGGCCAGCCCTTGCAAATCGGCGGACTCAGCGCACACATGCGCGGCTTTTACCCGGAACTGGTGCTGCGCGACGTGGCGGTGCTGGACGGCGCTTCCGGCGCGGTCCGCGTCCGGCTGGGGCAAATCCACGTGGGACTCGATCTGCCGCGCGGCTTGACGCGCGGTGACTGGCGCACCGATTGGATTACCCTGCAAGGCGCCGACCTGGCTTTGCGGCGGCGTAGCGACGGCGACGTCGTATTGGAAGGCATCGCCGCCGGCGACAGTGGCTTGCCGCCCTGGCTGTTCGGTTATGGCCGCTTTGAACTGGAATCCTGCCGTTTGCGCTGGCAGGACGAGAGCGGCGACGGCACCTCCTTGCTGTTTCCCAAGGTGGACCTGTCCATCGTCAATGAAGGCAGGCATCACCACCTGGCCGCCGATCTGACGCCGCCCGGCGCGGATGAGGAACGCCTGCGCCTGTTGGCGGACGTGACCGGCGACATGGCCCGCCCCACGGCGTTGTCGGGCAAGCTGTATCTGCACGGAAGGCACATCAAAATCGATGCTTGGCCCGTGCCGGAATGGCGCGGGCTGAGCCTCAAGGCAGGTGCGGCGGACTTTCGCCTGTGGGCGGACGTCAGAAAAGGCGCTTTGACGCAGTTGGCCGGCTGGGTCGATCTGGCAGGACCGACGCTCAGCCACCAGGTGCCCGATCAACCGGATTGCGCGGTGCAGCCGCCCGAGTCGTGCCGGCACAGTTCGGAACTGGTCATTGCCGGGCTCGACGGCTGGTTCCGCTGGCGGCGCGAGGCGGATGGCTGGAATCTGGCGCTGACGCGGCTGCAACCCGACGTGAGCGGCTCACCCTGGCCGGAAAGCCGCCTCAGCCTGGCATATCGGCAAGGCACGCTGAGCGCGGCGGCCGATTACATCCGCCTGGACGACGTGGCTATGCTGCTGCATGCCCTGGCGCCGACGCTGCCGTCGGACACAGCAACGCAGTTGGACCAACTGGGGTTGCGCGGCGAACTGCGAGATTTGAGCCTGTTTTATCCGACCGAGCCAGAACACTCGGCGGATGCCGGTTTGTGCGTGGCTTTCAACGGCCTGGGCTGGAACGCCACGCCGCAAACGCCGGGCGTGACCGGTCTGGCCGGCAGACTGTGCGGCAACGACGCCGAAGCGGAAGTGGCCGTCGCTGCCGGTCCCGGCGCGCTGGATTTGACGCGCTGGTTTCGCGCGCCGCAGGACTACAGCAAAGCCGAGGGCAACGTGCGCTGGCGGCACGCCGCCGACGGCTGGGTGATATCCAGCGACAGCTTCCGTCTGCAAACGCCCGACTTGGCGCTGCTCAACCGCTTCAAGCTGACGCTGGCCAGCACGGGCACAACTTGCGGCCTTGATCCCCCTCTCCCCCCGGGACAAATCCGCCGGGAGCGGATTTGGATTCACCCGGAGGGCGGTGGGCAGGATAGCCCACCGTCAGAGGGCTGGGGTGAGGGCAATCAAAAAAGTGCAAGCTGTGGCCGTGCGCAATCCATATCCACGGGCGACGCCGCACCGGTGCTGGACTGGCAGGCGCGCATCGAATACGGCGACATGCACGGAGTACCCAACTACCTGCCGGTCCACATCATGCCCCCCAATACGGTGGCCTGGCTGGACGCCGCGTTTCTGGGCGGACGCATGCTGGGCGGAGAAGCGCGCTTTCAGGGACCGTTGCCGGCGTTTCCGTTCCCGAACGGCGAAGGTATTTTTCAAGTACGGCTCGACGTGGCCGACGCGGAGCTGCGCTTTGCCAAAGGCTGGCAACCACTAGGCCAGCTCAGCGCCCAGCTGCTGTTCGAGGGAGATGGCCTGGATATCAGCAACGGCCAAGGGCGACTGGGCGAGAACCAGGTGTCGGATTTGCTCGTGCACATCGACCACATGGCGCCGACCGGCTATTTGCTGCTGGGTGGCCGTACCGAAGGCAGTCTGCCCCAGGTGATGGACTATTTTGCCCAGACGCCCAGGGCCGGGTTGATCAAAAAAATCCGCGATTATGTGGATGCCGACGGGCACGCCGCGATAGATCTGCTGCTGGGCCTGGATTTTGCCGATGATGAGCAGGTGCACGTGCGCGGCGAAACGCGCATCAGCGATGCCAAAGTGCACAACCCGGACAGCCGCCTGACCTTGGAAGGACTGACCGGCAGCGTGCGCTTCGACGATGACCGCTTCGCCTCCGACAAGCTGCCTGCCGGCGTATTGGGCACCCCCGCTACGTTGAGCCTGCTCGGCGATGGTCATGACGTCCAACTCAGCCTGGAAGGACGCAACAGTGTCGCCAAGCTGCAAAGCTGGCAACCCTCGGAAGCCTGGGGGCATCTACTGGGGCAAGTGGGCTATCACGTGGACTTGCGGTTTCCGCAGGATATGGCCGGCAGCGGCCCCGGTTTGCGGCTCGATTTGACCGGCGATTTGACCGACGCCGGCATCGACTTGCCGCCGCCCTTCGCCAAAAAAGCCGGTGATCCCGCTATGCTACGCCTTAACGCCGAGTGGGAGTCGCCCCAGAGCGTCGCGCTGGCGGGGGATTACCAAGGCTGGACTCACTGGCAAACCCGCCTGGAACGTAGCACCGACGGCAACTGGCAAGCACCTGCCGGTGAATTGGTGCTGGCGGGGAGCGCCTCCCCCGCCAATGCGGTTGCTCAACCGGGCTGGCGCATCAGCGGTCAGCTGGGGCAAGTCCCATTGGACAGTTGGTGGAAAAGCCTGAACGCACACCCCAAAGCCATGGCGGTGGGGACACAAATCTCTCTGGTGGATCTGGCGCTGAGCCAACCTGCCTGGGAAGGACGCGAACTGGGAGCCATATCGGTGCGCTTGCAGCGCCAGCCGGACCAGCACTGGGACGGCCACCTGGAATCGGTATTTGCCACCGGCAATTTGCGTCTGCCCTCGGCCTGGCCGGCACCGACGCCCATCACGCTGGACATGGAACGCCTGACCTTGCCGGACGCCCCCAAAGCCACGCTGGAGCGTACCCGCGAAGTTCAACTCGACCCCACGCAGTTGCCGACATTTGACATCCACAGCCGCCACCTGGTTTGGCGCAGCCACGACCTGGGACAGCTGGATTGCGCCATCGGACGTTTGCCCGCGGGTTTGCGCCTGAACCAGTGCAATCTGGCATCTCCTTTGCAGCAAATCGCGCTGGAAGGCGAATGGGTGCGCGCCGGCGGCAAAGATTTCAGCCGGCTGGATGGTAAAATAAAAATCAAAGACTTGGGCAAGTTGTGGGAGCAACTGGGCTGGGGGGACGCGGTGATCGATACGCCGGCCAAGCTGAAGTTTGCTCTGCAATGGCAGGATGCCCCCCAGCGCATGGCCGCGGCCCAGCTTAACGGTGATTTGTCGGTCGATCTCAGCCAGGGCAGCTTGCGCCACATCGAACCGGGCGTGGGCCGGGCGCTGGGACTGTTCAACATCGACACTCTGAAACGCCGCCTGCTGTTGGATTTCAGCGACGTGCTGGAAACCGGCCTGGCTTACGACAAGGTGCGCGGCGAATTCAAAATCACGGACGGCATCGCCGTCACCCACAACCTGTTTCTCGACGGCCCTTCGGTACGCCTGTTTTTCAACGGCAGCGCGGATTTATCCGCGCATACCCTGGACCAGTTGGTCACCGTCATGCCGCGCACCAGCCTGGCCTGGCCCATCCTGGGCACGCTGGCCGGCGGCCCCGCCGTGGGCGCCGCCGTGCTGCTGGCACAGCAACTGGTGGGCGACAAGCTGGAAGGCATTACCGCCAGCCAATATACGATCAAAGGAGGTTGGGACGATCCAGCGGTCGTGCTGGTGTCGCGCAATACGCCGCTGGACGTGCTGCAACGCGTCTGGCAGGACGTCAAAGGTTTGTCTGGAATGACGGAATCCGAGGAAAGCAAGGAATGAAAGTTCGTAGGCTGGGTTAGCGGTCCTCCGCGTAACCCAGCAGAGGGCGTCGCATATGGCTTTTGTGCTGGGTTTCGCCGACTCAACCCAGCCTGCGAACTACCCATCCTACAGGGGGCGGCTTTACGTTCCACCATGCAAATTCCCAAAGAACCCAATAATCACATGGCATGGTAAAGACATGACAGCAGCGGAACAATTGAAAATCAGTGTCGCCGATTATCTGGCAGGCGAATTAATCAGCGACATCAAGCACGAATACGTTAACGGCATGGTGTATGCCATGGCGGGCGCCAAACGGTCGCACAACATTATCAGTGCGAATTTACTTGGACTGCTGTTCAATCATTTGCGCGGCACGCCTTGCCGGGTATTCGGTTCGGACATGAAAGTTGGGATTCAGACCCGGACCCATGATTGCTTTTACTATCCCGACGTGCACGTCAGCTGTGAAGCGCACGGGCATGAGCATTACAACAGCCAGCCTGAATTGATTATTGAAGTATTGTCCGATTCCACCGAACGCAAGGATAGGGCGGAAAAGTTTTACGATTACCGCAAAATCCCCAGCCTGGAAGAATATGTATTGGTGGCGCAGGATAGTTTGCGCATCGAGATTTATCGTCGCCGCAGTGGTTGGGATCTGAATTTGCTGGAAGCCGGGGCAAGTTTTCAATTCGAGTCGGTTGGCCTGGCTTTAACGACAGCGGATATTTATCAGGGCGTTGAGTTTTAAGTTTTAGACACTAGAGGTTGAATTAATGAGTACACAAGGATCAGGAACAAAACCGGGCCAGGGCCAGGGCCAGGGCAACGGCAGCGGCGGGGTGAACAAGAGTCTGTGCGCCGCCATCCAGATGGCGTCCAGCCCCAATGTCGGCGCCAATTTGATGGAGGCGGCCCGGCTGGTCGGCAAGGCCGCGGAAGCGGGCGCCAGGCTGGTGGTATTGCCGGAAAACTTCGCCCTGATGGGCCAGCACGACACCGACAAGCTGGCGCACGCGGAAACCGAAGGCTCCGGACCGATTCAGGAAGCGTTGGCGCGCATGGCGGCGCAAAACGGCGTCTGGCTGGTGGGCGGCACCATGCCCATCGCCGGCGATGCACCCGGCAAAGTGCGCGCCGCCTGTTTGATACTGGACGACAAGGGCCGGCAGGTGGGGCGCTACGACAAAATCCATTTGTTCGACGTCAACGTGCCCGGCTCGGAAGAGCAATACCGCGAATCGGAAACCATCGAAGCCGGCTGCCGGCCATTGGTGATGGACACGCCGTTCGGCCGGCTGGGCGTGGCCATTTGTTACGACCTGCGTTTCCCCGAGCTGTTTCGCTCCATGGCTGAGCAGGGCATGGACCTGCTGGCGGTCCCCTCCGCGTTTACCGCCAAAACCGGCGCTTATCACTGGGAATTGCTGATCAGAGCACGCGCGGTGGAAAACTTGTGCTACGTGATCGCGCCGAATCAGGGCGGCTTTCACGTCAATGGCCGCGAAACGTTCGGCCACAGCCAGATCGTCGGCCCCTGGGGCGAATTATTGGCCTGTCTGCCCACGGGAGCGGGCGTGGTCAGCGCCGAAGTGGACCTGGAACAAATGACCAAGGTGAGGCGGGCGTTTCCCGTACTGGAACACCGGCGCCTGTCGATCAGCCGGGAGTGTTGCCGATGAATCACGACACGCTGGCCGTCGCCCGCCACATGCTGCTGGAGCCCACCGGCATCAGCGACGCGGACATCGCGCGCGTCATGAGCGAACTGTTCAGGGGCTCGCTGGACGCCGCCGACCTGTATTTTCAGGCCTCGCGCCACGAGTCCTGGCAGCTGGAAGACGGCATCGTCAAACAGGGCAGCTACAGCATCGAACGCGGCGCCGGTTTGCGCGCCGTCAGCGGCGATAAAACCGGCTTTGCCTACAGCGACCAGATTTTATTGCCGGAACTGCTGCAAGCCGCGCGCAATGCGCGCGCCATCGCTGAAGGTGGGCAGCAGGGCAGCGTCAAAATCGCCAACCGGGCAATGCCGGCACCGCTCTATGCCGACGTCGATCCGCTGGCCAGCCTGGACGAAACCGCCAAAATCGATTTGCTGCGCCGTCTGGACGCGGAAGCGCGCCGCATCGACCCGCGCGTGGAACAAGTGATCGTCGGCCTGTCGGGCGTGTACGAAGCGATGCTGGTGGTGGACCAGGACGGCGCCATGCACGGCGACGTCAGGCCTTTAGTGCGCTTGAACGTCAGCGTCATCGTCGAAGAAAACGGCCGCCGCGAGCAAGGCAGCGCCGGTGGCGGCGGCCGCACCGATTACGGCCTGTTCATTGAGCAGGACCGCGCGCTGGACTATGCCCGCGAAGCGGTACGCCAGGCGCTGCTCAACCTGCAAGCGGGCGAAGCGCCGGCCGGCAACATGACCGTGGTGCTGGGACCGGGCTGGCCGGGCATCCTGCTGCACGAAGCCATCGGCCATGGCCTGGAGGGCGATTTCAACCGCAAAGGCACGTCGGCGTTCAGCGGCCGGGTCGGCGAGCAAGTCGCATCCCCCTTGTGCACCGTGGTCGACGACGGCACGCTGCCGAATCGGCGCGGTTCGGTGACGGTGGACGATGAAGGCACGCCCGGCGCCTGCACCACGCTGATCGAAAACGGCGTGCTGAAAGGCTATATGCAGGACAAGCTCAACGCCCGCCTGATGGGCGTCGCGCCAACCGGCAACGGCCGGCGCGAGTCATACGCCCACCTGCCCATTCCGCGCATGACCAATACTTACATGCTGGCCGGCCCGCACGACCCGCAGGAAATCCTCGCTTCCGTCCAGCGCGGCTTGTACGCCAAAAATTTCGGCGGCGGCCAGGTGGACATCACCTCCGGCAAATTCGTGTTTTCCGCCAGCGAAGCTTATCTGATCGAAAACGGCCGCATCACCCGTCCCCTAAAAGGCGTCACCCTGATCGGCAACGGCCCGGACGTGCTGACCCGCGTCAGCATGGTGGGCAACGACCTGGAGCTGGATCACGGCGTGGGCACGTGCGGCAAAGAGGGGCAGAGCGTGCCGGTGGGCGTGGGTCAACCGACCTTGCGCGTGGATGGATTAACCGTGGGAGGCACCAGTGTCTGAAATGAACCATAAAACCGATGTCGCCGCGGAGCAGGCGCGCCTGCTGGGCCTGGTGGAAGACTTGCTGCGTGTAGCCAAGGCGCAAGGCGCGAGCGGCGCCGAAGCAGCCATCAGCGTGGACCGGGGCTTGTCGGTCACGGCGCGCCTGGGCCGGGTGGAGACCATCGAGCACCACTGCAACCAAGGCTTGGGATTGACGGTGTACATAGGCCAGCGCAAGGGCTCGGCCAGCAGCACCGATCTGAGCCCGCAATCCATCCGCGACACGGTCGCCGCCGCCTGCCGCATCGCGCGTTATGCGACGGAAGACCCTTACGCCGGTTTACCCGATGCGGACCGGCTGGCGACCGAGTTCCCCGACCTGGACCTGTACCATCCGTGGGAGCTGGATGCTGACGTGGCCCTGGCTCTGGCTATTCAATGTGAAGCCGCTGGTCGGCAGTTGTCGCCGGAAATCACCAATTCGGAAGGCGCCACCGTATCCACCCACCAGGGCGTGCAGGTGCTGGGCAACAGCCTGGGTTTTTTGCACGGCTATGCAGGCAGCCATCACAGCCTGAGCTGCGCCCTGCTGGGACAACGCGGCGAAGACATGCAGCGGGATTACTGGTACAGCGTGGCACGCGATGCGGCTGCGCTGGAACCGGCGGCGCAGGTCGGCCGCAAGGCCGCTGAGAGGACGATGAAGCGGCTGGGAGGCCGCTCCCTGAGCTCACGCCAATGTCCGGTGCTGTTCAGCGCGGAAATCGCGGCTGGTTTGCTGGGGCATTTCATCGGCGCCATCCGCGGCGGCAATCTGTACCGCAAATCCTCGTTTTTGCTGGATTGCCTGGGCAAACAGGTATTTCCCGCCTTCGTGCACATCGAAGAACAGCCGCATTGGCGCGGCGCGCTGGGCAGCGCGTCTTACGACAGCGAAGGCGTGGCAACCCGTCCGCACGCTCTGGTCAGGGACGGCGTACTGCAAAGCTACGTGCTCAGCAGCTACTCAGCGCGCAAGCTGGGCCTGCAAACCACCGGCAATGCTGGCGGCGTGCACAACCTGGTCATTGAGCCGGGCAAGTTGGATTTGGCGGGCCTGTTGGCCGCCATGGGCACGGGTTTGCTGGTAACGGAACTGATGGGACAAGGCGTGAATCTGGTGACCGGCGATTATTCGCGCGGTGCAGCAGGTTTTTGGGTGGAAAACGGCGTCATCCAGTTTCCGGTGGAAGAAATCACCATCGCCGGCAATCTGCGCGACATGTACGCCAACTTAGTGGCCGTCGGCAACGACGTCGATACCCGGGGCAATACCCGCACCGGCTCGCTGCTGATTGCCAACATGACGCTGGCGGGCAACTGAAAAGGCCCGGGTGTTTGACACCCGGGCCTCAATCCAAGGAACTCTTTTGCTCTTTGTTATGACCCCACAACTTGCGCTGCGGGGTCTTTCGTTCCTGAAACCTATGCAACCATAGGGCGCACCAAAAATGCGCCGAATGTTTTACAGGCTCGGTGAAACAGTGGTGGAGACGCGCTGCTTGTCACCATCCTGCGAATTGCCACAACCAATAACGCCCAGAGAAACGGCGAGAACGACCAGAACGCTTACGAGCTTTTTCATAAAATCCTCCTCAATATTTTTAACTAAAGTTGTTGAGTGCATGTAGCACCGCGGATTTTATAAAAAAGAACGGCGAAAAAAGCAAGGCATTTTTCCAACCACCCCCACAACTTCGTCATGCAGCGGCTTTCCCGGCGCACCGTTCATTGCCGCCATGGCGCGTTTTGTGCTCAAATATGTGCATAGTGCTGTAAAGCGCTGGCACCCACGAAAACACAACCCCGGTTGCGTTTGCAATTGACGACCCGATCACCGATGCCGCCGTGGACCAGCCGGTAGCCGAGGAACCCAATGAATAAAAAACTCAAAGTAGTCCTGTTTGTCCTGTTTGTCGTATTTTTGTACGTGGTCACCATGAAGGTGATCATGCCCATCGTGTTTAAAGTCATGGACTCCGGCCTGTACCTGAAAAAGACGGAAGACGACCCGGTCGGTGAATTGCGCAATGCACGCACCTATGCCGCACTGCTGCACTGTGAAAATCAATTGCGCGAATCCGGCGGTCTGGCGCGCACGACGCGCCCCTCGGCAGGAGAAGATGAATACAAGGCCTGGGGACTGGGAGACCACACCTACGTGATCAAAGCGATGCTGGATATACCGGGACAGGAAAACAAGCTGGTGCGCACCAGCGTTGCCTGCAAAATCAAATACGACGAGGGAGACGAAAGCGACCCGGACAACTGGTCGATCCTCGGCGTGGGCGCTGAAGGCGGCTAGCCTAGCAAGATAGGGACCGGAGCTGGTAAAGCGATAAAAAAGCCCCCTCTCCCTTCGGGAGAGGCGCTGTTCAATGCCGCTTTACCAGCGCTCCGGCAACCATAACGATGGCTTGTTGCGAGACTCGAATCACGTCCCACCCGACGAATCACGGGAAGATAAGGAGATGGGGCTACAGCCCAGCATTGCCGGGTAAACCGTGGCGCACGACACTTTACCCAGCGTTCCCATGAAGCATCATTAATGGTACACGAGCATTAGGAACAAAAAATTAAGGCGGACAAGCGCAACCCTGAAGGTTGGCGCTTGTCCGCCTCATGAACCGGATCAGATACCCGATCAGTTTTTCGGTTCTTGGTCGTTGAATACCCAACGGGCGAAAACCAAAGCGACAGCGAGAATCACAATCGCAGTAACAATGCCGCCCGGGGTTTTCAATTTTTCAGTCAAGTCGAGAATTGCTCCCATTCGTAACCTACCTTCTTTATCGAGTTTTGCCTGTTTTATATAAATTGGAATTTCTGAAAACGTCGTTGAGTACATTATCAAGCACTATAAGAACCCGATCTACTCCGTCTATCAGAGCTTTCGTATCATACAGGGTGCACAACCCATGTCAAGCGCACTTACCGCATTTTGGCCGCCAAATGTCCGGGTTTTGCATCACCCGCGATAAACTGCTGATATTTTCGCATCAAGGCCGCAAATAAAGCTCCTGCGCTTAAAGAATACCCCTGTGCAGTCATATGTACATAATCGGTCCTGGCGAGCTGTTGCTCCGCCCAGCGGGCAATACCGCACCGGCCGCCCATCACCCGGGACCAATCCCAATACAACCAACGATTGGCCGCCGCCCATTGGCGCTGTACGCTTCTTATCAGAGCAAGATTGCGCTGAACGTCGCCGCCGCACTGCCTGGAACGCATACTGTCCGGCGGCCCCAGCAACAAAACCGCCGCCTGCGGCACGCTGGCGCGCAACACAGCCGCCGCATCCTGCAACGCCGCGCGCAACTTTTCGGCTGAAAAATCAGGATCGAAGGCTTCGTTGGTGCCATATGCCAAAATCACCAGAGAGGGATTGCGGCGAGCAAGCTGATGGCGCAGTTCGCCGCCGTCCCAGTGCGACAAAATACTGAGTTGAGCGCCATTGGTACCGATGTTGTCCAACACCACCCCCCTGCGGCGATATTCCAGACTGATGCCGGCCAAACGCACCGGCTTGTTATCGAGGGTTTGCAGTTCCAAGCGTTGCGGCGTAATTCGCAATGGAATTTCAAAGTGCATCCAACCGTCCGGCGCACCGCCGGTTTGAATCTGATTCACGACAGCACCATCGGCCACCACATTCACCCTGCCGGCATCGACGCCCCCTTGCCAAGTTAGTTGCACCACGGACGGCTGCGGCGATTCGGCATGGATGAACCGGTATTGCAAGCTTTGACCAGCCACGCGGGTAACGGCTAAAAAACCGCCCAGGGAAAACAAGGATTGCCTGTCGACCCGCGAGTCGAAAACCTGCCAGGAAGGGGTATTTTGATAAACCACCAGCGCTGATCGATAGTTTTTCAGGCCAGCGGGACGCAACCAGCCGGGACCACCATCGGCAAAACGCTGCTGAAAAGCGACGCGCAAGCCTTGGCTGAAATAGTCGCCGGCAGTATGCGAATCACCGATTTGCATGATGCGCACCCGCTCATCGCTGTCGGCACGAGTTTCCAGCCGCCGCAACTGGCTAAAAAAACCTTGCAGCGCTTTACCGCCGTCACCTTCCAGAGGAACTCCAGGCACACCGGCCAATGTGAAATTGCCGGCCACTTCGGGCTGCTGAACCGGCTGTTTTTTGCGTGACACAACCATACCGTGCCTGCCATGGCTGCTGGATTTACCGTGCCATCGACCACGATCATGCCGAACATCGGCATAAGTCCCGGCGCAGCAAAAAACGCTACCGGCAAGTATCAGGCAAGTAAAAAAGCGCTGGTTCATCGCGATAAAACAACAGGCAATAAAAAAGGGAGGGGCCTGAAGCCCCTCCCCTCTTATCCAACCATCGGGAATAGCTTAGAAGCCGATACCCAGGTAAGCACCGGTGGTCAGACCGTTGGTGCCGGTACCCTTCAGAGGAACACCACCATTTGTGCCTTCTTTCAGGTCGTTACCGGTGAACTGATAACGGAAGTCCGCGCCTGCATAGATGTTATCCCAGATTTTGTATTCCGCGCCGACGCCGGTCATCAAGCCGGGGTTGAGCACGGTTACGCCGCTGCTCGGCGGGCTGATCACGTTGATCGCCAAACCGACCGGGATAATCCAGGGACGGAAGTTGCTGCCCGGCAGGAACTTGATTTTGGGCGAAGCGGACAGGGAAAACATGGTCACCTGATTTTTGATGGTCGTGGTAACCGCGGTTGTACCCGGAGCGCCAGGAACGCCGAGGGCCGTGGCGGCGACATTGGAAAAACCGGTGATAAGAGAGTTGTGCGACGAACCCAAATGCTTGTAATCAAACATCAATTCAGCGTCAAGCTCTGCTTGATCGGTCAGGCCAAACAGATTATCGCTGAGGTTGAAATCGAAACCAGCACCGACATACCAGCCATCGCCGTTTTCTTTACCGTGCGTATTCAACCCGGCTGTGCCGCCCACCGTGCCACCTGCCAGCAATTCGCCGCTACGGCTGTGTTCCTGACGCGGATAACCACCGCGGAAGAACACCATATTGCTCTTTTTGCCGCTGGCGGAACCGCCGGATTTGGCTTGTTTGGCGACTTTCGCTTCCAGATCGGCTACTTTCGAAGCGGATGCGGATTCAGCGCGCACACGGGCCATTTCGGCCTTCATAGCGTTCATCTGATCTTCCATCATTTTCAAGCGCTGTTCTACAG
>SCQD01000086.1 GCA_004299145.1 Methylococcaceae bacterium | reverse complement strand
GGGCGAGTGGCAGGCGGCGTTTATTTTGAACAAACGCAAGCCGCCGAAGACGCCGCCGACGCTGAATGAAGTGGTGCGATTGGTCGCGATGCTGGGCGGCTTCCTGGCCCGCAAGGGTGATGGTGAACCTGGCGTGAAAACCCTTTGGCTGGGACTTCAGCGTGTTATGGATTTCGCCATGGGGCTCCAGTTCGCGCGGGAGATTCAGGAGGAGGCGAGTTGTGTGTAATGGTATGGTTCAAACCCCGTCCCGCCCGGTGTGTGGCGTCATATAAAATCCTCAGCAAGCTCATGGAATATTTATCGCGGGAGCCAAAAACCAAGAAAACCCCGGAGGGGTTAAAGCTATTAGCCCGGGGTTGAGCGCAACGACACCCCGGGTTGGGTAGCGATTTGACCCATTCGACCCTGGAGGGGTCGCAGAAACTCCGGCTTCGTGGCAGACTGCGACCCCTCCAGGGTCGTTGGCTCCCTATCGATATCAACCGGGGGTGTCGTTGCGCTCAACCCCCGGCTAATGGCTGACAACCCTCCGGGTTGCAAAAGGATGTATATTTCGTCAGTCTACAGATACTAAATACGCTTCCCAAACTGCGCATTATGAATCTTAATAAATTCCGGCATCTATATTAACGAAGCTCAGAGTTTGCTAATACGTTCCCGGAGCTGTCTCTTATTTCCATTACCCCGCGAACGATATTTGGCTTGTTTCCCTTAGCGATGAGCACTCTACAAGCGTATCCCTGGTTATTGCTGATGTTGCTGCCAATGCCACAAACACCCCCTGCGGCCAGCGTTGTGCCACAATCATCGTAGAAGGTCTCACCGATGATACCGTCGAATTGTGAATGTATCTTTCGACTTACGAATGTAATCGGTGTTGTGCCAGCATTGAAAATGTAGCATGCTGCAACGCTTTGGGAAGGGCCGCCAGAGAGCGCACCGGATGCCAATGCGACCGCCGATGTGCCGTCTGCGTGTGAGACCGCGCTGGTTCCGAGCAAGGCAAAAGCGCAAGCTGTCATCGCGAACAGTACCGCTTTCGTCGATGACTTCCTGGTAAGTTGTTTCATGTTTATATTCCTCATTAACTCTAATTGTGAAAAAATAAGAGGAAGCAGGTCGCGTTTTGCCCTGTTGAGCGCCTTATTCTTCAAGTACAAGGCAACGAAAAGTTTCCTCGAACTGGATTGAAACGACGATTAAGACCTGAATCCAAAATGCCGACCACCTTTGAAATTTCCAAGGTATCGCCATGATAAAATTCTCTTTAGCAACAAAGAACCCACAAACATTGTATTTTTCCCACACTTTCAGGAGTATTTCATGCAAGTCCACGAAAAACTCAAGGTGATACGTCAATGCAAGGGCTGGTCACAGGAAGAAATGGCTGAAAATCTGGGCTACTCGGCCAATGGCTATGCCAAGATCGAACGCGGAGAAACCGACATCAAGGTGGATAAGCTGGAAAAAATCGCGGAGGCTATCGGCGTGGATTTGCAGCAATTGCTGGGTTTAAATGAGAAAAACATTTTCAACGTCATCGAAAACTTTACGCAATCTTCACAAAGCGGAAACATTTATTTAACGGAAACCCAATGCGCCCACGAACTGGAAAAAGCCCTGTTGTTGCTGCAAGAGAGGGACAAGGAAATTGAAAACCTCAAACAGCAGCTTATGCAGTTGCAGGAAATCAATAGCCTGTTGAAAAGGTAGTTTTTGACGGTTTTTTCACGTAAAAACGCAAGCAGGGGGATATCATGAGTAGCGTATTACATCCACAATATATTACTGACGAAACCGGCAAGCGGATTTCAGTGGTTTTGTCGTTCGAAGAGTATGAGAAGTATCAGGAACTGCTTGAAGACATGGACGATCTGTCAGTTATTGCTGAACGGCGTAACGAAGCAGGCCTTGCTCATGTCGAAGTGATAGCCGGTCTACAGCGCGATGGCCTGTTATAGGCTGGTCTGGAAATCCTCCGCCGAAAAGGAGTTACGCAAACTCCCTCGCGAGGTCATTTCGCGATTAGTGGAATTGGCCGAAACGCTGGTTGTAAATCCTTTTCCACTTGGCGCCAGAAAACTGGTGGGTACTGCTAACGCCTACCGTGTTCGCGCCGGTGATTACCGGCTGATTTATGAAGTATGCGGCACTGAGTTGATTATTCAAATTATCCGGGTAGGCCATCGCCGGGAGATTTATCGCTGAAACACAACAATTTCGTGAAACTTGGCGTTCTTTTCAATTGCAGATTATGACGACGCAGGGCCGTGACTCGGAGGTGTATGCCGCCGCCGTGCAACGGATGTGAATGCAATGACGGTTTTTTTTACGTAAAAACGCAAGCAGGGGGCATCATGACAACACAAGATTTTTCATTATTGAGTCGGATTACCGTAAATCCCGCGCAATGCGGAGGACGACCATAGTAATGGCTTGACGGGGGCCGGGTTTACGTTATCGCTCAGCATCCTGTATCTATTGGGCAGGGTATTTTTTGCAGTTACTTTAACACTTTCAATAGGAGAGCATGATGTTGGAAAAGTGCCTGGATATTTCATTTTCAGTCCATGAAGGTATTTTGCTGTCTTTAAAGGAAAACACGGAAGAGTTTATCCAGAATTTACGTTTTTTGTCGGCATTGATGTTATATCGCAAAAATCGCTTATCACTGGGAAAAGCCGCAGAATTGTCTGGATACAGCAAATCGGATTTTATTAACCGATTGCAACTGGAAAAAGAACCTGTCTTTGATTTTAACAAGCAAGAGATGGATGAAATTTTTGCCGATGTCGACAAACTGCCGTGAAAGTCGTCGTCAACACCACGCCAATCATTTCATTGGCCGCCATTGGGCGCTTGGATATACTGGAAAACCTGCTCGGTAAAGTTATTATTGCCGAAGCTGTTTATCACGAAATTAAGGCAAAACAAAACTACGGTTATCACGAAATCGAATGCGCTTTTATTGAAGTCCAACCCATTCAGGGACATTTGTACAAGGACTTTTTGCTGAACGAACTGGACTTGGGCGAGGCTGAAACAATTATTTTGGCGAAAGAACTTAACGCAGATTTCGTTATTATTGACGAAAATTTAGGTTACAAACTCGCTAATAACGTGGGCTTGACGGCGATTAGAACGCTTTCCATTTTGTTAAAAGCCAAACAATGCAGCCGGGCGGGCATCGCCCACCGCTAGCTCGTCACAAAATCAATTCGGCACCAACCGCAACAGCAGTGCCGCGATTAAAGTCATTTGCAGCATACCGACGCCTACCACCCAACGAATCAGCTCGGCCTTGCTGTCGGATATTTTCGCTTCCAGCCTCAATTCCGTTTCACGGATGCGCGTTTCTAATTCGCGGATATCTTGCCTGGTTGCCAGTTCGGCTTCTCCTGAAGCATCCTTGAAGGCGGTCGCGATGCCTTTGGCCTGCTCTTCATGCACGCCGGCTTGCTTGAGGGTTTCTACAAATTTCAGCGTATCGAATGTAATGGCTGTCATGGCGTTACCTCCTGAAGGCAGTTTATCACGGTGCTTGCCGGTCCATCGGCGCGGTGCCTTATTTTCGCTGATCTCGCTGTATAGCTGTATAGCTGTATAAAAATACGTGCGTAGCCGGGGATAGAAATGCTTACCACCAAGCCGCCACCAGCAAAACCAGGCCCATCCCGGCAGCCGGCGCGCTCAAGCCGCCCGCCGCCGTGGCCAGCACCGCGCTGCTGACCAGCGAGGCGCCGCCGGCTATCGCCAGCACCGTGCGCCGCTGGTTGCGGCGTAGTTCCAAGCGCAGCGCGTCCACTTGCGGCGAGCGCCAGCGCACCGATAAATCACCCGCCGCCGCGTCGTGCAACACGCGGTAGGCCAAGCCGGGCAGTTCCGGTGCCTGCGAGACCCATTCGGGAAAGCGCTCTTTCACCCTTTTTACCGTCGCTTTGGGACCGACGCGCTGCTTGAACCAGTTTTCCAGAAACGGCTTGGCGGTTTGCCACAGGTCCAGCTCGGGATAAAGCTGGCGGCCCAGGCCTTCGATGTTCAACAGGGTTTTTTGCAGCAACACCAATTGCGGCTGTACTTCCATTTCAAAACGCCGCGCGGTTTGGAACAGGCGCAGCAGCAAATGTCCGTAGGAAATTTCACTCAGCGGCTTTTCGAAAATCGGCTCGCACACGGCGCGGATGGCCGATTCGAATTCTTCCACCCGGGTGTGGGACGGCACCCAGCCGGATTCGACGTGCATTTCAGCCACGCGCCGGTAATCGCGGTTGAAAAACGCCATGAAGTTTTCCGCCAGGTAGTGCTGGTCGGCTTTGCTGATGGTGCCGACGATGCCGAAATCCACCGCCAGATAACGCGCGTCCGGGGCGACGAATATATTGCCGGGGTGCATGTCGGCGTGGAAAAAGTTGTCGCGGAACACCTGGGTGAAAAAAATCTCCACGCCGCGCTCGCCCAGCAATTTCAAGTCCACGCCCCGGCGCTTGAGTTCTGCCACATCCCCAACCGGCGTGCCGTAAATGCGCTCTATCACCAGCACCCGGCGCCGGGTGAGAGGCCAGTGGACTTTGGGGATGTAGAGGATGGGCGAGTTGTCGAAGTTGCGCCGTAATTCCGAGGCATTGGCCGCTTCGCGGACAAAGTCCAGTTCGTCCAGGATGATTTTTTCGAACTCGGTCACCACTTCGACTGGCCGCAAGCGGCGCGCTTCCGGCCAAAAGCGCATGGCCAGCCCGGCCAGTTCGTACAGCAGCGTCAAGTCCTGGCGTATGGCCTGTTCGATGTCGGGCCGCAATACTTTGACCACCACGTCCTGGCCGTCGTGCAACTGGGCGGTATGCACCTGGGCGATGGAGGCCGAAGCCAGCGGCTCATCGTCGAAGCGGCGAAACGTGCTGCTGATCGGTTGTTCCAGTTCGCTTTCGATGACTTGCCGGGCCTGCTCGACCGGGAACGGCGGCACGCGATCCTGCAACTTGGCCAATTCGTCCGCCACGTCTTCGGGCAATAAATCGCGGCGCGTGGACAGGGTCTGGCCGAATTTGACGAAGATCGGCCCCAATTCTTCCAGCGCGCGGCGGATGCGCTCTCCGCGCGGACCATGGCGCGCCGGCAGCCAGCCGCCGGGGGCCAGCGGGCGCAAAAAGCGGATGGGGCGGAATAAATGGGTGGCGAGTATGAGATCGTCCAGCCCGTGGCGGGCCAGCACCCAATGAATGCGCAGCATGCGCCGCGCCATGCGAAGTTTGATCACGTGGGAAGCCTGAAAAGAATTGAGAGATTGTAACGATTCGCCACGAAGAACACGAAGAAGAATCCAGGTTCAGGAATAAAAAGCCTTATTTAAGGCAACGCGAGCCATCATGACCGCATCGGTTATAATGCCGCCATGGAAGAATTAAGCCTTATCCAAAAAATCGCCATGTGGGCGTTGCCGGTGCTGTTCGCGGTAACGTTGCACGAAGTGGCCCATGGTTGGGTGGCCAAGCTGTGCGGCGATGATACCGCCAAGCGCCTGGGCCGCCTGTCTCTCAATCCGCTGCACCACATCGACCCGGTCGGCACCCTGCTGGTGCCGGGCCTGTTGTTGATCATGGGCAGCTTCATGGCCGGCGGCGGCTTCATTTTCGGCTGGGCCAAACCGGTGCCGGTGTCCTGGGAACGGCTGCGCAACACGCGGCGCGACGTCGCCCTGGTGGCGTTCGCCGGACCTTGCGCCAACCTGCTCATGGCGCTGGGCTGGGCCTTGCTGATCCGCTTGGCCGTCTGGTTACACGTCGATTTCATCACCGTGCCGCTGGGCTACATGGGCATGGCGGGCATCAGCATCAACGTGGTGTTGGCCGCGCTGAACCTGTTGCCGCTGCCGCCGCTGGACGGCGGCAGAATCGTCACCAGCCTGTTGCCGCCGCGTCTGGCCGATAAATTTGCCCAGATCGAACCTTATGGTTTTTACATCCTGATGGCGCTGGTGGTTACCAATCTGCTGTCGGTCTTTCTGGCTGTGCCGGTGACTTTGTTGCAGCGGCTGTTCATCGTCGTGGCCGGCGGCTGATTTGATCATCGATGCGACGGCGTTGTTGCCGGGCTCACCGCCGTGGACGTAGAACAGCCCAATACCGGCGCTGCGCCCTACGCCATGGTGCGGGGCGCGCCGCTGACGGAATTGCCGGCCGATCTCTACATCCCGCCGGATGCCCTGGAAGTTTTTCTGGAGACCTTCGAAGGCCCGCTGGATTTGCTGCTGTACCTGATCAAACGGCAGAACATCGACATCCTCGACATCCCCATGGCGGTGGTGACGCGCCAATACATCGACTACATCGGCATGATGGGCGCGATGCGCATGGAACTGGCGGCGGAATACCTGTTGATGGCCGCCTATCTGGCGGAAATCAAATCGCGCTTGTTGTTGCCGCGCCCCGCCGAAGCCGAGGCGGAAGAAGAAGACCCGCGCGCCGCCTTGATCCGGCGCTTGCAGGAATATGAAGCTTTCAAGCAAGCCGCCCTCGACATCGACGCTTTGCCGCGCATGGAGCGGGACGTGTTTGAAGTGAACGCTGACACCCACCGTATCGTGGTCAGAAAAGTCTATCCCGAACTGGATCTGGCCGATGCCATCCAGGCCTTCCGCGACGTATTGAAGCGCATGGACCAGCGCAGCCACCACCAGATCATGCGAGAACCTTTGTCGGTGCGCGAGCGCATGAGCAGCATTTTGCAGCGGATCAACGCCGGCGAAGTGCTGGCGTTCACCGGCCTGTTCAATCATCAGGAAGGCCGCCACGGCGCCGTGGTGGCCATGCTGGCCATGCTGGAACTGGCCAAGGAAGGCCTGATCGAAATCGTGCAAAACGAAGTGTTGGGCCAAGTGGAGGTGCGGCCGCGCGCCGCTTAGGATATGGAACTTAAAGCCATACTCGAAGCCGCCCTGTTCGCCGCCCAGCAACCGGTGACCATGTCCCAGTTGCAGGGCTTGTTCGAGGCAGCCGAGCAACCCGAGCCGGAAACGCTGCAAGCCACCCTGGTCGAACTGGCCGAAGACTATAGCCACCGCCCGTTGGAGTTGATCCTGGTCGCCGGTGGCTGGCGCTTTCAAGTGCGCGCCGAGTATTCGCCCTGGGTTTCGCGCCTGTTCGAAGAAAAACCGGGACGCTATTCGCGCGCCGTGCTGGAAACTTTGGCCATCATCGCCTATCGTCAACCGGTGACGCGCGGTGAAATCGAACAAATTCGCGGTGTGGCCGTCAGTCAATCCGTCATCCGCACCTTGCTGGACCGGGAATGGGTGCAGGTGGTCGGTCACAAGGAAGTACCGGGCCGGCCGGGTTTGTACGCCACCACCCGGCATTTTCTCGACTATTTCAATTTACAAAGCCTGGAACAATTACCGACGCTGCAAGAAATCGCCGATCTGGACAGCGTTGCCGTACCCGACGCGGTACAAACTCCCTTAGACCCAAACGATGAAACCCCCGAAACCACCCCAATCACGCCATCCGAACCACCCGGCGGCGCAGCCCCGCAAAGCGCCGAAGCCGATGCCGCAACCGTCCGCGCCACGCCTGCCGACGGCTGAACTGGCCGAAGACGGCGAACGGATTCAAAAAGTACTCGCCCGCGCCGGGCTGGGCTCGCGCCGCGAAATTGAACAATGGATCGCACTGGGCGCCATCCGCGTCAACGGCCAGCCCGTCAAGCTGGGCGACAAGCTGCACGAAGGCGACCAGCTCAGCATCAACGGCAGACCGGTCGACTATGCGCGGCGCTTGGAGCAAACCCCGCGCGTACTGCTGTACCACAAGCCTTCCGGCGAACTGGTCACCCGCAACGACCCGGAAGGACGGCCGGTCATTTTCACCCAGTTGCCGCGCATCAAAGAAGGCCGCTGGATCGCCGTGGGCCGCCTGGACGTCAACACCCAGGGCCTGCTGCTGGTCACCAACCACGGTGAATTGGCCAACCGGCTGATGCATCCTTCATTCGAAATGGAACGCGAATACGCCGTGCGCGTGCTGGGCAGCGTCTCCGACGAAATGCTGGAGCGGCTCACTCGGGGCATTACGCTGGAAGACGGGCCGGCCCGCTTCGAATCCCTCATGCCCGCCGGTGGCGAAGGCGCCAATCACTGGTACCACGTCACCCTCAAAGAAGGCCGCAACCGCATCGTGCGGCGCATGTTCGAAGCGCTGGGCGTCACCGTCAGCCGCCTGATACGCATCCGCTACGGCGACATCGTGCTGCCGCCGCGCCTGAAAGCCTGCACGTTCAGCGAAATGAGCGAACAGGAAGTGGCGGATTTGATGGTGCGAGTGGGTTTGATTGCCGCACCGCCCGCCGCCGCTCCGCCGCCGGCAATGCCTCACCAGCGTGCGGACGGCCCAGCGCAACCCTCGCGGCGCCGGCCCAAACCCAGACGAAAAGATAAGCCATAGCCGCGAGTAGGCGCTGCGCACCTGGCTGGTGGCGAGTTGATGAACCTGAATGCGAAACCGGATCGGTATGAGCGCGGCTTCACCCTGATTGAAGTCATGGTGGCGTTCACCATACTGGCGCTGACTGCCGGCGTGGTCAGCCTGATCTTCAGCAACGGCCTCAATACCGCGGCAACCGCCGACGCCTATCCGCGCGCGCTGTCGATTGCGCACAGCAAGCTCGCCGAACTCAACCTGCCCGACAACCTGCGTCCCGGCCAAGCGCAAGGACAAGTGGCCGATCTGCGTTGGCAAACCCGGATACTGCCTTTATTTCTCGACCCCACCCAGGCGGATGAAAAACAATCGCCGGATTATTACCGGATCAGCGTACTCGTGGCCTGGGGTCCGCTCGAAACCGGGCAGAGCCTGGCGCTGGAGACGCTGCGCTTGGCGTCGCGCCATCAATCCGGCGCCATGGATGGAGCATTCGGAGCGGCGGATGAAACCGAGAGTGAAATGAACATCGAGGGCGAGGAAGTCAGCGACGAGGGGGATGATGGTGGTGAATGAGGCTTATACGCTCATCCGGCCAGGGCGGTTACACCCATACCATTACACATAACTTGAGCATTGCCGCGTAAGCTACTGACTTCACGAGGTAAGCGAGGTCGTAGTGAGCTGGGCGAAGGAAGAGTTCAAGGGTATTGATTTGGGCGACAAGCGGTTGGACAAGCGAGCGG
>SCQD01000085.1 GCA_004299145.1 Methylococcaceae bacterium | reverse complement strand
CGGACGCCCAGTTCTTCCAGCAAGCGCTGCTCGGCGCGCACCACCAGCAACTGCGGCCAATCCGAAGCCAGGAAGCGGTCCAGGGCGGCCATGCCGATGTCCGGCTCGATGCTGGCGAGGCCCATTTCCGCCAAACGCCGCCGGTAGCTTTCCGATGCGACCACGCCCACGCTGCCCCAGTAACCCCAGTGCAACAGCCGAACCGGGTAGGCAACCTGGCTGCGCCAGTAGGCGGCATAGCTATCCAGAAAGGTGCAACCGGCGGCGTAATTGGTCTGGCCGGGGCCGCCGACGAAGGATTGCAGGGAGGAGAACAGTAACAGGAAGTCCAGGTTTTCGTCGGCCAGGGCGTGGCAAAAATGCACCGTGGCACAGGCTTTGGGCTGCAAGGCGGCCTCGAAAGTGGTTTGGTCCATGCGGTCCAGGGAGCGGTCGGCCAACACCATGGCCGAATGGAAGGCACCGTGGATGGGACCGAACTGTTCCTTGATTTGAGCGATGGCCGTCTTTATAGCCACGGGATCGGTAGCGTCGGCTTGCACATACAGGGCATCTCCGATTAACCGCAATTCGGCCACGGCGGCTTCCGGCCCGGCATCGGGCGAACGCCGGCCGATCAGGGCCACCTTGGCACCGGCGGTTCGGATCAGGTGGCGGGCCAGCACCAGGCCGATGCCACCGGCACCGCCGAGGATGACGTAGGTTCCGCCGGGACGATAGGCGTTCGGTGCTCCGGCAGGCCGCGTGGGAAGCTTGGCCGGCATCAGGCCAGGCGCAAAGCGCTGCCCACGGCGCAATACCACGAGTCCCCCGGACTCCGTGCCCGGCTCCGCAACGATAGCGGCGACCAGCCGTTCCGGTGTCTGGAATGCTGCATCCACGTCCAGGCAGACGAAGCGCGTTTCCGGCAATTCCCGCGCCGCCGAGCGGCAGAAGCCGTGCAGCCCCGCCGGCCAGGGCGTCACATCGCTGTCAGGAAAATCCACGGCGTTGCCGGTGACCACTTTGACCACCAATGCCGCGCCGGGGTAGCGGCTTTGCAGCGCTTGAACCAGCCGCAGCAAGGCGAATACGCCTTGCTGTTCGTGACGCGCCAGCTCGGCTTCGCCTTGGGGCAGGTCCAGGAAATAAACCAGCCGTGGCGCCGGCCATTCCTCCATGACTCGCTCTAGCGCCTCAGGCGTTATGTCCCATTCGTTTGGCCCCAAGCACCGAGTTTCCGTGGTCAGGCCCAGCCGTCGCACCGTTTGCCCGGCATGCAGTCCAGCCAGGTGGCGGTGCAGCGGCAAGCTGTCCAGGGCATGGACGATCCACACCTCGCCTTGCGGCTGAACGGCAACCGAATCGACCGGCGGCAAGGCGCGGAAACCGGGCCGGTAGCAGAGCTTTTCCAAGGGATCGGCCATGGCCCTGGCGCAAATCTCGTCCATGACCAGCAGCACTTCCCCCGACAATCGAGCCAGAGTCAGCCGATAGCGGCCAGGCCCCAAGGTTTGGACGTAGGCCGCCATCTCG
>SCQD01000084.1 GCA_004299145.1 Methylococcaceae bacterium | reverse complement strand
GGCGACCCCGGTTTGCCGCCCCTGCGGGGTACCCTGCGTTGCTCGACTGGTCAGGCGGCTGCGGAACTCGCGCTACGCGCTCAGACATAACCAGCGACTTGGCTGGCGTCGTTTGCCAGCTTAGTCGAATGGCTAGTTGTTTTATCAGTCCTCGCCTAAACCTCCGCTTCCTTGCGCCTGATTGAGGCGGCGCTCAGGGAAAACCCAAAAGCAACAAAGCATGGTGAGCTGCGCTCACCATGCTTTGAAATCAAATGCGATGCTGAACATCCCGCTTAAATTTTCAAGCCCTATTTTGAATTTTCTTCCCGGATTTCGTATTTTCTACCCTGTTTAACCAAAGACCAAATCACCCTCACCAATTGTCGCCCCAAGGCGCGGATTGCCTGATTATGTTTTTTTCCTTCGGCGCGCTTCCTGTCGTAGTAGGCGCGCGATGCGGGGGCGCATTCGATATGCCGTGCTACCGCCACCATCATAGCAGCCTTGGCGCGCGTGTTGACTTGTCGCGGCGCTTTGGTGCTGTTTTTCTTGCCGGAGCTGTTGTCCAGGGGAGCCATGCCCGTGTAGATAGCCAACCCCGATTCCGTTTCGAAGCGCTCCAGCGTACCGATCTCTCCCGCAATTTCGGCCATCGTGGTTTGGCCGAATCCCGGAATGCTGCCGATGCTTTGCGCCAGTTCGGATAGCACGGAAATGTCCGCGATTTTTTGATCCATTGCCTTGATGTCTTTCCCCAGGGCGAGGATGCGGCACGCGTCCTGCCGGATCATTTCGCCCGCCCATTCGACCTCGGGCGCGAATTGCGCCTGTGGTTGCCACGCCCGTATCCGTGCCGCATAGAGTTTGCCCACGCCGCGTATCGCCAGCAGGCTGCTCTGCCGCAGCTTGGCCAGCTTGGGCAGTTTGTCGCGGCAGGTAAGGAAGTTGAGGAACCACAGGTTGCCCGCTTCACCGGTGATCGCCAGCAGGCCGGGGCACACCGCATGAAGGTCGCTTTGCAGCCGGTTGAGGACGCGCACCCGTTCCCAGACAAGCTGTTTGCGCCGCCGCGTGAGACGTTTGAGCTGGTCGTTGGCAACCGGTGTCGGGGCAACTTCATGCAGCGCATCTCTCGCCAGCGGCAGGTGCTCGGACAGGCGGAACAGTTCGAGTATTCTGCGCGCATCAATCGCGTCGGTCTTGGCCGGCGCCGGAAAGATTTCCTTGTATCGGGCAAGTTTGAGGTTGTTGACGCTGTACAGGCTGTAGCCGTGGCGGAGGATGTGCCCGTCCAGCGGGCGCGCCCAACCGTTGTAGCTTTCCATAGCGACCGCTACCGGCAAATGGTGGCGGTGTTCGATGGTTTCTATGTGGCTGAAGAATTCGCCGAAGCCAACAGCATTGTGGTCGATATCGAATTCGTCCAGAAGTTTGCCGTCCGGCAGCCCGATCGCCACACGGTGGCGGGTGCTGCCAACATCAACGGCGACGCGGATTGAGAGGGGGTTCATCATCGTCTCCTCGATAAACAAGCCAGTCGGATAAAATCATCCATACGTCTCGTCTACTTTCAGAGCCACGATCTTGGTAGATTGGCACCATCCCGGCAGGCGTGTTGGATGATGCGGATGACGGGGGCGGCATTTCAGACATGAGCGAAACCCGTTTCCAAGCCCGCTGACCCCAAGAGCCACACCCCCGTCAGATGGTTATGCTACGCTTTCACCTGCCGGTCGTCATCTGCAAATTCAATGGTAGACCCCAAGAGCCACACCATTGTTATACAGCAAAGGGTAGA
>SCQD01000083.1 GCA_004299145.1 Methylococcaceae bacterium | reverse complement strand
CGTCCGCGTCAAACAGAGATTGCGCGATGACGTCCGTGCCGCCGCCGAGACTTTGGGGGCCGGCGGCCAGCTTGGCGTCCAGCTCCACTTGCAGTGCTTGCCTGGACCCGGTAACGCGGTCGATGGCCTTGGCATCCAGCGCCGCGTTCAACGCCGACGTTATGCCATCCAGCACGAATTTCACCGCGCCGTTATCCAGCACCGACGCCTTGAATTGCTCCCAGGCGGTGGCCATCCGATTGATGTTGTTTTGAATGCCGTCAAACCGGGCATTACTATAGGTTTCATCCAGTTCGGCGGCGAACCTGGGCAAAAAGTCATCCGCGATGACCTGCCCCTGCTCCAGCATTTTCGACAGCTCCGCCGTGGTCACCCCCATGGCGCGAGCGGCCACCTGGAATGCGCCCGGCAGGCGTTCGCCCAGCTGGCCGCGCAATTCTTCCGACGCGACCGTGCCCTTGCTCATCATCTGGCTGATCGCCAGCAGCGCGCCGTTCACTTCGTCGCTGCTCAGCCCCAGCGCCGATCCGGCCTTGGCGACGGACTCAAACACGCGCCGGGCGGCATCGCCCTGCAACGACGTGCCCTGCGCCGCCGCCGTCAGCTTGACGAAGCCGGCGGCGGCGCCGGTCAGGCTGACGCCGAGCCGGTCCGACACCTCCTGGATGTAGGCGTAATCCTGGGCGGCGGCAATGGACGAACCCGAAATCGACTCCAGCGCCTTGGCGGTTTTATCCAGCCGCGCCATGGCGTCCACGGCGCCGCGCAGCCCGGCGGTAAGCGCGGCGATGGCGACCACCGATCCCGCCATGGCCAAGAGGCCGCTGCCGGCTGACGCCGCCGAGCGCTCGACGCGGGTCAGCCCCGTTGCCGCCGTGCCGGCCTGCTGCCCCATGGCCGCCAACGCCGCGCTGCCCTGCGCGCCCATTCGGGATAGCGCGTCGGTGGCTCGTGACGAATCGGAGCCCAGTCGCGCCCAAGTCGCCGCCTGGGTCGCCGCTGCCGCGCCGGCCTGCTGCGCCAGAGCCGCTTGCGCCGCCGCAGCTGATCGCGCCCGTTGTTCCATGGCCGCCAAAGCCGCGCCACCCTGCGCACCCAGCCGGGACAGCGCATCACCGGCCCGCGAGGCATCGGTGCCCAGGCGCGCCATCGTTGCGCCGACTGGTGCCGCCTCCTGCGCAACCGCTGCTGCTGCCGCGCCGGCTTGCCGCTCCAATGCCGCCTGGGCTACCGCCGCCTCTCGGGTTTGCTGCTCCAGCGCCGCCTGTGCCGCTGCCGCCGCCCGTGTCCGCTGCTCAATGGCCGCCAACGCCGCACTGCCTTGCGCCCCCAGCCGGGACAGCGCATCAGACGCTTGCGCACCCGCCGTTGCGCCGGCAGTGCCGACTTGCAACAGGCCGGCATCGACGCGGTTCAGCTCCGCATGCGTCTGCTGCGCATCCGTTGCGATGCGCAGATTCAGCGATAGCGCGTTGGCGTTCACGAGGACAGCTTGCTCAGCTCTTGATTAATCGCATCGGCGCTGCCGCCGGCCGCCAGCGCCATCAGATAGAGCCGCTGTCCAGCACGTCGCCGCTCGGATCGGGCGATGGATTCGAGGAATCCCCGGAAATCGTCGTAGGCGTAGTCGGGGAGTTCGGATCGCCGGTGACCTCGCTCGATGAGGCGCTGGCATCCGTCGTACCAACTGAGGCCGGGGGCGTCGCCCAGCCCTGCATGATGACCGCCAGCGCCTGGATGAAAAAATTTTCGTTCACCGCCCACGCCTCGGCCAGCAGCACCGACAAATCATCAATGCTCAGCTCGGCAACCCAGGCCTCGTCCACGTCCAGCAGCCGCGCCACCAGCACAATGGCCGACTCGATGCGCTCGAACAGCAGACCGGCCAGCTCGGCGCGTTTGGGATTGGCGGTGGTGCCGGCATAAATGGCGCGCACCGCCTGGGCGGCGGCCGGCACGTTTTTGACCTTGATTTTGCCGATAAACACCGTTTTTCCGGCGATTTCGACGCTTTTCAGTTTGCGGTCGAATTCAAGATCCATCGTTTGCTCAGCCATGATGACTCCTTAAGCTTTAGTGGTCAGTGATTAGTGGTCAGTGGTCAGTGGTTAGTAATGAGTGGCTATGGCTGGCAGCGACTGATCACTGACCACTGATCACTGACCACTGACCACTAACCACCGACAACACCCGATAAAAACAGCGCAGGCCGCACGCCGGCGGGATCGACCAGCGCCAGGTTGTAAGCCTGGCCGGCCAAAGCGCCCTGCACGCTGAACGTGCCGTCCGCCGCCACGGTGACTGCGGCCAGCGGATCGGCGAACACCCACACGGCGGCGCCGGACCAGGCGGAGCCGTCGGCCTCGGCGAGGCCGGACAAGCTCAGTGCACCGCCCCAAGGCGATGCCGGGTCAGGCGCCGCCTGGGATGCGACGCTTTGTATCACCGCACCGCCTACCCCCCAGCGCAATCGGGGAGCCTGCAACACGCCCGGTTCCAAAGCGGCGGTCAACCGGCCGCTGCCCAGCCATAGCCCGCCCCCCCAATACCGCGCGCCGGCCAATAAAACGCCCGACTGCACCGCGGGCGCAAACCGACCGGAGTAGGCCCATATCGCCATCTGTCAGAACTTGGGAAACGCCAGCGCGGCAGACGCGCCGGCTTTTGCAATGCAATAAATGTCAGCGCCGACCGGCAATTCATCGCCCGTGGTGCCGACACCCGACGTGGTCGCATACAGGTCTCCCAGCAGGCGGCCGCCCTGATGCACGTATCCCAGCGACGAGTGGTAGCCGGTGAGGCTGATCGGAAACAGCGGATAGACTGGCTGGAAATTCGCGTCGCGCGCCATCTGCGTGGGACACGGTGGTGCGCCCGAGCTGTTGAGCGCCGCCGTGGCCGCACAATAGATCGCACTGCTGCCCGTATAATCGGATGAGGCGCCCTTAAGGCGCGGCGCATAAAAATAATTGCCGCCCGTCGCCAGACTGAGCGCGGTGCCGTGCACCGACACCGGATAACCCGCCGCGACCGTGTCCCACGGATCGACCGGCTCACGCTCGCCGATAATGACGGCGCCGTTCGCCATCCAGCCGGCCGCGGTATAACCGCTCATGACCAGATAGCGCTCCGTCGCGCCGATCAGCAGCGTACCACCCAGCGTCAAATTAACCGGCGGCGCCATGGTTGTGCTGGTTTCGCTGCCGTTCGTCACGTTGGTGCCCGCGTGTGTGACGGCGTTCCAGCTTTCATACAAGGGCAAATAAACATAGCCGCTGGTAGCCGTGCTCAGCACCACGTACTTCGTGCCCCCATTGGCGCAGGGCGCCGACAGGCATTTTTTATTCGTGCCGGCGGCGGCATCGAATAGCGACCAACCCGCCGGATTGACGGCGATAATCTCGGTGCTGGCCTGCACGCAGTCGGCGGACAACAGCGCTTTGTTCGTCGTGCCGGTCAGCAGCAGGGCAATATCGTTTAATACATTGCCCTGCGCCGCATTCGCCTTGTAGGTGTATTTCGCAAACATCAGCCAATCACCTCTTTAAACGTTGTGTTCAACACCAGCCACGGCTCACCGTTTTTCGGATCGTCGATTTTCCAGCCGGGCGCGACGACCAGCAGATCGACGCCCAGCAGGGAACGCCACAAAAACGGCGTAACGCCGCCATGGTCGGCCAGGAAGCCCCGGATTGCCGGGGCAAAAGCCGGCTCCAGCCGGGGCATGGAGACCTCCCAGAGCTGCAACGCATTGCGCATGCCGTTGAAGCTACGCTGCGCGTAGCCCTCGCCGAATCTTGCCTCCAAAACCTCCGGCTCCTCCTTGAGCTGCGCCGTCACCGGCCCCCAGGCAAAGCGCTGGTAGGCCATTACGCTTCAGGAATGACGGCAATGCGCCCATACCGCCCCAGCACGTTATCCTCCGGCTTGGTGCGATCCGGCAGCAGGTTGAACGGCTGCTCGCCGCTGGTGAGCTGTTGCTGCAACAAATCCAGCGTTTTCGGCAACAGCAACTGCGCCCGGAAAAACTCGATCAGCAGCTTGCGGCCCGGATTGACCAGATCGACGCCCTTAAAGCGCAGCGACACCTCGACGGTCTTGTTGGTCATGATGGAGATTTGCTCGGTTGGGCCGAACGTATATTGCACTTTCAGCGGCTGCACCAGTTTGGGCACAACGGCATTAAACGCGGCTTTATCGGTAAACGTCACTTCACCAAACGCACCCTCATAGTCATAGAGCGACGACGGCACCGTGGCGGGCGGCACGGCGGAATCCTTGATCGATACCCCGGTCACATTTTGATCAGGCAGTGCGTAGGGCTGTCCAAAAACCAGCGGAGCGGGCAATACGGCAGACCCACCGCTAATACTGAAAGAGCACTTGAGCGGTCCGACGAACGGCACCCCGGGACTGATGAAAAGGCTGGCAAATGCCACGCGGCCAGTCCAGGCAAAATTGGGTGGCAACGTATAATGAATCCCTGGCGTCAGGGCTTGGGGTGCTGGCGAGGAGGAATCCGTAATCACCAGCGAAGACGGCAAAACATATAGGTAAGGACGCGCCCCTTTGCTGCTTTTGAGCAGCGACTGAGCGATGGGCAACACCTCTCCGGCAGCCGGCAACTTAGGCGGCGTCGCGCTGAGTACATCCACCGGATAATCGTCATCCATCATCCGCCATTCGGTGATCTCGACACCGGCACTGTTCGTCCACCGGGTGAGTTTCGCAAAATACGCACCGCTCACGCTGCTGGGGTCGCTCACAAACGCATCGCCACCAAGCAGCATGGCCCAGTTCGCACTATCGAACTCCTCCAGCGTAAACCCGCCGCTGGCCGCCATGCCGCCAGCGTGGATGTAATCGATGGAATCGCTGCCGGAGGTCCACTCGGTATGACTGAAACCACCGGTCGCGTCCAGCTTCAGGCTGAATTTGGTGGTATTGCCGATAAATCACCCCGGGTTGATGGCCGCGTTGAAGTTTCCGGCATCGACGCCGGAAACGTCGGAGCGCGGCACCACGAACAACTGGCCGCGCAGATTCAGATACAAAGGATTCACGGCCATTAAACTGTCCCCTCGGTAGATGCCGTCTCAACGGCGGTGGTTTTGGATTTGGCTTTTGCCGGCGCTTCGGGCTGCACGGCCAGCACGGCGTGGCCGATGCCGTTGTCGACGAACCAGGCCAGCTCATCGTCGGCCACGTCGATGCGCGCGCCGGGTTTTAATTTATCGCCGTAGCGGGTATGGGGTTGGTCGAGCACAAGGGTGGGCATTTGCGTCCTCAAGGTTTAACAGTGGCGGAAACGATGATTTCCATCTCGTAAATCGGGTGCCGGGGCGGCGCCGTGTGCTCAATGCGAAACTCGGCGCCCACAATAATCCCGGGCGCAATCATCAAGGGTTGCAGAGCGGCGATGATCAAATCCTCGACGGCGTCCAGCTGCGCCAAACCGGCAAACACGCCGTCTGTCGAGACGTCCTGGTTGTGCAGGGTAACCACCACACTGAACACCTGGGTGCCGCTGGCGACCAGATTGCGCTTGGCATTGACCGGCACATAACAAACAGTGGGCAACTGCGATACCGCTTTCGGCTTCTCATACCCCACCAGGTGCTGGGCGGCCCTGCCGAAGTTCGCCTGCCAAAAATCATTCAGGGGCACGTTGTTCGATAGCCGCTGACGCGCGGCCAGCGGTGCGGCCAGACTACCCATCAGCTCCTCCCGATTGAAATGGAACCCAAACCGCCGCCGCTATTGACGGGAACCCCCAATGAGTTGCGGCTGACCAGCGCCGATAGCGTGTCGACCTGCTCCTTGTATTTGGCCGCGCGCTTGACCAGTAATTCCCCTTCGCCGATCGCGCCGTCATTACAGGCCAGCATCCTGGCCCAGGCCACGGCGATATCCTTCAGCGCCTGGCTGCCGGCGGGCACGACGGCGGGGTCGATGTTTTTGGACCACAACAGCCCGTTGACATACCCATCCGCGCCATCCAGGTGCGCCTCGGTCACCGTAAGCAGATCGTCCGCACAATCGCCCAGCGTCGCATAAATCGCCATTACGCCGCCTCCGCCATGACAGAGGCCAGCACCGAGCGCGCCGCCGCCAGCATGCTGGCTTCGCGGGCGGCCATGTCCGCAAAAAAGTAGGGGTAGGGCTTGCTGCCTGGATGATGGATTTCCCGCTTCAGCACGTAGCCGCCGCCAGGAACGTTGCGCTTTAACCCCTCGCGATCAGATTTAGGCTTGATCACGTGCGGCCCGGTGCCGAACTCCACGAATCCCGCATAATTTTTACTGGCGCTCACTTCCGCGCCACCTGGAAACGGCAGCGACTGAATCGCCCCCTCCAACCCAGCGCCCCCGTTACGAGGCGTAAAAGACTTGCCTGCAGCAATCCAATCCAATGTGTCGTCGCGGTAGCTTTCCCCGGCCGCGTTGGCGATCAGCTGCGCCGTCTCGTCCGCTGCCAGGGCGCGCAACACGGAGCGGGCATCGCCCAAATCGCCAGGATCGAGCGTGATTTTGATGGACATCAGACCGCACCCCGCGCCGTCGCGGCTTCCGTCAGGTGCCGCTGCATCATCCGATTACACTCCGCCAGCGTGGCTGGACGGGGTGCGATAACCTCGGCCGCCTCGCCAACCGTCGCCGGTTCAGTATCCGGCGCCGGGCCATCGGTCATTTCAG
>SCQD01000082.1 GCA_004299145.1 Methylococcaceae bacterium | reverse complement strand
CCAGGCTTTCCCGTCTGTCGAACACGATCACGAGCGCGTTGAATTGTCGCTGTCTCGCTTGACCGATCTGTTGGCGCAAGCCTTGGCTGAAGGTAGCGCACCGCATTCGATGCCGGCACCGGCTTTCCTGCCCATCGGTATTGATTCGGAGGGCGGCAGCCATGACTAAGCCCGTACTTTTCAACTTTTCTTCCCCCGCCGTGGCCCGTCTCCCGGAACTGTACGAGATTTGGCGGCAAGCGGAATACCTGCACGACGACATCATTGCCCTGGGCGACGATTTGCCCCGGGTGCTGTGCGGCCGCGTGCAACAGGAAGCAACTGCCCGGATAGCCGAGGCCCGCGAACTGCTGTGGCGTTGCAGAGACGTTATTCGCCAGGGTGCGCAGCAAGTGGCTGTCGACAGGGAGGCCGGAGTATGAGCGCCCGCATCATCGCCTTCCCCGAGCATCGCATCGTGCGGCGGTTTGACTCGCCTATGGCAACAAGCCCGCTGGGTGAACTCATGGATGAACTTATTGAGATTTTTGTTGCCGCCGACAAAGCCGCGCAAACCCGGAAGAAACCCAAAGCGCCGAGCAAAAAACGCCGGGAGGTAAAGCCATGAACCGCCTATCCCGTGGCCGCAGCTCAGCCGGCACTCCCGCTGAAATCTTGGCAAACGCACAAGCGGAAGTGGCGCGGCTGCGCCAAAGCTTTGAACTGTGGTCGGTTTACCCGACTTATCAGCAACTGGCCGCATTGCTGATCCTGAAGGGGTGGACGCAAGACCAGTTCGCCGCTTGGTTCGGTCGCTCACGGCGTTCCGTTATTCGCTGGTTTCACTATGGCCACCGCTTCCAGCGAGAGCAGAAAGCCCGTCTGCACGAACTGGTCGACTCACTGCCGCCGGCACAAGTGTCACATTTGCCGTCGGCGCCGGGTGGTGATGAGTGCAAGCCGTGAGTAATCCCCTGGAAAAAAAGCTCGAAGCGCTCAACGCGCTTGCGGCTCCCGTTATCGAAAAAGCCGCGCGTGAGGCCCGCCAGCATGGCAGCACGCAACGCAAGAGCCCGGCCATGCCTGCGTGGCCGGATGAAGGCGCAGACCGAACCATTGCCCCGCCCAAGCCCACGGAGGCGATGCTGTACGGACTGGTCGGCGACGTGGCGCGGGCGGCTTCAGCTCAGAGTGAGATTAACCCAGTGGCGGCTGCCGCTGGGTTCCTGTCTTTCCTGGGGGCAATGGTGGGGCGGGATGTTTACTACCCCATTGGCGATACCTGGCATCACCCGCGCCTGTTCACGCTGCATATTGGGCGCTCCAGTCGGGGCGGCAAGGGGGAGTCGCTGGGAATCACCCGGCGCATCCGCCTCGCCATTGAGCAGGAACACCCGGATTTGCTGGGGCAGGTGCACAGCGGCGGGCTGTCGAGCCGGGAAGGCCTGGCCATGCTGATCCATGACGGTTGGACGCAAGGCCGGGAGACCTTCGAGCCGATCCACGATAAGCGGCTGTGGGTTATCGAAGGCGAGTTTGCCAACGTGCTGCACCAAGCCAAGCGCGACGGCAATACGCTGTCCGCCGCGCTACGGGAAATCTGGGACGGCGGATCGATCCGGCCAGCCACCAAGACCAGCCGGGTATGGGCGAGTAACCCCCACGTCGGCTTGGCCGGAGCCATCACACCGAGCGAGTTGCTTGGCTTGATCCGGGCGCGGGAATTGTCCAACGGATTCGCCAACCGGTTTCTCATGTTCTGGGCGGAACGGCAAGGGGAGGTGCCGTTTCCCCCGTCCACGCCGCCTGCAATGCTGGCTGGCTTGGCCGAACGCACGCGCGCGGTGTTGGCATTCGCCAAGGGCAATTACCCGAAGGAACAGGACAGCCGCGCCATGCACCTGAGCCACGACACGCGCGGACTGTGGGAAGCCAGTTACCGCGCGTTGAAGCGCCCCCTGGAGTCCGAGCTGTTGAGCGGACTCATGGAACGGCGCGCACCCCATGCGGCGCGCCTGGCCATGCTGTTCGCCCTGACCGACCAGTCCTTGGTGATCGAGCCCTGGCATTTGCGGGCAGCGCTGGCCTGGGTGGATTACTCCACCGCCTCGGTGCGCTACGTGTTCTCCAATCAGGCCCAGGAGGCCCGTGCCTCAGAAATGGAACGCTTGGCCGGCATGATCCGCGAGTTTCTTGCCGGCAGGCCTGATGGGGTAGAGTTGAAAGAAATCACCAATGACTGTTTTTCCAGGCGGAAGACGCCCATTCCCTTGGATGAGGTGCTGAGTTCCATGCTGGCGGACCACTCCAGCGGCTTGGAAATGGAAGAACGGCCACGCGCCGATGGACGCCCCGGTAGGGGGTGCAAAGTGTACCGGTTGCGTTTGAACCGCTGCGGACATAGCGGACTTAGCGGACATAGAGTAACCACGGGGCTTTCAGAGGCTTTTAGCCCTGCGGACATAGTGCGGACTTAGGCGGACTTAGGTCATTTTTTAGCCAACGGCTGCCCATGGTTTTAGCTATGTCCGCCTAAGTCCGCACCTAAGTCCGCAACAAAAAACACGCTCAAACCCGCGTGGTTACTCTATGTCCGCTAAGTCCGCTAAGTCCGCACCACATTTCTGACATTCTCGCCGTCGACGGGGCCATCCTGGTGCTCCGTAGCCCCCTGTGTTCGGCGGGCGTTTTGGCACAACTCACCGCTTAACCACCGCCTGGTTTTGAAACCCTTCCAAACGAAATACACCGCCTGCCTGTGGAAAATCTTCCACACGAACAAGAGCGCAAGGACCGCCCACGATAAGGCCTTTACGGCTTCGTACAGGCAATGACCATGACATCCAACACGCCAGCATCGCTTTTGCCCGCTTTATTGCAGGACATGGCCGAGCATATTCCCATGGAGGCGGTTATCCGCCTGGCGGAACGGTTCGGCGGCACGGTGCTTTGCATACCCAAGCGTTTGCCGAAAAACAGCGAATTGCCGGCGGTACTCGGGGCAGACGTCGCGGCGAAGCTGGTAGCTGTCTACGGCGGTGAAAACCTGGATATTCCGCGCGCTTGTCGGATGATCCGCTTTGTTCGTAATCAAGAAATCGTCCGTCTTCGTCGGCAAGAAGGCGCGCCCCTCAAGGATTTGGCCCGCGCTTTTTCCATGACGATGCGAAATGTCACCAGCATTTTGCGGACAGCGGGCGCGTCACCGTAACCATTCACCCCAGCGGAGTTCATGATGACTTCAGTACAAACCACCGAGGCTGATACGCCAGTCTTGGCCGAGCAATCCCGCATTGCCGCCCAAAACCCTGCCGAAGCCGCACGCTTGAAAGCGGCGGCTGGCGTTTAACCCAGGAGACCTGAACCATGCCAGTCACACAAATTTCCGATATTGTAGTACCCAGCACTTTTGTCCCTTACGTCCAGCAGAAAACCCTGGAATTGTCGGCGCTGTATCGTTCCGGCGTTATCGCCCCCGATCAGGAATTGACGGCGGCGGCAGCCAGCGGCGGCGACTTGGTGCGCTTGCCGTTCTGGAACGATCTGGAAGGCGAATCCAACGTGGGTTCCGATAACCCATCGGTCCATTCCACGCCGGCCAGCATCAACGCCGATCAGGACATCGCGGTTAAGCACTTCCGCAATAAGAGTTGGTCTTCCATGAGTCTGGCCGGGGAACTGGCCGGCAGCGATCCGGCGCGCGTGGTGGCCGATTCCATCGCTGAATACTGGGCGCGGGATATGCAGTCGATCTTGATTGCCAGCCTGACC
>SCQD01000081.1 GCA_004299145.1 Methylococcaceae bacterium | reverse complement strand
CGCATGTTGAACACGGTGACGATAATGTTGATGGCCGCCAGGATGGAAGAAATACCCAGCAAATGCACCGAGAAAATCACAAACGGAAAGTGCTTGCCGCCTTGCAACACCAAGGGCGCATACAGCGTCCAACCCGCCGCAGGTGCCCCGCCTTCCATGAACAGCGTGCTGGCCAGCATGCAGCAGGCGAAAGGCAGCAGCCAGAAGCTCCAGTTATTGAGACGGGGCAGCGCCATGTCGGGCGAGCCGATCATCATCGGAATCATCCAGTTGGCCAATCCCGCAAAAGCCGGCATCACGGCGCCGAACACCATGACCAGCGCGTGCAAGGTCGTCATCTGGTTGAAAAAAGCGGGATCGACGAACTGCATGCCCGGCTCGAACAATTCGGCGCGCATCACCAAGGACATGGCGCCGCCGACAAAAAACATGATTAACGCGAACACCAGATACAGAGTACCGATGTCCTTATGATTGGTTGTGAATACCCAGCGCAGCAGGCCCTTCGCGGGTCCGTGGTCGTGGTGATCATCAGCATGTGTTACCGCTGCCATGTTCTAGACCTCTTTCGAAAAATTAACGGGAAGCTTCAATGTCTTTCGGCTGCAACAAGTCACCGACGTTGTTGCCGAAAGCGTTGCGCTGATAAGTAATCACTGCGGCGAGTTCCACCGGGTTCAGCATTTTTCCGAAACCGGGCATCATCTGGCCCTTGCCATCCAACACCAGCTTGACGTGATTACCGACAGGACCCTTGGCAACCGGGCTGCCCTTGATGGGCGGATAGGTGCCTTTCACCCCTTCACCGCCCGCCTGATGGCAGGCCGCGCAACTGGACTTATAGACCTCCTCGCCTTTGGTCATCAGCTCCGCCTTGGTAAAGGTCTTGGCGGCATCCTGCTTGACCTGGACGTTCTTCTGCTTCCGGTCGTCCAACCATTTGCGATAGTCTTCTTCCTTTTTGACTTCCACCACGATCGGCATGAAGCCGTGATCGCGCCCGCACAACTCGGTACACTGCCCGCGATACACGCCCGGCTTGTCCACCTTCACCCAACCGTCGGTAACAAACCCCGGAATGGTGTCTTTTTTCCAGCCAAATGCGGGCACCCACCAGGAGTGAATGACGTCGGCGCCGGTAAACAGGAAACGTACCTTCTTGCCGGCCGGAATCACCAAGGGATTGTCGACGTTCAGCAGATAATTGGGCACTTTATCGAGGTCGACCTCTGCGCCCAGCTGACGCGCTTCGTTGCTGCTGGCGTCCAGGGTGCTGTAGAAATCGATCTTTTCGTCCAGGTATTCGTAGCGCCATTTCCACTGATACCCCGTCACCTTGATGGTCATGTCCGAATCCACGGTATCGGCCATGTCGATCATGGTGCTGGTCGCGGGGATGGCGATGCTGAGCAAAATCAGAAACGGAATCACCGTCCAGATGATTTCCACCGTCGCGTTTTCGTGAAAATGGGCGGCGACGGCGCCTTGCGACTTGCGATGATGGAGGATGGAATAAAACATCACCCCAAACACCACCACGCCGATGAACACGCACACCCACAGCATGTACATGTGCAAGCCATAGACGGTATGACTGGTCTCGGTGACCCCCTTCACCAAGTTCAGCTTGTACTCAGCCTGGGCCGCTTCCACCCCCAAGGCCCATAACGAGATTCCAGCGAGCAATCGCTTTGCTTTGTTCACAGAGCACTCCCTCAGTTTTTTATTTAGGTAATTCTTTAACAAGCCGCGCGGGCATAATTTTTGGTGGCTGATCCATCACTACGCATCGCTCCGGCGCTATGCGCCCCGCCCCGAAACCGACACAAACAGCAGATCGCACTCCCTCATGGACAACGCTGCCAATCCGCATAAGGATACCGCGCCCAGCCCACGGGCGCGAAATCACGCATAAATCCTAAGTGAATTCCTGCAAGAAAAAGCGTTTCACCGCGCGCTTTTGGCCGCAGAATTTAGCTTATGCGCCGTGGCTTTGCAACAAGCCGCTGCGGCCAAGCCCAGCCAGTAACGCCGTTTCTGCCTGATTCAGCCCGTTTTCGCGCATCGCATCCGTCACATAAGGCAACACGGCCAGGCACGGCGCATGGACACACTCAGCCAAAGCGGCAAGATTTTCCGCTGCATAATCCATGGCGGGGTCCAGCGTGTTGCCCACCCAGCCCGCCAAAACGCACCCAGCCGCCACAATGGCTTTAGCCGTCAACAAGGCGTGGTTGATGCATCCGAGGCGCAAACCAACCACCAGAATCACCGGCAAACCCAAGCGTCCGGCCAGGCCGGCGACATCCTCCGTCTCATTCAAGGGCACCAGCCAACCTCCGACCCCCTCGACCACCACCATGCCGGCAATTTCTTGCAAGCAATTATATTGTTCAGCAATAACAGCATAATCAATGCGCTCTCCAGCCAGTTTTGCCGCGATATGCGGCGCCACCGCCGGCGCAAATGCGTAAGGATTCACCTGACGGTAGTCCAAAACCAGCGCCCCATTGGCCTGCAGCAACAAAGCATCGTCGTTGACCAGCACTCCCTCGCGCATGCGGCAGCCGGTCGCGACCGGCTTCATGCCCACCGCCGGCACGCCGGCACGCCGCAAGGCCCGCAACAAAGCGACCGACACCCAGGTCTTGCCCACCCCGGTATCGGTGCCGGTTACAAAAAAACCGCGTCGTAGGACTGAGTCAGTCACGGCTTCCGCACCACGATGCCGATCGTCTCGTAAGTCGCGCGAATCGGTCCGCCGCCCATCTGCCGAACATAAGCCGACTCCATGCGCGCCAGCGCCGACTTACCCGTCAGATGGCGCGGCCTTGCGCCCAGGACGTTATGCGCGCCCAGCCCTTTTAATTCGCGCATCAATTCACGCACCGACGCATAAGTCGACAATTCACGGCATTGCTGCACATCGACCACGGTCAAACCCGCTGCCCGCACCTGCCGCAACAAAGCATCGACCGCGATAAAATCATTGACGCGAGGGTATGCGTCCACTTCCCGCCAAGCCAGACGCAGTTCTTGCAGCGTATCCACACCGAACAGGCTGAATGCCGCCACGCCGCCGCCACGCAACACCCTGGCAAACTCCCGCAAAGGACGCTCCAGCGTGGCGCACCATTGCAATACCAGATTGGAATACAACAAATCGGCGCACCCATCCGCCAACGGCAACGCTTCCGCATCGGCGCAAACACAGCAGCCACGCGGCAAACGGTTTCCAGCCTGGTACAACATGGCTTCCGTCAAATCCAGCGCCAGCGGAACGGCATCAGGAAACTTTTCCGCCAGCTTCGGCAAAAAAAAGCCCGTGCCACAACCGACGTCCACCAACACACGGACCTGGACGTTTCCCTCACCCCGGCCCTCTGACGGTGGGCTATCCTGCCCACCGCCCTCCGGGTAAATCCAAATCTGCTCCCGGCAGATTTGTCCCAAAGGGAGAGACTCCAGCGCCGTGTCGGCGCCGAATGGAGCCCAGGAACCTGCCGGGGGCGCAGCCGCTAATCCCCCTCTCCCCGCGGGAGAGGGCTGGGGTGAGGGCATTAAAAACGCGCCCCCGGCAGGTTCCTGGGTAGGGAGAACAAGGTCGCCGCGATTTTCATAACACCCCAAGCGCGCCAACAACGCCTCACCCGTGCGCCGCTGCAAATCGGCATACCGGTCATAATGCGCGGCGGCCCTGGCAAAAGCGCTACGCACCTGCCGTTTTTCAGGCACAGCGCCATCAATCGCCGTCATGGGCAAGCAAAAACGCCTCTACCAAACCGGCGCACTCCATCGGATGGCTGAAAAAGGGCTGGTGAGCACTGCCCGCCAACACTTCCAAACGCAAATCCGGCTTCAGTTGCCGCAATGCCTCGCCCAGCGCCACGGGCACCAGCGCATCATTGGCGCCCAGCAAGGCCAACACCGGACACTGCAATTCAGTGAGGGCCGCGCGCAAGTCATAGCTATGCAGCAACTGCAAACCGGCCAACAATGCTTGCCGCGCCGGGGCTGGCCGCTGCCCCAGCAAGCCCTGCATGCGTTTCAACAGGGACCGGGGCTGGGGCAAGCCTTGTGCCTGCAACGCCAGAAAACGCGGCAACGCACCCACGCCGCTGCTTTCGACGGATGCACGAAACCCTTCGAGCAAGGCTGGAGCCATCGCCGTGGGCCAATCGGAGCGCTCAGCAAAACAGGGATTACCGCAAAGCATCGACAAGCTCTTCACGCGCTCCGGCCGAACCGCCGCCGCGTGCAATGCAATCTGCGCCCCCAAAGACCAGCCCAGCCAATGCGCAATCGGAGGAGCCGCATCCAGCACCGCATCGACCCAGGCTTGACCACTCGGCATCGGACTATGGCCGTGCCCCGGCAAATCCACCAACCTTACCCGGAAGCGCCGCGCCAGCAGTTCGACAAATTTGCCCCACACCCCGCCGTGCATGCCCCAGCCATGCACCAGCAGCAAATCCGGCCCCTGCCCAACCGTCTCGGTGTATAAACCTTGCATCATGACGCGCAGACCTCCGCCAAAGCCTCCAACAAACGATCCACGTGTTGCTCTTCATGAGCGGCGGAAAGCGTAATCCGCAAGCGTGCCGTACCGGCCGGCACCGTGGGCGGCCTGATCGCCGTGACCCACACTCCCAATTCCGCCAGCTTGGCACTCATCTGCACCGCGGTCTCATTGCCACCCACCAACACCGGCTGGATCGGCGTGGCCGACGGCATCACCGACAACCCCAAAGCCTCGGCACCCGCGCGAAACCGCGCCACCAGCGCATGCAGCTTTTCACGCCGCCAACCATCCCCGCGAACCCGCTGCAAAGCGGCACGGGTAGCCTCGGCCAACGCCGGCGGCAAACTGGTCGTGTAAAGGTAAGTCCGCGCCTGCTGAATCAGCGTTTCGATCAGCGCATCGCCACCGGCGACAAAGGCGCCGAACGTGCCGAATGCCTTGCCCAGCGTGCCCACCAGCACGGGCACGTCGTCCTGGCTCAGGCCGAAATGGGCCAAAACACCGCCGCCCGACGCCCCCAGCACGCCCAAACCATGCGCGTCATCCACCATCAACCAGGCACCGCCGGCGCGGGCCAGCCGCACCAAGTCGGGCAGAGGGGCCAAATCCCCATCCATGCTGAACACGCCATCGCTCACCACCAGGGTGCGCCCGGCATCGCAGCCACTCGACTTTGCCGACAACGCCTCGGGATCGGCGTGCGCATAACGCGAAAAACGTGCGCCCGACAAGCGCCCGCCATCGACCAGCGACGCGTGATTGAACCTATCCTCCAACACACTGTCGCCCCGCCCGAGCAAGGCCGTGATGACCCCCAGGTTCGCCATGTAGCCGGTGGAAAACAGCAGGGCCCGCTCGCGTCCCACAAACGCAGCCAGCTCTTCTTCCAAGGCGTGATGAGCCCGCGTATGGCCGCACACCAGGTGGGAAGCGCCGCCGCCCACGCCCCAATGATCGACGCCGCGCTTAAACGCCTGCACCACGTCGGGATGGTTCGCCAAGCCCAGATAATCGTTGCTGCAAAAATTCAGAAACTCGCGTCCGCCGCGCCGGACCAGTGCGCCCTGCGGCGACTCCAGCACTTCACGGCGCCGGTACAAGCCTTGCTCGGCCCGCGCCAGCAGACCGGCAGCCAATTGTTCGTGCAATGGCGTCATCAATGGCAGCAGTCGAGCGTCGCAGCCTGTTGCACGCAAAGCCCGGACATCCGCATGCCCAGGCGCTCAAACAAACGCCGGTCGCGCGCCGCCATGGGGTTGCCCGCCGTCAATAATTTTTCGCCGTAAAAAATCGAATTGGCGCCCGCCAGAAAGCACAAAGCCTGCATTTCATCGCTCATCTCGCTGCGGCCGGCGGACAATCGCACCCGCGACCGCGGCATGAGCAAGCGGGCCACTGCCACCGTACGCACAAACACCAGCGGGTCCAAAGGTTCGGCGTCCTGCAGCGGCGTGCCTTCCACCCGCACCAGCATGTTGATGGGCACGCTGTGCGGATGCTCCGGCAGATTGGCCAGATTCATCAGCAATTTGGCCCTATCCGTCTGACTCTCGCCCATGCCGACGATGCCGCCGCAGCAAACCTTCAAGCCCGCCTCGCGCACCCGCGCCAAAGTATCCAGACGATCCTGGTAAGAACGGGTCGAAATCACTTCGGAATAGTATTCCTCCGAAGTGTCCAGGTTATGGTTGTAGTAATCGAGCCCGGCTTGTCGCAGTGCGTGGGTCTGGCTGTCGCTGAGCATCCCCAGGGTCACGCAGGTTTCCAGCCCCAGGGCTTTCACGGCTGTTACCATTTCCGCCACGCGCGCAATATCCTTGTCCTTGGGAGCACGCCACGCCGCGCCCATGCAAAAGCGCGTGGCGCCCTGTGCCTTGGCCTGTTCCGCGGCCTCGATCACTTGGGCCACCGGCATCAGGCCTGCCCCAGCCAAGCCGGTATCGTAATGGGCGCTCTGCGGACAATACGCGCAGTCTTCGGCACAGGAACCGGTTTTGATGCTGAGCAGGCTGCTTACCTGCACCTCGGCGGCATCGAAGCACTGCCGATGCAGCGCTTGCGCACGAAACAGCAATTCATTGAACGGCAGGGCAAACAACGCCTCCACCTCGGACAAACACCAATCGTGCCGAATAGCGGCATCGACGGACAGGGCAAGGTCACTCACAGCGGGCTGGGCCGGATTCATGCAGGAGATACTCCGTGGACGGTAAACCAAAACAGCGGTTACAGGTTGACGATTGGCCACGGATTATACAGCAATGGCTTTATCCGCCCACCTGCCTGCTGTGCGACGCCCCCGGAACACAAGGATGGGACTTATGCGCCGGCTGCAAAAACGACCTGCCTTATGCGCGGCACGCCTGCCCACGCTGCGCCTCACCCTTGCCGGCGGCCGCAGCGCCGGACAGCACCTGCGGGCGCTGCCAGAAAAAACCGCCCCGCTTCGACGCCGTCATCGCGCTGTGCCATTACCAGGAACCCATCCGCCACCTGTTGCACGCCTTCAAATTTCAGCACCGGCACGCTTGCGCCAGATTACTGGGCGATCTCCTGGCGGAACGGCTCGCGACACTGACGGAAAAACCGCAACTGATCATTCCCGTTCCCCTGCACCCCCAGCGCTACAGCGAACGCGGCTTCAACCAGGCACTGGAACTGGGCCGCCCACTGTCCAGGCAACTGCACATCCCCCTGGGAACGCACTATTGCCGGCGCATTCGCGCCACCATTCCGCAAACCGAACTGAACATCGAACTGCGGCGGCGCAACCTGCGCGGTGCATTCCAGGTCACCGAAAAACCACCCGCAGACCATGTCGCGCTGCTGGACGACATCGTCACCACCGGCGCCACCGCAGGCGAGTTGACCCGGGTCTTGAAACGGGCGGGAGTAGCGCGCGTGGACGTCTGGTGCTGCGCCAAGGCCTGATAAATGCAGCAAACAATTGCGAAAACCCACCCATTCGGCGCAAAATTGGCAACTAAGGCACTGATTCGCCACAAAAGCGCCAAGACCTGACGACCAGGGTCTGACGATGACCGGCGCGCCAACCCTTGCCCCATATTGTTTTCGCCGAAAAACACAAACAACGAAAGAGGAGAGTGCACCCCATGATCAAAGTGAATGTTTACCAGTTTCTGGACTATCCGATCCACACCAGCCTGTTCATCATGGACTTCGCCCTGTTGCTGGTCTGGAGCCCGCCGCTGCTGGTCGCCCTGCCGCTGTTCGGGCTGCTGCTGTGGCTGACGCTGTTTTTCGCGCTCAAGTGCGAACGCAGCGACCGTTTCAGCGTGGTCTGCGTAGCCCCGCCCGCCAAACCCAAACCCGCAGCAGCAGCCCCCACTCCAGCTCCGGCGGCTAAAGCTGAAGCGCCCGTCGTCGCCGCTGCGCACGCAGAACCCGCAGCAGCAGTCGCCGTGGCGGCGGCCGCAGCACCAGCGGCAACCCCCAGTAAAGCAGCCCCAGCCGCCGCCCCGGAAGCAAAACCGGCTGCAACCACCGCGCCGCGCCGCAGCACCAGCACCACCCGCCGCAGCACGCACAAATAAAGGTAAAAAATCGATTACCTGAAACAGTAATCGACAAAAATACCCAGAAACACGGCGGCGCCATACCAGTTATTATTGAGAAAAGCCCGAAAACACAAGGGCTTTTCCCGATGGCGAATCAACCACTGCTGGTAAATAAAAAAACCTGTCGCCGCCGCCAGCCCCAGATAATAATACTTTCCCAACCCCGCCAGCAGTCCCACGCCAATCAGGGCCGACTGCATACTCGCCTGCAATACCCCCAGAATCAACCTGTCCCGGCTACCGAACAAAATGGCCGTGGATTTCACGCCGATTTTCAAATCGTCGTCCCGATCGACCATGGCATACATGGTGTCATACACCAACGCCCATAAAATCGTCGCCAGATACAATACCCAGGCGGTTACCGGCAAAGCTTCGATTTCAGCCGCAAACGCCATGGGTATCGCCCAGCCGAAGGCCACGCCCAGATAAGCTTGCGGTAAATGGGTATAGCGCTTGGTAAACGGATAAGACGCCGCCAAAAACGCCCCCACCACCGACAAACCGATGGTCATCAGGTTCAGCGTCAACACCAGCGCGAACGCCAGCAGACACAAACCGACGAACAAGCACAAAGCTTCTCGCGGCTTGACCAGACCGGCAGCGATAGGCCGCTGCCGGGTACGCTCCACGCACGGGTCGAAATCCCGGTCCGCATAATCGTTGATCACGCAGCCGGCCGCCCGCATCACCACCACGCCCAGGGCAATCACCAGCACCACCTTGGCGTCGGGCCGTCCGTTGCCCGCAATCCACAGCGCCCACAACGCCGGCCACAGCAGCAGCAAAATGCCGATGGGCTTATCGAAGCGCATCAAGCGCCAATACAGCTGCAAACGCTCACGCCACGCAATACTCACGCCACCACCTCCGGCAGAAAAAACTCGCACACCAACAAGTCCCCGGCGGCGATGGTATACAACGAACGCCGCCCCCACACCGAAACCTCCGGCGCCATTGCGCGAAATTCAGACGACTGCACGCGCGCCAATTGCATATGCGTGCGCCGCAAATGCGGGCAGGCAAACAACACCTCCCCCAAAGGCCGGCTACCCAGCCGGGCCAACCCGGGATCGGCCCGGCGCAAAGTTTGCGCAGGAATAATGCTGCGCGCCAGCACCAAGGGCTGATCTCCGTTCATCAAGGCGACTTCGCGCGCCAGACACAGCGTTCCCGGCCGCAACCCCAGCAAGCGCCGCTCGCCGCCGAATCCCCGCGCCCAGCCCTGCCCCAGCACCATGACGCGGAAAGCATCGCCATACTGACGCTGCAAACGCAGCGTCAACGAGCCGGGCTCATACAACCAGGAACGCTGGGACGCCGGAAGCATGCGAAAAAAGCCAGGACGAGCGTCCAGCCAGGCGGGTTCGTGACGGAAAAAGAAGCTTTGCAAAATCAAGGAAATAGGCCACGGGCAAAGGACGGCATTTTACCTGATGCGCAAACTTCGCTCGACGCGCAATACCTCGCCGCCGTCGCGCAGCACCCGATAAATGCCGCGATACTCTCCCGCCGGCCAGGCACCATGGGCACGACGGCCTACATAATCCAGCCAGTCGGCTTTGTTCTTCGGCACGGCGGCGCGTTTTTCGACCAGTGCCGAGCCATCCGGAGCCAAAACGCGCATATCCACCACGTCGCCACCGCGCATACCGAAAGTATTCACCCAAAACACCAGCAGGGGCGCATCAGCGTCGGGGAGCGTGTAGGCCGGTCCGCCGCCGCTCATCACTTGCGTCAGATCAGGCGCTTGCGCGGCAAAGCCGGCATTGATCACGCCGCTGGGCTGGTAGCTCAATGCCGTGCCGGCGGCGGCATCCCACAGCGGCGCGGCGGCGGCGCCGCAAGCGCCATCCAGGCCATGGCCGGTAAAAGGGTCCACCGGCTTGCCGTTGTAGCGAATCTCGAAGTGCAGATGGGGAAACTCGGTATTGCCCGACAGCCCGACCAGACCCAGCTGTTGGCCCTGCGCGACCACATCCCCGGCACGCACCGCCACGCTGCCTTTGCGCATATGGGCATACTGCGACACCCAGCCGCCGGCGTGTTCCAGCAGCACGGTATTGCCCGCGTCCCGGCCTTTGATGCGCTCATAGCCGATATCGCGCAAGTTGACGTCATCCATGCCGTCCCTGACCGCCTTGACGCGCCCGGCCATGGCCGCCAGTACCGGCACGCTGGCGGCCATGGCGGCCAGATTGGGAATGCGGATATCGGTACCGCTGTGGCCGTCGTAGGTCAGCGGCCCGCAGCGGTAATCCCGGTAATCCGGCCCGGCCTGATGATCCACGTGGTTTTGCACAAAGCAATGCTGTTCCGCCGTACAGGCGATGGGCAGCGCCAAGCCGGTACTCACCGGCATAGAAACTAAAAGTTGCGGAGCGCCCTGCTCTTGAGCCCAAGCATGGGGTATCACCATCCACAAGCCCAGCAGTATGGAGGCTAACCATTGAGGAGGCGCGCTGATGGTCGATTGCATAAGCCGCTCGCCCCATTGCCGCACATCCAGCCCTGTCGCTTGGGCGCGCAGCGCCAAGACATAGCGGATTTCGTCGTCCGGCTCGATAGTCGATGCGGTCATGATTGAACTCTGAAAGTAAAAGAGGTTGTTCGTCGCCTGAACACGAAAGCGGTGGCCCAACACCAATATCCAGCCAACATAAACAATTCATGCAAAAAATCGCCAAAGGAGAAACTCACCGCAACGCCACTGTACCTTTTCATTGTCGGGGGCGGCAAGGTCCCTTAACATGGCCGACATTGATTTATAACGGCAACAACAGGAACAATACCCATGACAGCCGTCGCTAAAAATTTTTACACACAGGAGCAATACCTGGCCCTGGAACGCGCCGCGTCCTGTAAAAGCGAATATATCAATGGTGAAATATTCGCCATGGCCGGGGCCAGCCGGGCGCATAACCTGATCAGCGTCAACATTGCCGGTGCATTAGGCGGTCAATTAAAAGGCCGCGCCTGTGAAGCTTACGTCGCCGATATGCGCGTCAAGGTTTCCAACACAGGGCTGTATACCTATCCCGACATCGTCGTGGCCTGTGGCGATATCCAACTTGAAGACCAGCACCATGACACCCTGCTGAACCCGATGGTAATCATTGAAGTACTGTCTCCCAGTACCGAACAATATGACCGGGGCGAAAAATTCGCCCACTATCGCCGCCTGCCGTCTTTGCAGGAATACGTGTTGGTAACGCAGGAACACATGCGGGTGGAACATTATTTGCGCGACGGCGAACGCTGGATACTGACGGAATGGAATGGCGCGGATGCCGTGCTGAACCTGACGACCATCGATTGCCGATTATCGCTGCGGGAAATCTACGATAAAGTGGCGTTGTAACCGTTCAATCCCCCGCCATTTTATGCCCTCACCCTAACCCTCTCCCGTGGGGAGAGGGGATACAAGGAGCGGGACTGAACGGTTACGTGGCGTTTAATTCCTGATTGATTTTGCCCAACCCGAGCCGCCTCGTGCCTACCACTGCCCCACTCCCCGAAAAAAAACTGTTCGTGCTGGACACCAACGTGCTGATGCACGACCCCACCGCGATTTTCCGCTTTAAAGAGCACGACATCTACATCCCCATGGTGGTGCTGGAGGAACTGGACAAAGCCAAGAAAGGCTTGTCGGAACTGTCACGCAACGTGCGCCAGGTCAGCCGCTTTCTGGATGAATTGATCCAGCACATGGACCTCGCCGCCATCGCCGACGGCATTCCGCTGTTGCGCCTGGAATATGCCGCGCGCATCGACGGCAGCAGCACGGGCCGCTTGTTTTTGCAGGTGCGGCGCCTGGAATCCCCACTGCCCGCCGGCCTGGCCGGTGAAATGCCGGACAACTCCATCCTGGGCGCGGCGCTGGCGCTGGCGCAAGAGCTGCCGGACACGCAGGTGATACTGGTATCCAAGGACATCAACCTGCGCATCAAGGCCGCCATGCTGGCCATACGCGCCGAGGATTACCACAACGATCAGGTGCTGGACGACATCAACCTGCTGTACAGCGGCATGCAGGAACTGCCGCAAGATTTCTGGCACGGCCACGGCGGCAAAAACGATACCTGGCAGGCGGATAATCGCCGTTATTACCGGGTGCGCGGGCCGCTGGTGGCGCAATGGAGCCCTTGCACCTGCGTCTATCTGCCCGGTGATACGGGGTTCGAAGCCATGGTGCGCCAACTGGAGGGCGACAGCGCGGTGCTGGAACTCGCGCGTAATTTTCGTGAAGAGGGGCTAAGCGTGTGGGGCGTGCACGCGCGTAATCGCGAACAAAATTTCGCACTCAACGTGTTGACCGATCCCGACATCGACTTCGTCACCCTGCTGGGCAGCGCCGGCACCGGCAAAACCTTGCTGGCCCTGGCGGTCGGCTTGGCGGCAACGCTGGATGAAAAAAAATACCGCGAAATCATCATGACCCGCGAGACCATCCCCCTGGGCGAAGACATCGGCTTTTTACCCGGCACCGAGGAAGAAAAAATGGCGCCGTGGATGGGCGCCTTGCTGGACAATCTGGAACTGCTGGCCAGCCGCGAAGAAAATCCCGGCAGTTGGGAAAAAGCCGTCACCCAGGATGTATTGCTGAAGCGCGTCAAAGTACGCTCGCTGAACTTCATGCGCGGACGCACGTTTCTAAATCGCTACATCATCCTGGACGAAGCGCAAAACCTGACGCCCAAACAGATGAAAACGCTGATCACCCGCGCCGGCCCCGGCAGCAAAATCGTCTGCATCGGCAACATCGGCCAGATTGATTCGCCGTACCTCACCGGCACCACGTCAGGGCTTACCTACGCCGTGGACAGGTTCAAAGCCTGGCCGCACGCGGCGCACATCACCCTGCAGCGCGGCGAGCGCTCCCGCTTGGCGGATTACGCTTCGGAGCATTTATAGAGCTTGGTTTTCTCGATTTTTTCCAGCGAGCGCGTCAAACGCGATAGAGATTCCGCCTGTGGCGGGCGCAAGGAAAGGCGGCCTATGACGGCATTAAGAATACGCTGTTTCATGTTGTCCCTTTATCCGGTGGCGGCGCCGCGAAAATGGTCAACTTCAATTCCATGTCGCTTAAGTTTTCGTAAACCGGACGTTTACCCGACAACGCCTCACTGCGTTTTAATATCATGCGCACACCCGCCCCGCGCTTGTCCATCAACTGGTTTTTGCCGAATAACGGATCTTCGACCGGATAATATTGCGCAAACAAGCTGGCGATGACTTCGTTGCGCGGCGCCGAAATGCTCGTCATGGAATCGATGCTGATGGAGTTGGGCAAAGCTCCCGGCGTGTAGATTTCCAGGCGGTCAGTGAACATGAACAGGCGGATGCGCTGTGCGTCCCTGGAATAATCCCGATGGGCGACGGCGTTGACGATGGCTTCGAAGACCGCCGCCAAATCGTACTGCGGATAATCCACGCGCCCCAGCACTTTGCGGGCCGGCGTGCGCATATTGCGCTGTACGAAATGCATGGCGTCCCAAATCTGCCGGTCCAGCGGGCCGCGAATTTCCTGGGCATCGATCTGGTCGTTCGGATCGTTTTCCAATCCGTCGTGGGCCACGGCGATGATTTCGGCATTGCGCAGCCAGCGGTGCGGCATCAAGCTGCAAAGCAGCACGCCGGCGACACTGGCACGGATGCCCGCATCCGTTTCGCGCAACAAATGCAAGCGGCGTAATTGCAGCGGCGCATCATCTTGGTCGTCGCGGGTGAAACGGTAAACCAACAATGGGTCAAAATCCGCATAACCGGCGCCTGGAACCTCCTGTTCTTCGAAACGAATAATCCGCGCCTGACTGCGCTGTTGGAACAGCCGCGCCAGCGCGTCGGGCGGCAATGCCCGCTTGGCGTGGCCGACGCGCCGGAAATAGCCGTTGGCGCTCTGATGCACCCACAGGCTTTTCGGCACTTCCACCACGATTACCGGGCGCGGCCGCCCTTGCGCGTCCGGCAATTCGACATGGCGCGTCACCACCTCCAACGGCGGTTGGATACGGTCAGTACAAATCGCCGTCAACCACGTTTCCACGCGATCCAAATGCGCCAACGGGATGCCGGTCACTTCCCGGCTCTTGTCGTCCACGCCCAGTATCAACAAGCCGCCTGCGGCATTGCCGAGGGCGGCCAATTCGTCCGACAAGCCGTCAGGATGCGGGGCCAACGTTTTGCCGTCATCGCGGATTGTCAGCCGTTTCAATTCCAGCGTGGAGTCTTCGCCGAGGCGGATACGTTGCAACAGGCGGTCGATGTTCATACTGCCCCCTGTTTACGAATCTCTTCCGCCGTCAAATGCACGATTTTCCGATCCCTGAACACCACAATCGCTGTATCAGTTTGCACCGCCCTCAAGCGCGCCGCTAAAGCCACCCGCTTGAAGGCGGCCAGCGAGGTTATCCCCTCGGCCAGACTGGACAGCACAGAACGCTCAGCGCCGTGTTCGTTGACCTGCTTTAAGTCTTCAAACGATTGCCCGGCAATCGTCACTTCGTTCTTCTTCGGCATTTACTGCAACTCCCATTCAGAGGAACCTTCCCACGCTGCGGCTACTTTTTACCCGGCGAGCGAGGGTTAAACCAATATCCGTCCCTGGACGCATCCCTGGCGGGTTGTCTTTTTTCCGCCTGCCGGCGACGTTCTTCCGCCTGTATCGCTTCAATGCGCTTGATCTGCTGCCAGCGCTCTCCAGGGATGGAATCGCCGGCCGCTTCCAAACCGGCCATGCTCACCAAGTTGTCGATGTGGTCCCAACACGGCGGTTGCGCAAATTCTTTGATCAGCTTCAGGTTAAGCGCCTGATACACCGGCAGCCAAGCATCAGCTTCAGACGGTGTGCCGGACAGTTCCTGCGCGGCTGCCGGCGGATTGGCGCGGCGCACGGCGAGATGGGGGTTGAACAGATACCAGCCCTGCCTGATGCGCATGAACAACCGGCGGTTGTAGGCATAATCCCGGTCCATTTCGTTGCGCGACAGCACGTTGGACAGGTGCTGGCGCTTGTTGCGGTCCGGGTTGAGCACGTTCGCCGGCAGGTGCTGCCAGGCCGTCAGGATCGTGCCGGTGTCGAAAGCCGCCAGGCTCTTGTACTTGGAACTGAGGAAGCGCCCCTTGAACAAGACCCAGAGGGTTTGGAACAAAAAGTACTCGGTCAGGTGGCGGTCGATGCGCACCAGCTTGTCGCCGACCTTCAGGTCGATGCTGGACGGCGCAATCCGCTCATAAATGGCCGCAAAGGCGTTTTTGGCGTACTGCGGCTCGCGGAAGGCTTCGAGCATGGCCCAGTGCAGGGCGTTGCGGCCCAGATGGTCGGTGAGGGCCTGGTCAGCTCCGCGCTCCAGCAGGGCCTCCACCAGCGCTACGTTGCCGGCGGCGGCAGCGGCCATCAGCGGCGTCTGGTTCATGGGCAGGCGATGGTCGACGCCGTGCTTTTCGCACTGGCGCAGGATATCTTTGTAGCCCTTGCCGTAGTAAGGCGTCAGGTGCTTGTAGCCCAGGGTGGCGCGCTGTTTGTGAAAATTGGCGGCCGGCTCGTAATAAGCCGCGTGGTGCAGATAAAAAGCCAGCACCGGTTCGTCGTAGCAGGCGGCGTATTCGTACAGCTGTTGCTTGAATTTGGAGCCCGGCACCGGTTCCTGGAATACCTTGACCAAGGCCTCGCGCAGCCGCGTTTCGTCGAACACCGGCCAGGGCACAGGGGTTTCCTTGAGAATGGTTTTGCGGATGGCGTCCGCCTGTTCCTGTTTGCCTTGCAGCTCCAGCTTGCGGGCTTCTTTCTGCCAGTCGTCCAGGGTCGAGTTTTTGGCGGTCACGTCGACCTTGTCGCTGCCCGCTTGCACGCTCAATAAGCCCAGCAGCGGATGGCGGGTATCGGATTCTATCCAATAGACGTTTTTGATGGCGCGGGTCAACGCCACGTACAGGGCATTGACGAAGAACTTGTAGACTTCCAGCGACTTGTCGGTTTTGTCCTTGGCGCGGCGGTATTCCAGTGCATCGCTGGCCAGGTCTTGGAGCGTGACGCCGTCGGCGATTTCGGCGAACTCCGCCCGATGGTTGGAAACGAAGCGGTACAGCACGATATTGTCGTACTCCAGGCCTTTGGCTTCGTGGATGGAAAAAATCAGCGGCGTCTGGAAAAACCGGCGCGCCTCGGCCTTGTCTTCGTCGTGCATCACCAGCACGGCGAACTGGGTCGAGCCCTTGGTCTTTTGGTTCAGTTCTTTTTTGACGGCATCCTTGTCGTTGAGCACGGCCACCGTGCCGGCATCGCCCGCCACGGCTTCCACCAAAAAATTACTTTCCCGGTCGATGGAGCCGAAGCGCTGGTGCTTGATTTTGAGCAGGGTATTGGCGACCCGCGTGGCTTCCAGGCTGTTGCGGAAATTGGCGCGCAGCACTTTGAGTTCCTGGTGCGCGGCCAGGGCCGGGTCGCGCCAGAACAGGGTTTTGATTTTGCTCCAGGAAAAAAAGTTGGGATGGACGATCTGGTTGGAATCGCCGCACAGCAAAAAATGGCCGGGCTTTTTCAGCGTTTTCAGCACCAGGGCGAGCTGGGCGGTGGTGAGGTCCTGCACTTCGTCGACCACCACGAAATCGTAGTGCGGCTCGGTGGCGGCGCTCCAGGCGTGGGCGACCAGGTTGAGGTCGTACAGCCCGCTGCTCGCCAGCCAGTCGCGGTATTTGTCGAACAGGCCGTAGAGCTGGTCGCGCTGCTCCGGGGCAAAAATCGACTGGCGCACGCCCAGTTCGCGGTAGGCCTCCCGCGACAGCACGCCATCCGCGTCGGCGGCGATGACGCCGCGGATTTCTTCGAACGCCTGATGCGCGTGGATGCCCTTGAACTGCTGCGCCATGCGCCCAAACCAGGCGGCGAAGTCGCGCCACAGCGCTTCACGGCCTTGCGGCACGCGGATGCTTTCCAGAAACTCGCGATAGGAAAAAAAAGTGGCGTCCTGGCCTTCTTTCTCATAACCGTGGGCGTAATACAGATCGCGGGCACTCTGCGCCAGATAGGCCGAGTGGGTAACGTACAACACGTTGCCCTCGGTGTGCTTGAGCTTTTCCAGCGTCAGTGCGGTCTTGCCGCTGCCGGCCGAACCGACCACGATCAGCGGCGGCAGTTGCCGGTACACGGTTTCCTGGGCGTCGTCGAAAGAGATGACCTTGTCCAGCAGATGAATTTCGCGCCGCTCGGGGTGAATGTAGCGCACCGGTTCCGCGTCTTTGGCCGCGTCGTGGGCTTCGACCGGCGGCAGTTTGGCCTCGTCCAGCGTGGCCCCGCGCAGAAAGCGCGATTTGTCGTAAGCGTGGTTTTCGATCACTTCCAGCATCAGCGCGTATGCCGTACCGCCGTGGTGGACGATGGAAAACAGCAGGCGATTGGCCTGATCCAGCTTGGCCCGATAAAACTTGCCGTGCGTGACGTTGACCAGCTTTTTCACGTCCGCCGCCCGGAAATCGTCGCGCGCGATGGCGTCGGCGACTTTCTTGTACTGGGCCTTGAACTTGGCGGTGTTCAGGTCGGTGTATTCGAGGATGTGCATGGAGGAGCAGAAAGAATCAAGTGGATGACGTTGGTGTTATAGGCATCCTGCCCGGCTTAATCGACGATAATTTCAACATTAAGCCCGATAGACTTTCCCCTTTTGGCAAATTTCGCATCAAAAGCAAGCACGCGCATAGCCAGTCGAGCTTGTGCAGGATCATCATTGATCACATAGCGCACCAGCACGTTGGTGTCGACGGCAATCATTTTTCACTCCAGGCACGGCGAATATCTTCTTCCAATAAGTTTTCAATGGTTTCCGCCGCAAGCGGTGGACCTTTGTATTCCACACAACCCAAGCCGCCTTCCAACGTGGTTTCAGGAAAGGTTTTTTTCGGCTTAAGCAACACGCCTTGCGGCGTGTCTACCACGGCAAATTCTGTTCCGGTTGACCAATGATGCAACTCACGCACCGATTTGGGTATAACAATATGACCTGTGTTGGACAATACCGTGGTTTCCATGACTAAACTCTCTCTTAATTCTACTTTGTCAGATTTCGCCACTACCCAAAAACATAGCGGCGTTGTATAATAAGTCTTTGATTTATATATGAATTATCACGATGTCGTCGTGAAAATCCTACACTCAGCCTC
>SCQD01000080.1 GCA_004299145.1 Methylococcaceae bacterium | reverse complement strand
CCAGGTGTTCACCGTAGGCGCGCAATTCGGCGGGGGAGGCCAGCAAGCCGTGCACCAGCAGTATGCCTGTGCCATTGGGATTTTGCGGCGCCAGAAAAAACGGCTGCGGGTCCAAGTGAGCGGTTTCCCGTTTGTTGAGCTCATCGTGTACGGCGTCGAGATAGAGAGCGCGGTCATAAGCCAGCGACAGCGTTTCATCGTCGAAGTACCAGTCCGCAAATGCCGCCGGCTCGGCGTTTGCGGCCATGTCCGCAGCTGTCGTTACTGCATCCAATACCGCCTTGATGGGCTTGGTTTCGTTGTTGTATACGGCAATCGGGTTTTCCATGCGTATGGCGTCGAAATCGTATTCTTCGCGCAATTTGGGCGTGAAAAAGTATTGGTTTTTATCGGCGACGATCAGGCCGCAGTGCTCCGCGGCGTGGATAAACTGATCGAAACGCTCGTTATGCCCATGCAATAACTTGCGGTAGTCGTCGGGATTGATCAGGCCGGGGTGCAGGTGAATGGCGGTGTTTTTTTGCAAAAGTTTTATGGCGATATACAGCGTGGTATGAAACTGCTGTTTTTCGATTTTTTCCTGGTTCTGTTCCAGGCTGTGCATGATGAGCGTCGATGCCAGGTGACACAGGTTGATGGTGACGTTGGCATACATTTCTTCCATGTATAAATTGCGCGCGATGGCGGCATTTTTTTTGAAATAGTAGCGGAAGAGTTTTTGCTTCCACGTTTTGGCGTCGGCGTGAAAATCGAAGGCATCGTCCAGCGAACAGAACCCCACAGTGCAGCGCTCCAGCAACGACCGGTTCCACCAGTGCCAGACGTGATAGGGCGCAACGGGCTTGCCCATGCGGATATGCATGTCGGTATCTTTGAAAATAATATTGCCTTCTATCAGCAATTCTTCGGTCTGGCGCAGGCTCAAACCTTTAGACAGCATTTCCACGCCTTTGTGCAGGATATTTTCCGTGGACCTGATGGGGTAAAAAGTGATATTGGCAGGAACGATCAGCGTCGGTTTAAGCGCCTGCATCAATAATTGCTCGAGATTATCCACTTCAAATTCGTTTTTCCAATGCATCAACAGTGCGGTGTTTTTGTTTTTATAAGCGTTGCGCACACAGGCTTTGAAGGTTTCCAATCCTTGCGCCAATACCGCCGGCCCGGTATGTTGTTTGCGCCTTTCACCGGTGATGCGTGAATAAATGCTATAGTGTCCGCGCTTATCCAATACGCGCCGGTCTTTCACCATGCCGCCTTCCGGAAAAATAATGACCTTGCGTCCCCGGATGATTTGTCCGGCAAGTAGGGAGAATAGACGGGGATGATCGTGTGGCACGGCGCCGACGTTTTTTAAATAGTTTGCCAGCAGGGTATCGCCGACAAAAAATTCGCTGGAAGCGATGGAGCAGCAATAATCGCCGGTTTGCTCGTAAATCATGTATTGCGGGATAAACGTTTCAAACCGGGAAAAATGGTTGAATAAAAATATATCGCCTTGGTTTATTTGGCTGGCCGCATCCATTTGCACATTGACGCTCAGCATTTTACGCAAGGCTCTGAATACTTTGATCGACCAGTCATAAATATCGGCGTCGATATTTCCCCAACGATCGTCGCTGTAATTGCTGTTCATATCGGGCATGGTTTCAACCGGTGGATAGCGTGTCCTGAAGCATAGCCCATCGCCTGCATTGCGTCCAATGCCCGGTAAAAACGCCTGAATCGGCCTGCGTCCGGCTGGCGCCGGTCTACACTATGGTTTTATATTTTATGGGGGTTAGCCGACGATGAACAAAAATCGAGTATCGATATTTGCGCACCGGGGCGCCAATCGCGAAGCGGCGGAAAATACGCTGGCCGCTTTCGATAAAGCCTGTGCCTATGCCATCGACGGCATCGAGACCGACGTGCAGCTGACGCGCGACGAGGTCGCCGTGCTTTGGCACGACCGTTTTCTCGATAAGCTCGGCTTGCCCGGCAGATATATCGACGATTACGATTTAAGCCAGCTGCAAGCCATGAATGTCGCCGCGCATTTTGGCCCCGGTATTGTTGCGGAAAGTATTGTGTGCTTGCGGGATTTTATTGGCCGTTACCGGGATCGCTGCCGTTTACTGATCGAAATCAAAAACCGCGATTGGGAACCGGTGCAGCGCCACCGTATTAAGCTACAGCAGACTTTGTCGTTGCTGGGATCGGTCAGCGATGACAGGGTAATGGTTTCGTCGTTCGACTTTGCCAGCCTGGTTTATGCCGATCAATTGCAAGCCAATGTACCGCTGGTTTATAACCTGGAAAATGACCAGACCCTGGCGGATATACGCAATATTTTGCGCCGCCATGACTTTTTATACGGCTTATGCCTGCCGGTCGAAATCCTGGATCAGGCGCTGGTCGATGTGGCAAGAAACCACGGCAAGCGCATCGCGGTTTACACCTGTAATTCGATTGAAGCTATAAACAAGGCATTGTCATTGCGGGTAGACATACTGATCAGCGACGTACCGCAACTGGCTTTGCGATTGAGGGACGCATGAAACGCGATTTTGCCGCGCTGCGAGGCCGGCGCTTCGATTTGCTGGTGTGCGGCGGCGGCATTTACGGCGCCTGGACCGCCTATGACGCCGCGCTGCGCGGGCTGGACGTGGCCTTGCTGGAGCAGGGCGACTGGGCGAGCGCGACCTCTTCCGCTTCCAGCAAGCTGATACACGGCGGCCTGCGCTATCTGGCGTCTTTGGATATCAAGCTGGTCAAAAAAGCGCTGGCCGAACGTAGCCTGCTGTTGCGCATCGCGCCGCATCGTGTCTGGCCGCTACGCTTCGGCATTCCCGTTTATGCGGACAGCACGCCGGGCTATTGGCGGTTAAAAGCCGGCTTATCCGGTTATGATTATTTGGCGGGCGAGCCGGCAAGCGATACCCTGCACCGGTATTTTGATGGTACGGCATTTGCCCAGCGCTTTGCTGCGTTGAATACCACCCGCTTGAAGGGCGGTTTTACTTATAGCGATGCGCAAACCGATGACGCCCGCCTGGTTTTGGAATTAATCGACGGCGCCACGCAAGCCGGCGCGGTTTGCGCGAACTATTGCCGTGCGACCGATAAGCTGGCCGTGCATGGGCGGATTTGCGGCGCCCTGGCTCAGGATCGGGTGAGCGGCGATGCTTGTGAAGTGCATGCGCGGCAAGTGGTTTATGCCGTTGGGCCGTGGCATGGCGCCGATGCCGTCAGCCGTGCATGGTGCCGCTTATCCAAAGGGATACACCTGGTTTTGCCGGATATTGGGCTCGGTGAAGCTTTGTTGTTGACCGCCCGTGCCGATGGGCGGGTATTTTTTCTGATACCCTGGTATGGGCGTACCTTATTGGGTACTACCGATACCGATTACCGGGGTAGTATCGATAACCTGGTTGTCGAGGAGCAGGAAGCCGCTTATTTACTGACCGCCGTCAATGCGTATTTGGCAAAGCCTTTTACCGAGGCGGATATTATCGGCAGTTACGCCGGTTTGCGCGTGCTGAAACACAGCGGCCAGGCATCGCTGTCGGCCGTCAGCCGCGACTGGCAGCTGAAAACGGCAGCCGACGGCGCCTATTATTCCATCGGCGGCAAAATCACTTCGGCGCGGGAAGACGCTGCGGTCATCGTCGATAGCGTGTGCGCCGCGCTGGGCGTGGCTGTGCCTTGCCGAAGCAAAGACCAGCCTTTGCCCTGGGCGCCGCCGGGCGATTTCGAGGCGTGGCGGCGGGCCGTGCATGCTCAGGCCGAATCCCTGGGCTTGGCGCGGGATTGTACCCGGTGGCTGATACGGCGGCACGGCAGGCGGGTGGCGGACATTTTTCATTTGATCGGCAGCGACGCCGGACTGGCCCAGCGGATCGATGCCGAATTGCCGTTGCTTTATGCCGATTTGCTGTACTGCGCCCGCGAGGAAATGGTGGTATATCCGGCGGATCTACTGCGCCGGCGTTTGCCGTTGTCGATTTTGTCCCGGATCGCCGAGGATAAGCTGCTAGCTATCTTCAATAGCGTTGCGGTGGGAAAAGTTATCACTGACCACCCGGTAGCCCAGGAAATCGAAGCCTTCCTATCGGCTGGAATCGTTGGCACCTGAAAGCCGGCTTTAACCGAGCGGCACTGAAGGGCTGAGCGGCCGGCGGAAAGTCGACAACGCGTTGCTGTACCCGAACGCCTCGCTGGAATGCTTTACAGCAGTTCCCCAATCTCCGTACATTCGGCTTCCGCCAGTTCAAACTCGAAAATCGCCAAGTCTTCGCGCATATGCCGCTCGGACGTGGTGCCGGTCAGCGGAACGATGCCGATTTGCGTCAGATAGCGGAAAAAAACTTGAGCGGGGCTGCGCCGGTATTTTTCGGCCAAGGCGGCGACCGTGGGATGCGTTAAAAGACCGGGATTGGCCGTTAATGTCCAAAAACTCTGGTAAACGATGTGGTGCTGCCGACAGAAATCTCGCAGTGCCTTATCGTAATCGGTCTCGGCGTAAAAACGGTTTTGCAGTATGGCGGGCTTGACGCTTGCCGTTTCGTATAAATAACGCAGCGTATCCAGGTCGTAGCAATTGCTGATGCCCAGCTGTTTGCACTCGCCACGGGAAAACGGCTGTTCCATCGCCCGCCAGACTTCCATCAGTTGTGTTTTCGTAGCCAGCGGCGAATGCAGCACCAGGCCGTCGAGATAGTCGGACTTCAAGTTTTGCAGCGAGCATTGGAAGGATTGCGCGACCTGTTCGGACAGGCTGGCGGCGGGGTCGTAGGGAATTTGCTTGGGATCGTGGCCGCCGAGCGGCGTGAATTTGGTTTGCAGGTACAGCGCGTCGCGGGTAACGATGCCGGCGTCGATACAAGCGGCAATGCCCGCGCCGACGCCGGATTCGTCGTAATGCTTCGGCTGGCACGCGGTATCGACGCCGCGAAAACCGCTACGTATGGCCGTCTCCACCAAGGCCGCCGTCCGCTCCTTTTTCCAGGCGGTGCCGTATAGGAGGCGCGGCATTCTGACATGGCAAGCGGATAGCAAGAAAGGCTCGGTGCTCATCTTCGGCTCCAGATTATAGGCCGCCTTGGTTTCCGGTTTTATCCGGTTGGAATAAGACTTTAAAAACCGCCAGCGCCTCCTTGAGCGACCGATCCAATACGGTAGTGGGCGATGGTGCGTCGCGCCAAGCCCAGGGTCGCCGCCGCGGCGGCCAGGCTAAGTTCGTTACGCATGCATCCATGCCATAAACTCACGGACAGTCGGCAGGCCCGCTTGTTCACGACCCAGTTCGTACAACCCCGGCCGGCTCCCAAATCGAGCCCGTCCGGTGGCGGAACCGCTATCGCGTTCTGCTTATGTTCTGTATCAGCAGCAAGGTTTTAGGCTCCGCCGCATCGTCGGGCATTTTGGCCAGCACTTTGGTCATCCAGGCGGCCGGCAGTTCGGAGAGGCGCGTACTGTCGATGATCGCCAAGACGGGCCTATCCGCTTGCCGCAAATAGTCGTCCAGTTTGTTCCAGCCCTCGACGCGCTGCACGGTGCGCCGCAGGTAGAAAATATACGCCATGGGATTTTCGTCCAAGGCCACCGCAGGCGTGTCGGCGTCGATATGGGGGGCGGCGCTCTCGATCACCCGCGGCACATAAAAACGATCCGGACTCCACAGCGCCGGTGAATCGCTCAGTATGATCAGCACCAGCGCCAGCGCCAACGGCGAACCCAGGTATACGATGCCCCGATCCGGGGCAACCGCTGTGCGATACTGGGCCAGCAGCACCAGCAACCAGGCGCAGACCACGCCGACGGCGATGATCAACCACGGCAGATGGGCGGCATCGCAGCAGCCGGGGCGGAAAAACAAATAGCCGCAACCCACGGTCAACAGCAGCCACAGCACAACATTGGCGTGTCTCAGCCAGCGGCGCGCCGCCTCGGAGGCTGACCAGCTTTGCAGCAAGCCCTCGGCCGTCAGCAAACACAGCGCGGGTAGCAGCGGCAGCATGTAAAACCAGCGCCGCTGCGAACCAAAACCCAAAATGAACGCGGTGACGCCCAGCATGATCAGCAACCACAGGGCTTCCCGGCTCAGCCGCCGCCAATTCAGCGCCAGCACCACCGGCAACAGCAAGGACCAAGGCGCCGATAACTGCAACACGCGCAAAAAATGGTAAGGATTCAATACCTGGCGCCAGTCCAGCGTCAGCAGCGCGCCGCCCAATTGGCTGTGAGACAGGTTGTCGGTGCCGACGTGCCTACGCAACCACCACCACCAGGGGCCGGCGATGAGCACCATCAGCATCAAACCGCCGACCGGCCGCAGCATGGCGCGGACGGTGCGCCATGGCAAACGCTGGTTCCAGTGAAAAAAACCAGCGCTGGCCGCCAGCAGAATGGCCGGCAAGTGGGGGCCTTTGGCCAGCGTCGCCAAAGCAAAGGCCAGCCACATGGCATAACAGGGAAAGCGCGTGTTGGTTGTGCCGGCTTGCCGCTGACGCCAAGCCGCCGCCAACGCGGTATAACCGGCGGTGCAAAACAAGGCGTAGAGCATGTCCGGGCGGGCGTCGTGGCTGAAGGTAAAAAAACCCAGGCTGGATATCAGCAGCAGGCTGCCCAGCACACCGACCCGGCGATCGGGATAGAGCAAGCGCCCCAAGGCCAGCGTCAACAGCGCCAAGCCGGTTGCCGCCAGGGCGGATACGGCGCGGGCGTGCCAATCCTGCACCGCCTGCTGGCCGGCCAGCCAGGCAACGGCACCGGTCGACCAGTAATTAAGCGGGGGTTTATTGAGGCGGAGTTCGCCGTTGAAATAGGGGATCAGCCAATCGCCGCGAACCTGCATTTCCCGCGCGGTTTCCGCCACGTACACTTCGTGGCCGTTGAGGGGAATCTGGCTGGTTCCGGCACCGGCCACCCACAAGGCCAATAGCGCGATGACCCAATAGAGATGGCGTTCAAGCCAAGTGGTTAGCTCCGGCCTCAGATCAAATACCCTTCTTCGTGCAGGTATTCGGCCAGTTTGGCGCTGACGTGGCGCAAGCGCTGGCTGAGCAGGCTGGAAATATAAGCGTAAAGTTTGATGGCCAGGCGCGGCGCGTCTTCCGACAGGCGAACGAACTCTTCCTTGGTCATGATCAACAACAACGCATCTTCGGTGGCCACGGCGGTGGCGGAACGGGGCTGGCCGTCGATCAAGGCCATTTCCCCCAGCGTCATCCCGGCGTTCACGTTGGCGATGAGTTTGTCCTTCTGCGCGGAATCTTTTTTATAAATGGCGACTCTGCCTCTGATGAGCAGACACAGATAGAGCTCGCGCGCACCTTCCTGAAGAATAATGGTTTCTTTGGGAACTTTGTAAGCGCTTAAATAGGAAGCGAGCACTTGCAACTCGCGAAAGCTGTATACGTTGGCCCAACGGGTTTTATCCAACATATCGGCGCGCTCGTTGATGGAGGTACCGAACGGGGTTGCCGAGCTTAAAATGTGGTAGGAATCAGCCATGCTGGATCTCAAAATGCCTGATCCATCATATAACCACCAACACTTCGCCTTTACCCATGGCGGCCATATCGCCGGCGTAGCGGCGCACCCGCTTGAGACTATCGGCCAAACCACCGAAGCAGCTATCCACCCCTTTGAAGCTTTTCAGCAGCAACGGCAAAAAGCCCAGCGTGTGGCTGCCGCAATCGTTGAAAGTGGGCGGCAACAGCGGCGGTGCTTGCAACAACAACAGCGTGCCGCGATTCATCGCATAGCCCAGGTGCTCCCCCACCGTTCCCGCCACGGCGATGGTGCCGGCGGTCATGCGCGACCCCAAATAGCCGCCGGCGTTGCCTTCGATGAGAATGGCGCCGCGCCGCATGTGATCGCCCACGCGATCCCCGGCATTGCCTTTGACCACCACGACGCCGCCGGCCATGCCTTTTTTGTTGCCCGGCAAAGCCGCGCCGAGAAAATCGCCGGCATGACCGCGCAGCAGAATGACGCCGTTTTTCATCTCGCAAGCGGCATAAGCGCCGACGCTGCCGGACACCTCGATGCTGCCGCCTTTCATCTGCATGCCCAGATAAGCGCCGGCATCGCCGTCCACCGTGATGCTGCCGGAAGTCATGCCCTTGCCGATCAAGTCCAGCTTGGCACTGGACTTGAGCAAGCGGATGTCGGCGGCGTCATCACCGGCGATAGTGAAAACTTCGTCGGTCCGTAAAGCACGGTTGCCGCACTGCAAGGGCAGGGCGGCGATGTCGGTGGCGGATTTGCCGGCCAGGTTGTCCGGCGTCAATGGGGATACGTCGACGCGCTGTTGCGGTGCGATTTTGAGGGTGAAAGTGAGTGCTGCCATCGTCATTCTCTCGGTCTAGAAGGCATTGCCGCGCGTATGGCGCGCCCTTTAATTTTCCGTCAAGGAAAATTAAGCCATGATTTCCTGCAAATGAAACAAAAACGGTCCCAGCTTGCCGCCATAGTTGCCGGCGCTGATGCGGCAAATGCCGTTGGCCGCGCCCAGGCTGCACGCGGCTTCGATGCCGACGCGCATGGCCTGGTCGATATCCGTCTTGGTCAAACCGTCGATGACGATTTCCATCACCGATTCGACCTCCGGCGACAAATCGCTCCTGGTCTGGCCTTTGAGGGTCGGGCAAAAAGCGTCGTTGGTGGAAGCATTGAGCGCTTTGTACTTGGAACCGACTTTGGAGCCGGAGCGCACCACGCCGCCGGGGAAGGGCATGATGACGTTGGGCACTTTGCGCATCGCTTCGATGGCGACTTCACAGGCCGCCAGCGCTTGCGGCTGGGATTTCGCCAAAATCAGGAAATTGCCGCCGCCCACGGCCGGCACCATGCCGGTGGTCGCTTCGGTGAGGAACTCGCCATCCATGACCGGCACGCGCCAGTAGCGCTTGCCGCCGATGCGCTTGGCAATCTGGAAGCCGTCGCCGAAAAAGCGCAGGTTTTTGCCCAGTGGAATCTGGTCCGGCGCGTCGATGCCGGCGAACAAGGCTGCGGTCGGCGAAGTCAATACGCACTGGCCGGCGCGGGTTTCCAACTGTTTGGCCAAGCCTTTGCCGCCCATGGCAAAAATCATGGCGGACACGCCGGGACGCCCGTCCGGGGTTTCCGAGGGGGCCAGCTCCCGCTCGATGCCGGCCTCGCAGCCGCAGGCGATGACGGAAGTGGCGAAGCCGGTCATGGCTTGCGCCGAAATATGCGCCCACTTGTGGTTTTGCGCGGTGATGATGACCCGCGTGGCTTTCATGGGAAAAGCTTCGGCGAAGGTTGCGTCGATCTGGACGCCGTTAATGATCATGGGGGACTCCACGGCTGGGAAATTTCGTTCAATGCAAGTATTTCGTTACGATGCGGGTTACACCAGGGAAAAGCCGGGAACCATCCAATCGACCGTCGCAGCCATAAAAAGCCAGCGTGCCCTGTTCGTCACACAACCAGACTTCCAAAGCGCCTTTGGCAAAGTAAAGCTCGCGTTTTTCTTCCATTTCATTGGCCGTATTGGATGGCGAAAGAATCTCTATGCAGAGTTCCGGTGCCTTGAGGTAAGGAGAGGCTTCTCCTTGACTCTCCATAAACTCAGCCGATGCCCAAGCCACGTCCGCGACTTTTACGCTTCTGGCCGTCAAGATGGAACACTCGGAGATGACGACACCCTCCTCCCGCGCGCGGGTCAAGGCTCGAACTATTGCGGCTTGCAGGATACCATGCCGATTCGATGCCGGACTCATAACGATTTTTCCCCATTCATTCAGTTCAATCTTGAAGGGCAAATTGCGTAAACTGGGAGAAAGACAGACCTCTTGCCAGTTCATGAATGTAATCTCGACATGCCAACGGACCTCAATACAATAGTTTCAACGGGAGTCGTGATGATTTGCACCTATTCATCCAGCGGACCTCGTCTTCGATCTCCGCAACGCGCAAATCATATTCGGCTTGCAGCGCCATCCAAAACTGGGGCGTGGTATCGAAATAGCGCGCCAATCGCGTCACCGTGTCATTCGTTAAACCACACCGCTCGCCGACTATGTCTTCGACGCGCGTCAACGGCAGCCCCAGCGCTTTAGCCAGGGCAGCAACGCTCATTTGCAGAGGCAGCAAATAGTCTTCCCGCAAACACTCGCCAGGATGAACCGGGCGCATACCGTTCTTGAACATGGCTGATTCTCGTCAGTGATAATCCACAATCTCGACATTTTCAGGCCCATCCTCTGTCCAGCGAAAACATATTCGCCATTGGGTTAAGCAACATTGAGCCTACCGTACTCATCGTCACTTCCCACCGCCCCCAGGGGCAAGGGCATACCATTACACACAACTCGCCTCCTCCTGAATCTCCCGCGCGAACTGGAGCCCCATGGCGAAATCCATAACACGCTGAAGTCCCAGCCAAAGGGTTTTCACGCCAGGTTCACCGTCA
>SCQD01000079.1 GCA_004299145.1 Methylococcaceae bacterium | reverse complement strand
CTGGCCTATCACATGGCGGTGATCAAGGGCACCGACGTGGACCAGCCGCGCAATCTGGCCAAGTCGGTGACGGTGGAATAACCGCCCTCCCCCACTCAACCCATGGTTTCGGTCGCATGATTGAATTCTTCCGCCGGCATCGGCCTGGCGAAATAATACCCCTGACCGTAGTCGCAACCGGCGGCGCTCAGCAATTGGCTTTGCTCTCCCGTTTCCACGCCTTCCGCTATCACTTTGATGCCCAGCTTGTGCGCCATGATGATGATGGCCTCGCACAAGGCCAGGTCTTCGGAATCGGGCGCCAGATTGCGAATGAATGAGCGGTCGATTTTAAGGAAGTCGATGTCGAACTTTTTCAGGTAAGCCAGCGAGGAATAGCCGGTGCCGAAATCGTCGATGGCCACTTGTACCCCTGCGGCGCGCAAAGCGCGCAGTTGATCGATGACGACGGTATCCGCATCCAACAGCAAGCCTTCGGTAATTTCCACCACCACGCTATGCCAGGGCAGGCCGGCCGCGCGGAAACAATTGAGCAGCGCGGTATGCGCCACGCCGTTGTGGAATTGCACGGGAGATATGTTGATGCTGATTTGGAATTCCCCCTCGTGCATGGCATACCACTGGGCGATCTGGCGCACGGACTGCTGAAACACCCACTCGCCGATGCCGATGATCATGCCGGTTTCTTCGGCGATGGAGATGAACTCCATCGGATTGACCAACCCCCGCGTGGGGTGTTGCCAGCGGATCAGCGCTTCGGCTTTCTGGATGGCGCCGGTGGCGAAATCCACGATCGGCTGGTAGTACACCCGGAATTGGTTGTCGGCCAAAGCGCCGCGCATATCGTTGATCAGCCGCAGGCGAGCCTCCGCCGCTTCGCGCATGGAGGCGGTGAAGTAGCAATAACGGTTGCGCCCTTGCTGCTTGGCGGCATACATGGCTTGATCCGCGTTCTTGATGAGCGCGTCGACGCTGTCGGCGTCGTGAGGATACAGCGTGATGCCGATGCTGGCGGAAACATAGACGACGTCGTCGCCCAAAGCGAACGGTTCGGCCAGCCTGCGCAGCAGATTGTTGGCGATGCGCTCGGCGGCTGCAATGGCGCAGCCGGCATCCAACTCGGTCAGAATCAGGGTAAATTCATCACCGCCCAAGCGCGCCACCATATCGATTTCGCACACGCATTCGCACAAACGCCGCCCCGCTTCTTTGAGCAACACATCACCCACCACGTGTCCCATGGAATCGTTGATTTCCTTGAAGCGGTCGAGGTCTAGGAACAACAGGGCCAGCGGCAAGCCGCTGCGCTGGGATTTTTTGGTTTCCTGTTCCAGGCGAATGTAGAACTGGTGGCGATTGGGCAGCCAGGTCAGAGAGTCGAAATTGGCCTGGTGCCAAATGGTCTGCTCGGCCAGTTTTTTCTCGGTGATGTCCGAGAACATGGCAACGCGCCGCAATACGGCACCGTCTTCGCTGTATATGCAGCTGATCGACAGCCATTCCGGATATATCTCGCCGTTTTTGCGGCGATTCCAGATTTCGCCCTGCCAGCGGCCGGTACGCTCCAAGGCATCCCACATGTCCCGGTAAAATGCCACGCCGTGGCGGCCGGACTTCAGCAGCGAAGTGAGTTGCCCGACCGCTTCCTGCTCCGCATAACCGGTCAGTTCGGTAAACGCAGGGTTGACGGCGATGATGCGGCTGTCGGCGTCGGCCACCACGATGGCCTCGCCGATGGCTTGGTACACGGTAGCCGCCAATTGCTGTTCACGCTCGACGCGCTTGCGTTCGGTAACGTCCTGGACGATGCCGCGCATGCGCACCGGCCTGCCGGAAGCATCCCGTTCGGCGTGGCCGACCGAGCGCATCCAGCGCGTTTCGCCGGCACGATCGACGATACGGTAAACCACGTCGTATTTCTTGCCTTGCTCAACATGCGCTTTGTGCGCATCCAGCACAAGCTGCCTATCCTGCGGCAACACGGCGTCCATAAAGCTTTCCCAGGTCAGATCATGCCCTTCGACGGGAAAGCCCAGTATGGCCGTGACCGATTCCGACCAATATTGCCGGTTGTTTACCAGGTCGTTTTCCCAAGTGCCGATGCCGCCATAGCTCTGGCTGATGCGCAGATGCGCTTCGTTCTCGCGCAGCTCGTTTTCTATGCGCCGGTGCTGTTCAATGGTGGCGGCCAGCGTAGTACCGACCATGGACAGCACCAGCATGTAGAACCAAAGATTCACCAGCACGCCCGGTTGAGCGGCATGCCCAAACACCCCGGCGCCTGCCGCCGTGCCCAGCATCGCCTGCACCGAAGCCAGGCCGACGACCAGCAAAGCGCCGTGGCGGCCGAAGCGCAGCGCGCTCCAGGTCACGAAGGCGAACATGAAAAAGCTTTTGGCAAAGGGCTCGAAAGCGGCCTGCCACCAATCCAAAAAAATGATCTGGCCCGCCAGAAACGCCAAACCGAAACAGGCCAGAGTTTCTATGGTGCGTTCACGTTCAAGCCAGCCTAGCGGCAGACGGCGCCAGACCAGGCAAAAAGGCGTCAGCAATACGATGCCGAGCACGTCCCCCATCCACCAATGCAGCATCGCTACCGCCAGCGCCGGCCACGACGGCACGCTGTATTCCAGCAACAAGGTAGGCGCCCCTATGGCGGTGCTTGCGATGGCGGCGATGCAACCGGTCGAGGCCAGATGCCAAAAATCCCGGGGGTGTTCCAGCAGCAGGGAAAATTGGCGATTGCGCGCCAGCAGCCAGGCGCAGAGCAGGGATTCGGAGGTATTGCCCAGCGCCATGGCGGCGGATGGCCAAACGCCGTGGCCCAGCATGAAACCGGCCATCCAGCCGCCGACAAAAACGCCCGGCCAGAGCTTGAAACCGCCGAGCAACAGCGTCGCCAGCGCCAGCCCCCCCGGCAACCAGAGGACGGTGATGGTTGTGCCTTCGCTGGCGGAAAAATAATTGAGCACGACAACGGCAAGCAACACGTAGACCAATGCCAAGCCGGCCAGCTTGAACAGATCGGGCCAGCGGTATGCGTTGCGCTGATCGTCGGGGGGGGGCATCTGGGCAGTTTCCCTGGAGGAAAAACGACCGCTATTCGCGGTCGATATAGTCATAAAACACTCAAGTGTCCCTTCGGCACGATTTCCGGCTCCGAGCTGATTACTGCGCTCCAAGCGAATAATTGAGCGATTTTAGCATTGGAGCTTGTCAAGTTGTCCGGGTGGAGTGGAATACGAAAAACAGGCTCACAGAAGGCAAATCGTTATAATCTTGGATTTTACGGATCGACAATCTAAATACGCACTGGTTTTTTATTCAACATCAACCACCCCAGGAACCGCCATGAACAAACTTCTCGTGGTTTATCGAGCCATACTTGGCTTCTTTCACTCCCCGGCCGCCGCAGCCTGCCGTCAATGGCTGGTGCGCCTGGCGATTGCCGGGCAAAAGCTGCTGGATTGTTTTCGCGTCGCCGATTTTCTTGCGCCACTGACGATACGCCTTTATCTGGCTCCGGTTTTGTGGATGGCGGGCACCAGGAAACTGCTCAACTTCGGCAATACCGTGGAGTGGTTCGGCAACGCGGACTGGGGCTTGGGATTGCCGTTACCCGGCTTGCTGGCATTTTTGGTCACCAGCGGCGAAGTCCTCGGTGGGCTGTGTTTGCTGCTGGGGTTTGCCGTGCGCTGGGTGTCGATGCCCCTGATGGCAACCATGGTGATGGCCGCTTTGACCGTGCACTGGCAAAACGGCTGGCTGGCCATTGCCAGTGGCGCCGGCCTATTTGCCACCGACCGCACCGTGGCGGCAACGGAACAGCTGCAAAAAGCCAAAGAAATTTTGCAGCAAAACGGCATTTTTGCCGAACTGGCGCGCTACGGTGATTTGGCGGTATTGAACAACGGCATCGAATTCGCCGCCACCTACTTCATTTTGCTGCTGGTGCTGCTGTTTATGGGCGGCGGCCGTTACGTGAGCGTGGATTACTGGCTGCGCCGGCGTTACATGCCGTGAGCGGCAGCCTGTTTGCGTACGGCACTTTGCAATTGCCCGAGGTATTGCAGGCGGTTGTCGGCAGAGATTTCCCCGGACAAAACGCGCGTTTGCAGGGCTATGCCTGTTATGCGCTGCGCGGCCAGGTTTATCCCGGCATTCGGCCCTGGCCGGGCGCCGTCACGGCGGGGATACTTTACGGCGGCCTGGACGAGGCGGCTTGGCGGTTGCTGGATGCGTATGAAGACGCCATCTATCGGCGGGAAGTGTTGACGGTGCTTGCCGACGATGGCAGGCATCACGCAGCCGCCGTGTACGTGGTGCAAGCGGCGTTTTACGGATGCTTGAGCGGGCAGCCGTGGTCGATGACGGCGTTCCGCCGACGCCATTTGCAGCGCTATCTTGCCGAATTGAATGTTTCCATGTTCACCGGCAAGCGCCTTGCCCCCCAATCACCCGGCAGTGGGTCGAACACGCCGGCGCAAGGCGTGCCGCAACGATTGCACGCGCCGTGAGCGGTCAGGTTCCATTCCGATAAAACGTACCAGTCCCGGCCGATCAACAATTGGCCGCAGTGGTGGCAATAGGTGCTGCTTTCCTGCTTGTCGTGCACGTTGCCGACATAGGCATAGCGCACGCCGTTGTTCATGGCGATGCGGCGGGCTTTGCTGAGCGTCGTTAACGGCGTATTCGGCGTGTCGCGCATTTTCCAGTCCGGGTGAAAAGCGGAAAAATGCAGGGGAACGTCCGGGCCGAGGTTTTCCACCACCCAGCGCGTCATGGCGTCGAGTTCCTGCTCGGAGTCGTTTTCACCGGGAATCAGCAGCGTGGTCAGCTCCAGCCACACGGAAGTTTCCTGTTTGATGTAAACCAGGGTATCCAGCACCGCTTGCAGGTGGCCGCCGCAGATACGGTGGTAAAAATCTTCCGTAAAAGCCTTCAGGTCCACGTTGGCCGCGTCCATATGGCGATAAAACTCGGCGCGCGGTTCGGCGCAGACGAAACCGGCGGTCACGGCCACGGATTTGATACCGTGCGCGCGGCAGGCTTGAGCCACGTCGATGGCGTATTCGTGAAATATCACCGGATCGTTATAGGTATAGGCCACGGCACGGCACTGCAATGCCTGCGCCGCTTCGGCGATGGCTGCGGGCGTGGCCTGGTCCATGAGCGTATCCATTTCCCGCGATTTGCTGATGTCCCAATTCTGGCAAAACTTGCAGGCCAGGTTGCAGCCCGCCGTGCCGAACGAAAATATCGGCGTGCCCGGTAAAAAATGGTTGAGCGGTTTTTTCTCAATGGGGTCCACGCAAAAACCGCTGGAACGGCCATACGACAGCAAGACGATTTTCCCGTCCTGGTTGCCGCGCACAAAACACAGGCCACGCTGGCCTTCGTGGAGCTTGCAATAGCGCGGACACATATCGCACTCCACCCGGCCATCGTCCAGGCTGTGCCAATAGCGGGTGGGAAAAGCTTGCGGCGGTTGTTCAGTGACGGCGTTCATGTGGAGTCCCCTCGTAAAAGCTGTTGATGCCTGTGGCTTGATAATAGGCAATGATTTATTCGTTAGCTCATTATTCGCACGTACCCATCGTAATTCAACAGCATTGGGGAGGGGCACTCCCAGCGCGCTACACGGCTTGCATCTGCGAACCGGCACTTGGTGAGGGATAATGGAAAAAATGGCCTACAGAGAAGAGGACAGAAATTGAACGGTTACGAGAAGGCGGTAGAGCTGAAAATGCAGCGGCTGTTTGCGACCGCCAGATTCTCGCCGAATTCACGGCGGGTGATCCGATGCGGGAAGGTGTGCTGTGGACCACAACCTGTCGCGCCGGGAGAATTGATACCAAAATGCAAAACCCCTCTGCATCGCCACCAACAGCACAACACTGGTAACATGGGTTTGCCGCACTTGGTTTGTCATTTTCCCGCCCCTGTGCAAAAAATGCCGGGGAAAAACCACTTAACCGATCATTCACACTGGAGATAGATAGCATGGCTTTAACTGCAATGGACTTGGTGGCCGCCGCCAAGCAGCACATTCGTGAAATTTCCGTCGCCGACGCCAAGGCGCAACTGGCTCAAGTGCGCGTCCTGGACGTGCGCGAACCTACAGAATACACCGCCGGTTGCCTACCGGAGGCGGTCAACATTCCGCGCGGCGTGCTGGAGTTCAAAATCGACAACCTGCCTATTTTTAAAAACGACAAAGACAGCCCCATCCTGGTCTATTGCCAGAGCGGCGGACGTTCCGCCCTGGCGGCGGAAGCGTTGCAAAAATTGGGTTATCAGCCATTGAGCCTGGCCGGCGGTTTCAACGCCTGGAAAGACGCCGGCGGCGACATAATCACTCCGGCCTGATATCCATGGACGCAGCGGAAAAAATCCGCCTGGATAAATGGCTGTGGGCGGCGCGCTTTTTCAAAACGCGCCAGCTCGCCGCCGAAGCCGTCAGCGGCGGCAAAGTACACCTCAACGGCCAGCGCACCAAGCCCAGCAAGGAAATCGCCGTGGGCGCCCACCTCACCATACACAAGGACCAGTTCGAATGGGATGTGACCGTCACGGCGCTCAACAGCCAGCGCCGTCCCTCCAAAGAGGCCGTACTGCTGTACGAAGAAAGCCGGGACAGCTTGGACAAACGTCAACAGTTAGCGGCGCAAAAGCGGGAAGATCGCTTGCTGGGAGCGCAGACGGATCACCGCCCCAACAAAAAAGAACGGCGGCAGATTCACCAGTTCAAACGGGCGGAGCACTAAATACCTGCGTCGATGATGCGCTTCGCCGACTCAGCGCATATATGGACTCCTCCCGATTGCAAGCATTTTCTCGTTGATCGCGTCGGTCAAGTAACGCAGTTGCTGCCATATATCCGGCCTGTTGATGAGGTG
>SCQD01000078.1 GCA_004299145.1 Methylococcaceae bacterium | reverse complement strand
GCCGCAAAAAAGAAGGGCTGGAAACCGTGTTGGCGCGGTTTGCGGCAAACCCGGAAACCTTGTTTGAAAAACTGGATGGATTGGTGCGCTCGTGGTCGAAATCCCCGGACATGGCCGGCGCCCTCGAAATTGGCTCCGCGCCGGCCATCGCGCCCGCCCCGGCCCATGTTGCCGCCGCTTCCGCCCACGCGCCCGGCGGCGACACCGAAATGTTCGGCAAACTTTCCGAGTTGCTGGCGCAAGCGCTGGAAAGCGTACTCAGCGCCCAACCGGAACTGGCGCAGGACGTGCATGCCCTCGCCCATCAGGCGCGCGGCATCAAAACACACGGGGAAGTCACCGCGCTGGCCAAACAACTGCGCCAGTTCCGGATAAAAGCCGAACTGCGCGGGGATGACAAGGCCAAGGTTCACGAGGGATTGTTGCGCCTGTTGCGCCTGCTGGTGGAGAACATCGGCGAAATGGTCGAAGACGAGGAATGGCTGCACGGGCAGATCGTCATCCTGCATGAAATCATCGCCAACCCGATCAATACGCGCGCCATCGCCGATGCCGAGCGCAGCCTGCGCGACGCCATCATCAAGCAAGGCATGCTCAAGCAGAGCCTGACCGACGCCAAGACCACTCTCAAAAGCCTGATGACCACCTTTATCGACCGTCTCGGCGAAATCACCGAAAGCACCAGCGACTACCACCAGAAAATCGAAAGCTACAGCAAAAAAATCGGCAAGACCAACAACCTCACCGACCTCAGCCAGTTGCTGGACAACATCATGCAGGACACCCGCATCATCCAGTCCAGCGCGTTGCGCTCGCACGATGAACTGATCGCCACGCGCAAACAGGTCCAGGCATCCGAAACCAAAATCAGGGAACTGGAACACGAGCTCGCCCAGGTCAGCGAAATGGTGCGCGAAGACCAGCTCACCGGCGCGCTCAACCGCCGCGGCCTCGACGAAGCGTTCGAGCGCGAAGCGACACGCGCGGATCGCGGCCAGACGCCCATTTGCGTCGCGCTGCTCGACATCGACGACTTCAAGCAACTCAACGACACCCTGGGGCATCATGCCGGCGACCAGGCTCTCATCCACCTGAGCAATGTCATCAAGGAAGCCTTGCGCCCCAGCGATTTGGTGGCACGCTATGGCGGCGAGGAATTCATTATCGTACTACCCAATATCGGCATCGAAGAAGCCGCGGCAACCGTCGAACGCCTGCAACGCGAACTCACCAAGAAATTCTTCATGCACGAAAACGACCGCATCCTGGTGACATTCAGCGCGGGGGTGGCGTTGCGCGCCCCGCAGGAATCCCAGGAAGACGTTATCGGGCGCGCTGACATGGCAATGTACCAGGCCAAGAAATCCGGCAAAAACCGCGTGAGCGTGGCCAGGTAACCGGGCTGAACACCCCGGACCACCCCCTTCAGCCCCTTGCCACGGGTTAAGCTCCACCCTAGATTTTGCCCTTCCGCTGCATATTCGTCACATAGCGCTGTATCAGGACGATGGACTGGCTGTCGAGGTTTTTAAATTCGCAGCCGGCGCGTTTATGCGTGTGGCCGGATGGCGATGTCAATAGAACCAGGTTTTTTACTTCTATTGTCCCGCTGATCGCACCCATCCCCGGCAGGTTGATCTGGCAATCCGGATAGGACGTGCCGGGAACGAGTTCGATGTCTGTTTCAGCGCAGGCCAGCCCTATGCCGCCGACGCTGATATCCATGATAGTCATCTCGCGCGGGCGCATCGCGGGCGTTTTTCCCGTGGCGATGACACAGCGCAACGGTTCGCTGACCGGGGCGATCAGCCGGTAGTATTCGCGCCGCTGCAGCCGGTAGATGCTCTCGGGCAATTGGAAATAAAAAGCGGGGTAGCCGTGATATTCCGCGTCGCTGGCCCGGCTGGCGGTGAATTGGATTTTAACCTGCGAATGGGAGCCGACAAAAACCAGTTTGCCGCTCCCGGCAATGCGCCGGTTGTCCGCGTCGCTCGGGCTTTTCTCCAGCCACAAACCCGTGTTGTCGACACCCAGCACCGTGGTCAGGATGAAATCATTTTCATTGCCGTAATAAAGCGCGACCCGCGATCTTTTCTCGGCGATGCAGTGCAAGACAAACTCGATTTCTTTCGCCGAAACAATGCGGTGCCTGTCATTGTCTCCGCCGGATAATATTTCGATTTTCAGGGGAATATCTTTTTCCATGTTCTCGGTGCCGCGCCGGTTAAGCCATCGCGCATGATAGCAAAACTATGGGGCGCCTATGGCTTTGCAAAAGGCGGAGCAGCGGGGGTGTTCCCATGCTCCAGGCGGTATAACCAGGCGAGCAGTTCGGCCACCGCCAGATAGAGTTGTGGGGGGATTTCCTGGTCAAGCTCGACTTTCATCAGCAGCCCGACCAGATCTTCGGATTCATGCACGTAAACGCCGTGCTGCCTGGCGCGTTCGATGATCGCCTGCGCGATCAGGCCGCGCCCTTTGGCGACCACTTTCGGCGCGCCCTGATCCTGTCCGTAAGCCAGCGCAACGGCGATTTGTTGTGTTGTGAGGGGGGGGTGTTTCATGATTTTTCGACCACGGCGGCGGCCAGTGTGATACCGGCATCGGCAAGCGAATTCCTGAGTGTGGGCAGGGCGCGGTCAAATGCGTCGACGGTTGCCGGATCCGCCGCATGCAGCGTCAGCCGCAGCCCGCTTCCGGCAAAGACCAGGCGCGCGTGGATGCCGCCCAGCTTGGGCAAGGCCAGTTCCATTTCGGTGCTCCACTGGCGTTCGTCCTGTTGCCTGGCATGATGCTCCGGCTGCCCCTGGATTTCCCACTGCATTTCCTGCCCGGGCCAGACTTGCCCCATCCACACCAGATGATGTTGCTCCAGGGCGTGCAGTTGCTGCTGCACCAGAGGCAACAATTCTCTGGCTATCGGTTGTGAAATGTCATCGGCTGATTTTGCCGCCGGAGTGTTCGGTTGCGCTTGCGTTTGCGTTGCGGGAATTTTGTCGGGCGCCGCTTGCCCGGCGCCTGCTGGAGCGGCTTGTCCCGGGCTTGACTGGGAGGTCTGGCGATCGGCGGGAGATAACGGCAAATTTCTCCCGGTCAACAAATTTTGCGGTTCTTCCAGCAATTGGCCCGTGCTGCGCTCCCCGCGAACCCATTGAGCCTGATGCGATTCGTAAAACAGGCCGCTTTTACCGAGGACTTCACGCAGCGATTCCGCGAGCAGTTTGGTATCCGGCGCTTGCCCGTCGGCCTGCCAGACCGCCTTGCTGCCGAGTTGCTGGACAATGGGTCTTTCGAGCGGCAGTTCCGCAAGATTGGAGAGTATCCGCGCAGTTGCGCCGATCTGTTCGGGGGTGGAAAGCGGGTTGGTCGATGCGACCATGCTGAAAGTGATCCGCGGCTGCGTCGTGATCACTTCGAGTTTCAGGACATCACCGCTCTGGATATTGCCCGGCAAACGCATCTGGAGGGTTTGCCCGGCAACCTGCACCTTGAATAAGCCCTCGCTTACTTTTGATTGGACGGCGGCCTGCAATTGCTGCCCGGGTTCAAATTTGGTTGCTGGGTTGGGTGTATCGGTGGCAGCCTCGATCAACGGCTTACCCGAGCGTGAGAGGATTTGCAGTGCGCTGATTATGTTGGCTGGCAGCATTCAGGGTGGCAACTCCCTCATCAGGTTTTGCGGGGGTTTAGAGAGAGGGGAATTTTTAAAATACCGTTAATCACGCGTCTGGCATTTACCTCGCCCCCCCATCCCAGCCCTCCCCCGGAAACGCCCTCCCCTCAATCCTCTCCCGCAAGCGGGAGAGGAAGCAAACGAGAAGGGCAATCGCTTGTCCCTGCTGGGGAAGGAGCTGAAGCGCCCTCCCTTGCACGCGCAGCGTGCGGGGTAACCAGCGACTTGGCTGCTGTTTTCGAGCAGCCAAGTCGAATGGCTAGTAGTTCCATCAGAGGGTTGGGGAGGGTGGGTGTTCTGGCTGGCATAGCATAATTTTCATACGGTATTTTAGAAAATTCCAACTCCCTTATCTTTGCGGGCCACGCTGCCGCCCCCGACCCCTACACACCGCCATATGTCTGCTGCAAACGCTGCTCGTGGCGGTTGCTCTGCATGATGCGCTGCAATTGCGCCATCCATGCTTCGGTGCGATTGCGGATATCGGCGTCGTCCGCCAGGATTTTTTTGATCAACTGAATTTTGCGTTGCCGGGCAGGTTCGTCGAGCGCGGTCGCCGCATCCGCCAGCTTCATGGCCGCGACGTGCCGACCGCATTGCCGCTCCAGCCCGACCAGTGCATCCCATTCGCCGTGCGCCGCCGCATCGCGCATCCGACCGGTGAGGGCGGACAGCGATTCGTAATTCATAATGGCTTGTGTGTCGCCCATGAACCTACACCCTCCCGTAAACCAGTTGCGGGTTGGCGGCGGGCCTGGGTTGCACCGCTGCGGGCTGCGTTGCCACGGGCTGTGCGGCGGGCGGGCGTATGCTGTCCCAGGCATCCTTCAAATCGGCCAGCAGGCGCGCCACTTCATCCAGGATGGCGGTGTCGTTTTTCAGGTTGGCGGTAATCAGACGCACCGTCATATACTCGTACAACGAGGACAGGTTATGGGCCAGTTCGCCCCCGACATTTTTGTCCAGGCTGGCATTCAGGCCTTCGTCGATGATGGAAATGGCTTTGGAAATCGCGGCGCCCTTGCCGGTAATATCCTTGCGCAGGATGCCATTTTTAGCGTTGGCAACCGCCAGCAACGCGCCCTGGTACAGCATGGAAATCAGCTTGTGCGGGTCGGCCGCGTTCACGCCGGATTCGATTCCGATTTTTGCGTAGGATTTGATGGCAGTCGTGGTGTTCATGATAATGCTCCCAAGTTATTGATTGGAGAGTAGCGTGAGTTGCTGTGTTAAAAAAGTGCTGGTCTGGTTCATGCTGCTGAGCATGGTATCCAGGGCGACAAATTGTGCGCGGTAGCGCTTTTCGACGTCGACCAGGCGGTTTTCCATTTCGGTGCGGCGCTTGCCGATATCGGCGATGGATTTGCCGATGCCATCGGTGCGGCTGGACAGAATCCCGTTGCCGGCGATATTCGAGGTTGCCCAGCCATGCAGCGTGGAGGCGTAACCTTTCGAATAATTCAGCGCGCCGCGCGCATTGAGGTCGCCACCGCTGATGGTGATGTTCAGCCCCTTCGGATCGCCGCTGTCCGCGCTCAAGGTTTGGCCGGAGCCGGTCGCGCTGACCCCGCCGATGGTTCCGGCCACATTCACGCCAGCGGTCTCCGTGGCCGTCCCCAGCAGACCCGCCTCGGCATTGCCGCCGGTGATATCGACGCTGGAAGTGGAGCCATACTTGGCGGATTTGATGGTGAGCACGCCGGCGCTTTCCGTGACGGCCACCGAAATGCCCGCGGTGGATAGCGCGCTCGCGCTGTTGATTTTGGATTGCAGCTCGGCGGCCAGTGTTTGCGCGGTATAAGTCCCGGCGGACAGCACGATGGAAGCCGTCACGCCGTCCACGGATAAAGTCAGCGCGTCGTTGGTGGAGGCCGTAATGGTGGTGTTGGCCGCTACCGAGCCGACCGCTTTCCCTTGTGTGGCGAGCTGGGTGACGTTCACCGCATAACTGCCCGCCTTGGTGCTGCTGGTCGCGCTGTTGAAACTGACCAGGCTGTCCGTCGCCTTGCCCACCGAGGCGAACAGGCTGGCGATGTCGCTGAAATTGCTGGCGATCACGCTATCGAGCTTGCTCTGGTTGAGCGCCAGCGAGCCATCTTTCTGGAAAGACACGCCGACATCGCTGAGCGTGGTCAGCACGCCGGGGGTGCCGGTGACCGGCGCGCCCAACATGCTGCGCAATTGCGCTTGCAGGGAACGAACGGTGCTGTCACCTTGCAGGATCGCCCCGGTTTTGCTCGCCGCGTCATATGCGGAAACATTCTTCAGCGTCGTCGCAAGGTCGTTATAGGCCTTCACGAAGCCGCTGATCGAGCTATTGACCGTGGCCGTATCGCGCGCGACCGTCAAAGTTGCCGGTGTGGCTTCTTTTTTCAGGGTAAGCGTGACGCCCTGGATAACATCGGAAACGGTGTTGGAAGTTTTGCTCATCCCCACGCCGTTCACCTTGAAAACGGCGTTCTGCGCCGTCACGGTTTCCGCCAGATTTTGCGTGCCGGCGGGGTTGTGCGCCAGCAGGCTGCCCACGGTGGCGTCGCCGCTCACGGAAATCTTGAGGCTGTTGCTCACGCCGTTGTTGTTTGACGACAGCGAGAGGCGGTAGGGGGTGCCGCTGCCATCGTTGACAATGGCTGCGGTCACGCCCACCTGCGCCGTGTTGATGGCGTCGCGTATGCCCTGCAGCGAATTGTTGCTGCTGTCTATGGTGATGCTTTTGGTGCCGTTGCCATTGCTGGTGAACGTTGAGCCGCTGTAAGTTCCACCTGTGCCTGTCGTGGAATTATAGGCGGTAAACGTGCCGCCGCTGATGGTGCCAAAATCGAAAGTGACGGTCGTTGCCGCGCCCGTTCCGATGGCGGCGGTGCTGCTGGTCTGCCCGGTGGCAACGAGATTCTGCGCTTTGGCCAGACTGGTCACTTCCAGGGAATAGGTGCCAGCCACCGCAGTGCTTGCGGCGGTGGCGGAAAAAACGGTGGAGTCCGAAGAGGTGGCCTTGAACGACTGGAAATTGCTGGCGCTGCTCAAACCCTGCACGGCGGTCTGGAAATTGCTCAAGGCGCCCTTGACGCTGCCATATGCGGAAAGCTTGGCCTGGTAGCCCGCTTCCTTGATGTCGAGCTTTTTGATCGGCTGCCGCTCGACCGTCATCAACTGGCTGACGATGCTGTTGATATCCAGATTGGTCGCCGAGGTTGCCATGATCCGTTCTCTTTCAGGCCTTCTGCTTCAACAGCAAACCTTGCTGCATCTGGTCTATCGCGCGGGAAATCGCCAAGGCTTCTTCCGAGGGGAATTGGCGGATCAAGTCGCCGGTTTCCGTATCCACAACCTTGACAACCGATTTTTTGGTATCGGCGTCCACGCTGAATTCCAGATTCTTGTTCGACTGCTTCAAAGCCCTGTTGATGTTGTCCACCACGTTTTGCAACTGGGCGGCAGAGGGCTGCTGTTCGGCAACCTGTTTTGCTGCGGCCTGCGCCAACTCGGACGATGCGGCAGGCTTGGCTTCAACATTCGGGGGCGCGGCAACAACGGCATTGGGCGCACCATCGCCGGTGAACCTTGCCGGTGGTGCGGCCTGGGCCATGTTGCTGGTATTTTGGATAAGCATTTTGCTTCTCCTTCCATCTCAAAACCCCAACCGGTCACCCGGCTGGGGTTGTTTCACTCGCTTAACGCAACAGCGTCAGGACGTTGTTAGGCAACTGGTTCGCCTGTGCCAGCATCGCCGTACCAGCTTGTTGCAGTATCTGGTTGCGGGTCAGTTGGGCAGTTTCCGCCGCAAAGTCGGTGTCCTGTATCCGGCTGCGCGATGAAGACATGTTTTCAGCGGTTGTCTGTAAACTTGACACCACCGAACTGAAACGGTTCTGGATCGCGCCCAGCGAAGCGCGCTGCGAGTTGATCGTTTGCAGTGCGGCATCGATGATGTCGATCGCGCTGTTCGCCCCCGCCTGGGTTCCGACGTTGATGCTCGACACGGCCGAGAGCGAACTGGCGTTGGACGTGGTTGCGCTGAACATACCTCCCGCGGCGGCCGAAGTGACGGTGAATGCGCTGGAAGACGAGAAACGCATCGTCGCGCCGACTGTGGAAGAGTCCAGAACGGTCGTTGCGCCCAGCGTTGCCGCCGCGCCCGACGCCGCGCCGGAAAATCCGTCCAGGGCGGTTAAAGCCAGGGTTGCCGAAGCGCCGCCAATAAGCATATCCGTAAGGGAAATGTCGTAGCCCTGCTCGCTGGTCAGCGTGATCGTTCCGCCGGAAACCGTTCCCGTGATGCCGGTTGTCGCGGCGTAGTTGTTGATGGCATCGTTGAGCGAGCTCAGGTCGGTGATGCTGCCCACGGTTGCGGAGATCGAGACGCCCGTCGAGTTTGATCCGAACAGGGTGAACGAAACGGCTCCGGCAGCACTCATCGAGCCCAGTGTTGCCTTGGTCACCGCCTTTGCCGATACATTCGTGCTGCCGGTGCTGGCATTGACCAGCGCGGCAAGCGTATATCCGCTATCCGCCGCAGCAACGGTGGTGGTCGTCACGGTGCCGGAGGAACCGGTGATGGTGAGCTCTTCCGTGCCCAGGACGGTGTTTGCAACCCTCGCGCCGGCGCCTGCCGCCGACGCTACCGCCACGTTCATCGTGCCTGTTTCAGCCACGCGGTTGTCGCCGATGGATGTCGCCTTGGCATCGGCGATGCTGACGCCGATGGTCTGGTTGGAGTTTGCGCCGACGTGGAAATTCTGGCCGGCAAAATTCCCGTCCAGCAGGTTTTTGCCGTTGAACTGGGTGGTATTTGCGATCCGGTTGATTTCAGATTGCAATTGGGCGACTTCAGCCTGTATGGCGGAACGGTCGCTCGACGAGTTCGTGTCGTTGGCCGATTGCACCGCCAGCTCCCGGATACGCTGGAGCGCGTTGGTGGTCTCCACCAGGGCGCCTTCAGCCGTCTGCGCCAGCGAAATACCGTCGTTGGCATTGCGCGCAGCCTGGTTCAGGCCGCGGATCTGGGCGGTAAAACGTTCGGAAATCGCCAGCCCGGCCGCGTCGTCCCTGGCGCTGTTGATGCGCAAGCCGGAAGACAGGCGTTGCAGCGAAGTGGCCAACGCATTCTGGGAGCTGTTCAGGTTGCGTTGCGCATTGAGCGACGCAATGTTGGTATTGATGATTGCAGGCATTTTAACTCTCCTTTATCTGGGTCTTTATTCCGGCTCGGTTGCCGTTTACTTTGGTTTGCCTCGTGTATCAGGCCCATCAACCGCCGTTAGTCCAGTTATCGGAAAGAGCATGGAAAACTTTAGGCTCATTTTTAAATTATTGCCAGATGTGTTTGTTACGGTGCTTTTAATCGGGGGGCGCGCAACAAAGGTAGCGCATGCCGCCCCCTATTAAAACAGGGTTTTTGCAGGGCGGGCGCAGCCCACCGAGGCATCCGCGCGGGCTGCTCCAAAATTAGAGTTACACCTGCATGTTCATGATGTCGTTGTAAGCCTGCACGAATTTGTTGCGCACCTGGACGGTGGTCTGGAAGCCGATGCTGGCTTTCTGCATCGCAATCATGGTATCGCTCAGGCTGACCCGGTCGTCGCCCAGCACAAAAGCCTTTTGCATGGCTTCCGACTTGGCTTGCACCTGGGCCACTCCCTCGAGCGACGATTTCATCACGCTGGAAAAGTCCACTTTGCCGGTTTGCGCTGCCTGGCCCGGTTCGCGCAACCCCGCTGCCGCCGCTGCGGTACGCATTTGCGCCAGCAAACTGTCCACTGCCGATGTATTCATTTTGTGCCTCCTTCTGACCGCTTTCCGGGTAATGGCACAGTATCTGAGCCAGCGCATCCGCCATCGGGCGAAAAGATGCGTGTTTCTCCCCTTATTCATGTTTTCAAAAAAACCCCTGCCGCCGATAATGCGCCCAGTGCCCGAGTGGCTTTCTGGTGTCGTTCCAATCATCATGGCTGAACAGGAAAACAACGCTGCAAATCGGTTCAATCAACTCAACCTCCAGCAGAAGATGGGATTGGCGGCTGGCGTTGCGGCGCTGTTCGCGCTCATCGCCGGCGCATGGATGTGGGGGCAGGCGCCCGATTACCGCGTCCTGTACAGCAACTTGTCCGACCGCGATGGCGGGGCGATCATCGAGTCGCTGCAACAGATGAATATCCCCTACAAGTTTGCCGAAGGCGGCGGGGCGCTGCTGGTGCCTTCCGGCCACGTGCATGAAGCCCGCCTGAAACTGGCTTCACAGGGGCTGCCCAAGGGCGGGAATGTCGGTTTCGAACTGATGGAGAACCAGAAATTTGGCATCACCCAGTTCGCCGAGCAGGTCAATTACCAGCGCGCGCTGGAAGGTGAGCTGGCGCGCTCGGTGCAATCCATAGGCGCGGTGGCCGCCGCGCGCGTCCACCTGGCCATCCCCAAGCCCAGCGTGTTCGTCAAGGAACAACAAAAGCCCAGCGCGTCCGTGGTGCTTTCCCTGCAAGGCGGGCGGCTGCTCGATTCCGCGCAGGTCAGCGCGATTGTCCACCTGATTTCGAGCAGCGTGCCGGAGCTGTCCGCCAAGAACGTGACGGTGGTGGACCAGAACGGCACGCTGCTGAGCGCAAGCCGTGACGGCGCGGGCGGCAACGGGCTGGATGCCGAGCAACTCAAATACGTGCAACAGGTCGAGCAGGGCTATGTCAAGCGCATCGAGGCGCTGCTGACCCCGATGCTCGGCGCGAACAATATACGCGCCCAAGTGTCCGCCGACATTGATTTTTCGCGCACCGAACAAACATCCGAGAGCTACAAGCCCAATCAAAACCCTGCCGAAAGCGCGGTGCGCAGCCAGCAAAGCAACGAGGCGATGAGCGGCTCCGGCCTGGGCGCGGGCGGCGTTCCGGGCGCGCTGACCAACCAGCCGCCGGTTCCGGCCACCGCCCCGATCGTCGCCGGCGCGCAGGGAGGTACGGCAACCGCGGACAATGCCAGCCTGTCCAACCTGCAAAAAGAATCCACGGTGAATTACGAAGTGGACCGCACCATACGCCACACCATACTGCCGGTTGGCTCCATCAGGCGCCTGTCGGTCGCAGTGGTGGTGAACGGCAGCCGCAAGGTGACCGACGACAAGGGCAAGAGCAGCAACAAGTCTTTGAGCGACGAGGAAAAAGAACAGATCAACAACCTGGTCAGGGATGCGATGGGCTTCGACCCGAAGCGCGGCGACAACCTGAATGTGCAGGTTGCGGCCTTTACCGAATACAGGGAAACCGTCGAAGAATTACCGCTCTGGAAACAGGCCGGCAATATCGAGCTGGCGAAGGATTTGCTCAAATATCTGGTGATCGCCGCAGTCATGTTCTTCGCGGTGTTCCGCATCATCAAACCGGCTTTGCAGACCCTGCTCACCATGCAAAGCAGCGCCGCCGCCCCCGGGGGAGCCACCTTGGAAACCGCCCCCGAAGCGGCCTACGCGCCCCCTGTCCCGTCCTATGAGCAGAGCCTGCAAACAGCCCGGCAAATCGCCCAGCAGGAGCCCAAGATTGTCGCCAGCGTAATCAAGGAATGGGTGGGCGGCAATGAGTGACGGTGTCGAAAAAAGCGCGATTTTCCTGATGTCGCTCGGCGAAGCCGAGGCCGCCGAAGTGCTGAAGCATCTCGAACCCAAAGAAGTGCAGAAAATCAGCTCGGCCATGGTGACGTTGAAAAACCTCAACCGCGAGCAGATTTCGCAGGTATTCAACGACTTTATCGTTTCCGCGTCGAGCAAGACGACCATCGGGATGGATTCCAACAATTACATCCGCAGCATACTTACCAAGGCATTGGGCGATGACAAGGCCAAAGGCGTGCTGGACCGCATCATGCACGACAGCGATACCAAAGGTATCGAAAGCCTGAAATGGATGGATCCCGGCACCGTGGCGGAAATGATCGGCAACGAACATCCGCAGATCATCGCGACCATCCTGGTCCACCTGGATCCGGACCAGGCCGCCGAAGTGCTCAAGAAGCTCACCGAGCGCACGCGCAACGACGTGCTGCTGCGCATTTCCACGCTGGACAGCGTACAGCCTGTCGCGCTGCGCGAACTCAATGACGTCCTGAGCAAACTCATGTCCGGCAGCGATTCCGGGAAAAAAAGCCTGCAAGGCGGCGTGGCTACCGCCGCGGAAATCCTCAATTTCATGGGCGGCACGCTGGAAGCGGAAATGATGGAAAACGTGCGCAGCTTCGACCCCGACCTGGCACAAAAAATTGAAGACAAGATGTTCGTCTTCGA
>SCQD01000077.1 GCA_004299145.1 Methylococcaceae bacterium | reverse complement strand
CTGTGGTCAGAAGGGGAAGGCCGACGTGCTGTGGGCATGCAATGGACAAAGCCGCAGCGAACTACCGGGGTCGAACGGGTGGCATGTTGAGGAAGCCGGATCGTCCAGTGCTGGAGGCCCTGGCTTGCGGTGGGGAGGCCACCGACGGCAGCGTATAAGGCAACGAAATCGCTGTCGGCAGGTCAGGGAGTCGGAGGGGTGCATAGTACCGTTTGCAGGCTGGGGACAACATAACCCCAGCCGAGGGAAGGTGCCCTGCTTTCCAGAAGCCTGAGTGATTCCGCTTCGCGGCGGCTTTGTTCATGCAACCAAAGAGTAGAGGGTCAGGAGATTGCCTATGCTATCAACCCCACCAAAGATCAGGACACTACAGAGGAAGCTCTATACCAAGGCCAAGCAAGAACCGGCCTACCGCTTCTATGCGCTCTATGACAAAGTGTGTCGGCAGGACATCCTCAGTCATGCCTATGCACGGGTTCGGGCCAACGGAGGGGCGCCCGGCGTTGACGGGCTGATCTTCGAGGCCGTGGAGCGAGGCGAGGGGGTAGCGGCATTCGTGCAAGGCATACAGTTCCCACGAATGCCGCCTGGAAGACGGCGCATGCCTTGGTGTGAAGAACATCGGAAAGCCGTGTGCGGGAAAACTGCACGCACGGTTTGATGAGGGAGGGCAGGAGAAGCGGACTATGGCAGGGCTAATGAGACACCGCCGGACGAAAGGGGCGGAAACAGATAGGCCAAGCCTACGGGATGCGGAATCCTGTTCTCTACTCTACCCGTCTTTTTTTGCTTTCTTCCAAAATATATACTAAAAATTTCTGTCAAAATAAGACATCAACTTTTCAGCCAGTCAGCCTAACGTTAAAGCTAAGCGGGCGCGGCGCGATGGCGTTTCCATTTAAAACCGCCTTGTCTCCGCGCTCCGCTTGAGCGCCATGTTAGGCATTTCAGCGTATTGGAGAAAGAATCCGTATGATTCTGCGACTTCTCTGGCTGCAAAACGGGAGCGTTCCAGATATTCATGGATGGATACGCTTTCTTCCGATAATTTCGTTTGAATTCTATCTTTTTCTTTCAATATTTCTGATCGAATCATGACTCATTTTCCTCGTTAAACAGTTCAAGTGGTGTAACGATTTCCGGCGTAGATCAAGCCGAGGCGACCATTGATTACTCGAACTCGTGACCTCAATAAAGGCATTCAGTGATTCGCGCTGATCAAAGTAATAACTTGGAACCGTGGAATCGAGATAGACTTTTTCTTTCATCGTCGTAATATCTGCACCAAAGCGCCGTGTTTTGCCTAACGTGGAGCTAACCGGGCGCGGCACGGAAAGCTGAAAAAAATAAAACCGCATTATAACCGCGCTCCGGTTGAGCGCCATGTTAGGCTGAATGCGTGATTGCAAGACCTGACCCCTTGTTTCCCGCTTGTTTCCCTTGTTTTCCTGCAACGCTTTGTTAAGTATTTTCATTCGAACAAGCATATTTTATTTTTGTCTAAATCGCGCACATATGCTGAATATCTACCCGATCTAATATTTGGAGCCCCTTCATCTCCACCCCCGAGTGCTAGTGCCTTTTTATATAGCCTTTCGACTTCACTCGCGGACCCAACATTTAGCCCCAACATAGTTCCATTACCGTTGGTGGCTGGTTCACCGTTGTAGGGCTCAGCTACACCAAACATGAAATCGGCGCCAGTCCAGATCGTCATTCGACCCTCAGAATAGATTTTATTAATTCCATGTCCCTCGAATAGCGAATCATAAAAACTGATCGACTGCTTCATGTTGTTAGTTCCGAATACGAAATAATTCATTTTCACTATTTACTGCTCCTAGATGCTTAACGTGAAATAGACACCCCAAAAGGCGCAAAGTTTTTCACCTCACAAGGTGTATAATCCCGCGCGAACATAGCACAACCCTTGACAGACGGGCAATCGCTTTTTTATGGGCACCCTAAACTCTCCGCCAACTACACCTCCCGCCAAGCCACCCAAGCTGCTTGACCAAGTGCGGGATAAAATCCGGCTGAAGCATTACAGCATTCGCACGGAAGAGTCCTATATGGACTGGGTTAAACGCTTTGTGCAGCAGCGGCTTTGTTTCTTTATCGTGGAATTTACGCGCAAGGAAATCATTATCCGTGACGACAAAGGCTTTAAAAATCGGGTGACGATACTGCCGATTTCTTTGCTCGAATCGCTCAAGGCGCATTTAGTGGCAGCATAAGTCCGCCTAACCCCTGGCCCCGAACAGACGCAATTCGGGAAATTATTGCGCCGGCGTTCGGAGCTTGTTCCGCCAACAGTATTACCCGCCCGGAGCCGATACCCACCACAGCCAAGTAAATGCTATCCTGCCAGCACGCCCATTCCACCGGAGCTCCGCCATGCCTACCGTACTCACTCCTTCCAGCGGCAACGACCGCCTGACCGGCAGCAGCGACCAGGACAGTATCGACGGCCTGGCCGGCAACGACACGCTGTCAGGCTTGCAAGGCGACGACGTGCTCATCGGCAATCTGGGCAACGATGCGCTCAGCGGCGGCCAGGGTAACGATACGCTGAGCGGCGATGCCGGCGAGGATACGCTGGACGGCGGGGCCGGCGCCGACAGCCTCGGCGGCGGCACCGGCAACGACCGCTATCGCATCGATCACGCCGGCGACAGCGTATTGGAAACCAGCCAGGCCGGTACCGACACCGTGCAAAGCGCCATCAGCCTGCTCGCGCTGTTCGGCGGCGTGGAAAACCTGGAACTGATGGGCTTTGCCAATCTCAACGGCGGCGGCAACGAACTGGCCAACCGGCTGACCGGCAACCCCGGCAACAACCGCTTGTTCGGCGGCGCCGGCGCCGATACGCTGCTCGGCGGCGCGGGCAACGACACGCTGGACGGCGGCGACGGCGCCGACAATTTGCAGGGCGGCGACGGCGCGGATATTTATTACGTCGGCAGCGCCCAGGATAAAGTGACCGAACCGGCCGCCGGCAAAGGCGTGGATACGGTGATCAGCAGCGTCGACTATACGCTGAAAGACAACCTGGAAACCTTGCAACTGGCCGGCGGCACGGCGGTCCGCGCCATCGGCAACGGCCTGGACAACACCCTCACCGGCAATGGCGCCGGCAATCTGCTGGCGGGCAAGGCCGGCAACGACAGCATCGACGCCGGCGGCGGCAACGACAGCTTGTCCGGTGACGGCGGCGACGACGTGCTGATTGGCGGGGCCGGCGCCGACAGGGCCCTGTATGCCGGCAAACGCGGCGATTATGCGCTGACCTATCAGGCCGACACCGCCAGTTGGATTATCAAGGATAAAAACACCACTGACGGCGACGATGGCACCGACCACCTGACGACGATAGAAGCCCTGGTGTTCGGCGATCAGATTCAATACCTGGGCGCCGGTCCCAGTCTGTCCATTCAGGGCATAACGGTCGATGAAGGCGATGACGGCAGCGCCGGCGTCACCGTCACGGTCAGCCTGTCGGCGGCTTCCAGCCAAGCGGTAACGGTCAACTACGCCACGGTAAACGGCACGGCGACCGCCGGCAGCGATTACCTGGCGGCAACCGGCACCTTGTCTTTTGCGCCGGATGAAACCAGCAAGACCATTGAACTGACGATAAACGGCGATACCACGCTGGAAGCTTCCGAAACTTTCCGCGTGGCGTTGAGCGCCCCGGTCGGCGCCAGCCTGATCAACAGCGCCGCCGCCGCGACGGTTACCCTGCAAAACGACGATCCGCTGACGGTCACTTCGGTCGAGGTGCCAAACAACGGCACCTACCGGAGCGGTGACGTGCTGACGTTCAAACTGCACGCCAGCGACGTTGTGTCGGCGGGCGGTGCGCCACGCCTGGTGCTGAGCGTGGGCGACGCCGTGCTGTACGCCAATTACCGGGCGGGTTCCGGCACCAATACGCTGACGTTTGCCCACACCATCGCCGCCGGCGAGCTGGACGCCGACGGCATCGGCTTGACGGCGCTGGATTTGAACGGCGCGCGGCCGAAAGACGCTTTCAAGAACAGCGTGGACCTTGCGCTGAAAAACGTCGCCGAGACCAGCGGCATCCTGGTGGACGGCGCAGCGCCCACGGTGGTCTCGGTCGAGGTGCCGGCCGGCGCCGCCTACAAAGCCGGCGATGCGCTGAGCTTTACCCTGAATGCCGGCGAAGCGGTGGCGGTGACCGGCGCGCCGCGTCTGGCGCTCAATATCGGCGGCAACGTGGTGTATGCGGATTATGTCTCGGGTTCCGGCAGCAACGCCCTGCTGTTCACCCACACCATCACTACGGGTGAAAAAGACAGCGACGGCATCGAATTCTCGGGCAGCGTGCTGCAAAGCAACGGCGCCACCCTGCAAGACGCGGCCGGCAATGCCATGAAACTGACGCTGGCCGGCATAGCGGACACGGCCGGCATCACGGTCGACGGCGTGGCGCCGCAAGTGGTGTCGGTAAGCGTGCCGGCCAGTGGCCGCTACAAGGCCGGCGACGCCCTGACGTTTACCGTGACCAGCGACGAAGCCGTGACGGTCGGCGGCGTGCCGCGCCTCGGCCTCAAAGTGGGCGATGCGCTGGTTTATGCCGACTATGTGTCGGGGTCCGGCAGTTCGGCGCTGCTGTTCACCCACACCGTGGCGGCAGGCGAACTGGACACGGACGGCGTCACCCTGTTCTCGCCGCTGGATTTGAACGGCGGCACGCTGCAGGACGCGCTGGGCAACGGCATGGTCCTGGCGCTGAACGGCCTGGGCGCGACCGGCGGCGTGACCATAGACAGCGTGGCGCCCAGCGTGGTGTCGGTGAGCGTGCCGGCTGACGCGGCTTACAAAGCGGGTTCCACCCTGAAATTCACCGTCAACAGCAGCGAAGCGGTGACGGTCAGCGGCACACCGCGCTTGAGCCTGGACGTGGGTGGAACCACGGTGTACGCCGACTATGCCTCGGGCTCCGGCACGACCGCCTTGGCGTTCAGCTACACCGTGGGCACGACGGAGCTGGACAGCGACGGCATCGCGCTGGCCGCCGCGCTGGATTTGAACAGCGCCACCCTGCAGGACAAAACCGGCAATGCCATGGCGCTGGAACTGGCCGGCGTGGCCGTCACCACCGGCATCACCATAGACAGCGTGGCGCCCAGCGTCAGTACCGTCACCGTGCCGAGCAAAGCCACCTACAAAGCCGGCGACACCTTGACGTTTACCGTCAACACCAGCGAAGCCATCGTGATAACGGGCAAGCCGCGCTTCGGCCTGGACGTGGGCGGAACTACCGTGTACGCCGACTATGCTTCGGGTTCCGGCACCAGTGCGCTGGTGTTCAGCCATAGCGTCGGCGTCACCGAACAGGACGGCGACGGGCTGGCGCTGGCGTCGGCCAATCTGGACGCCAACGGCGGCACGCTGAAAGACCTGGCCGGCAACAGCATGGCGCTGGCCCTGAACGGCGTGGGTACGCTGGCGGACGTCAGCGTCGACGGCAGCCCGCCGACGCTGACCATCACCAGCAGCCTGGCCCGCTTCAAAGCCGCCGATACCGCCACGCTGACTTTCACCTTTTCGGAAACGCCGCTGGGTTTCGACAGCAACGACGTGAGCGCCACCGGCGGCACCCTGGCGAGTTTGACGGCGGACAGCACCGGCAAAGTGTATAGCGGCACTTTTACTCCCACCGCCACCACCAATACGCTGAGCGGAACCATCGACGTCGCTGCCG
>SCQD01000008.1 GCA_004299145.1 Methylococcaceae bacterium | reverse complement strand
TCAATTTTCGCGTGGTGTACTTCACCAACATCCGCGACAAAGGCCGTTTGCCCGTCAAATCGGAAGTGCTGCTGCTGCTGTGGGATGCTTTCAAAGCAGCCGGCATCGTCTTTCCCCATCGGCAACAGGATATTCACATTAAAGAGTTGCCGGTATTGAAAGTGCAGCGGTAGCTGCCGAGGGAAACGCAGCTAAGTTGGCATCCAGCACACGGGTTCCACCTGGATGTTGCGTTGCTTATCGCTGATCCAGGCTTGACCGTCCTGGATGCTGCATTGCAATTGCATGGTGCGTGCGGCCATGGCGGTCAAGCCATCGGTGGCCTCTTTGGGCAGGTTGACGACGGTGAGATTGTCGAAGCGCGTCAGCTTGCCCTTGATCTGGCTCCACCAGGTGGCAGGGCCGCGCGCTCCGTAGGTATAGAGCACCACCCGGCGGGAACGGTTGCAGGCTTTGCGCAGGCGCTTGTCGTCAGGCAGGCCGACGTCTATCCACAGGTCGATGTCGCCGGTCAGGCTTTTTTGCCATAAATCCGCTTCGTCGTCGGTGCTCAAGCCCTTGGTGAATTGCAAATCCTCGTGGGCATGCAGGGCAAAAGCCAGCAGCCGCACCATCAGGCGCTCTTCGGTTTCTGATGGGTGCAGCGCCAGTGTGAGAGCGTGGGTCTGGTAATAGCCGCGATCCATGTCGGCGATTTGCAGTTCAGCTTTGTAGATGGTCGCCTTCAGCGCCATGGTGGGTAAGCTTGATTAATGGAATAGCTTGGCGAGCAGCGGCGCTACTTCGGCAATGATGATGGCACCCAACATCCAACGGTTGAGTTTGATTTCGCCCATCACACGGGCCTCCATGGTGGTGATGGTGCCCGTCAAGTCACGCCGCAGCAGTTCTATGTCTGTTCTGATTTCCCGTAAATCCGCCTTGGTTGCCAATTCCGCCTCACCGGCTCCCTCCTTGAAAGCATGTGCCACGGCCTCTGCCTGCTTCTGCTCGAAACCAGCCGCTTGCAAGGTCTGGATAAATTTATGCGTATCAAAGGTGATAGTAGCCATGGCGATTCCTCTTGATATCAGTCTATGCAGTTTTCCGGCAGTCTGAGTGAGTGGTGTAGGATGCGCCCATAATCTGATCTACGGCGGCGTGGCAGGTACGTTCTGGGTGGCAGGCAGCGCCTGCAGCGGCGCGCCGGCGGTTTTCTGCACCACGCTGTCGATATTGCTCTGGCGCAATTGATGGCGGATTTTGTCGGCGCTGGCGATGCTGACGAACGGCCCCACTTTTACCCGGTTCCAGGTGGCGCTGCCGATCTGGGCCACTTCGATTTTGGCCTCCACGCCCAGCATGGCCAATTGCGCTTTAAGCCGGTCCGCTTCGCCGAACGTTTTGAACGAACCGATTTGCAGCACGTACATATCGCCGGCGGGCGGTGCCTTGCCCTGTTTTTCTTCCTGCTTGCGCGCTTTGACTTCCGCTTCGGGAATGATCACTTCCTTTTCCGGCAACACGGTATAAAACTGGAAACGCGGCTTGGGCGGCTTGGGTTTTTCCGCCGCTGCGGACGGTGTTTCCTTGGGTACTGCCTGTTCTTTCAGCGGTTGGGTTTCGGCCTGCGTCTGTGCTGGAGCGGCCTTTTTGGCGGTTTCAGCGGGCTTTTGCGGCTGAACGGCGACAGCGGCCGGCTGTGGCGCGGGTGCTTGCGGAGTTTTACCGCGCAAGGACAGCAAAAACACCGCAAAGCCCACGACCAGTGCACCCGCCAACAGCCACTGCCAACCGGCCACGGCGGGTTTTTGATTTTGCTTTTGCGCCTGTTGTATGCAGTGTTTGTAATCCTTGGACATGGGGTTACATGGTTTCCGGGGCAGACACATCCAACAAATGAAGACCGTTATGCAAAACCTGCTTGACGGCGGTGATCAGATTCAGGCGGGCATCGCGCAACGGTGCGTCTTCCACCAAAAACTGGTGGGCATTGTAGTAAACGTGGAATTCCTGCGCCAGTTCACGCAAATAATGCACCAATAAATGCGGCTCGTGCTGCAACGCCGCCCGTTCGATGACTTCAGGGTAACGCACCAGGCCGGCCACCAGGGTATGTTCGTGGCTTTCCACCAGGCGGTGCAAGTGATCCATGCCGAACGGCACGTTGCGCTCCCAGCCTTTTTCGTCCAACTGGCGCAACACGCTGCACACTCTGGCGTGGGCATATTGCACGTAATAAACCGGATTTTCGTTGCTGCGCGAGGTGGCCAGTTGCAGGTCAAAATCCATGTGCTGGTCGGACTTGCGCATCACGTAAAAAAACCGGCAGGCATCCCGTCCCACTTCGTTGCGCAGCTGGCGCAGGGTGACAAACTCGCCGGAACGGGTGCTCATCTGCACTTTTTCTTCGCCCCGGTACAGCACGGCGAATTGCACCAGCAGCACTTCCAGGCGGGAGGCGTCGGCGCCCAGTGCCTGGATGGAGGCCTTCACGCGCGGAATGTAGCCGTGATGATCCGCGCCCCAGATGTTGATGATGCGGTCGAAACCACGCTCCAATTTATTGAGGTGGTAAGCGATGTCAGAAGCGAAATAGGTCATCTGGCCGTTGTCACGCACCACGACCCGGTCTTTTTCATCGCCCAGGCGCGTGGAGGCAAACCAGGTGGCGCCGTCTTTCCGGTACAGCCAGCCGAGCGCGTCCAGCTTTTCCAGCGCTTTGACCACCGCGCCGCTGTCGCTGAGTGAACGTTCTGAAAACCACTGCTCGTAGTGCACGCCGAATTCGGCCAAATCTTCGCGAATATCGCCGAGGATATTCTCCAGACCGGCTTGAAATACGGTTTGGTAGTCGATTTCGCCCAGCAATAGCTTGGCACGATCGACGATGGCGTCGATATGGATTTCCTTGTCGCCGCCCTGCGGTTCGTCCGCCGGCAAGCCGGCCATGACTTCCGCGCCCGGCCTGCGGTAACGCTGGCCGTAGCGGCGCAGCAAATCGCCGGCGATGCTGCGCACGTAATCGCCACGGTAGCCGTTGTACGGAAAATGGATGTGCTCGCCGCACTCTTCCAGATAGCGCAGCCACACGCTGGCCGCCAGTATGTCCATTTGCCGGCCGGCGTCGTTGACGTAATACTCACGCTGTACTTCAAAGCCCACCGCCTTCAACAGCTTGGCGACGACCTGGCCGTAAGCCGCGCCGCGGCCATGGCCGACGTGCAAAGGGCCGGTGGGATTGGCGGAAACGAATTCCACCTGCACGGTTTTGCCCGCACCGACGCCGCTCATGCCGAACGCCGCGCCCAGGTCGTGGACGCGGCGGATGACGTCGAACTGGCTTTGCGGATCGATAAAAAAATTGATAAAGCCGGGACCGGCAATTTCGATTTTGGTAACGGCGCCATCAGCCGGCAGCGCCGCGATGACTTGCTCCGCCAACTGCCTGGGATTCATGCGCGCCGCTTTACCCGCCACCATGGCCAGATTGGTGGCGAAATCGCCGTGTTTTGCGTCGCGCGTGTGTTCCACTTGGAACGAAACCGCCAAATCGCCAGGCAATGCGCCGGTACTGGTTAAAGTAGACAGGGCGGTGTGCAGCAGGGTTTCCAGACGTTTTTTCATGGGCTGATGGGATGGGTGAATTTAAGGATGAACTCGGTGAAGCCGCTTCAAGCCGGCCCATTTTAGCGCGTGTCGGGCCAGGCGGCTTGCCGGATTCGCAGCGTAGCCCGCAACCATCAATCGCTATCGGCTTTTCTTACCATCACGCAATCGATTTCAATCAGCGCCAGGTTACCGTAATCGCGGCTCACCGGGTAGATACCCGACGGGGTAAATCCCAGCTTATTCAAGTACTCCAACACGTAGCGGTAATTCGGCGTGCCGGTATAGATGGGCAGCAAGGACAGCTCCGATTGCAAGGCGGCGATGCGCGCAATGCTGACCGCCCCCCCTTTGACGACTTCCAGATCGTGGCCCTGGGTGTCCATTTTGAGAAATATCGGGCCATCGCCGCACCGCTTTCCGTGGATGCGAAAAAACTCATCGAGCGTGGAGATGCGCACTCTTTCCCGGTGCAGCACCACGCTGCTGTCGGGAAAACGCTCGGCGGCATACTGGTTGGGGGAGTGAAACGAGGACATCGATGCATCGTCGGTCACGTTGATTTCCAGCACTTCTTCCTTGGCGCCCAACGCAAAGGGAAACGTCAGCCAGTTGTCATCGTCCTCGGCGGTTTTAAGCAGGGCTTGATAGTGTGCGGCGACCGGCTCGAACGAACAAATGCGGCCCCGATAACCCAGTTCGCGCAGTAATAGGCCGTATTGGCCGACGTTGGCGCCCACGTCCAGCACGGTGGCGATGTTCAGGTGGCGCAACAGCCGTGCCAGATGGGCTTGCAGGGTCGGCTGCTTTTTCAGCCGGATCAGTTCATAGCCCAGCAGGTGGGCGATGCGGTTGTACCATTTCACGCGGTTTCCTCCCCGAAAAAAAAGGCGTCGATCAACAGCATGGCGACGCCGACCGTGATGGCGGAATCTGCCACGTTGAACACGGCAAAGTGCCAGGCGCCCAGGTAAAAGTCGAAAAAGTCGATGACGTAGCCGTATACGATGCGGTCGATCAGGTTGCCGACCGCACCGCCCAGCAGCAACGACAAAGCCACGGCCTGCCAGTAGCGCCCCGCTTCGAGCTGCCACAGCATGCGCGCCAGCACGCCGCTGGCCAGCAGCGCCAAGCCCATGAACAGCCAGCGCTGCATGCCGCCTGCATCGCCCAGCAGGCTGAAAGCCGCGCCGGTATTGCGCACGTAGGTCAGGTTGAACACCGGCAGCAGGTTGAGGCTTTCGTGCAGCTCAAAGTGTTGATCTATCCACAGTTTGCTGAGCTGGTCCAACACCAGCACCAACAGCGAGAGTCCTACCCAGCGCAGCATGAATACTCCTTAAGCAAACCGGCGGTTTTCGCCGTTGCCGGCGACGTTTTCGACGCAGCGGCCACACAGTTGCGGGTGATCGGCGTGGCTGCCGACGTCGGCGCGGTGGTGCCAGCAACGCACGCACTTGGCATGGCTGGTCGCCAGCGCGCGGATTTTTATACCGGCCAAGCCGCTGTCCATCGCATCGGCGGGAGCTTGCTCCAGCGGCAACAAGCGGGCGTCGGAAGTGATGAACACAAAGCGCGCTTCATCGTCCAGGCGGCCCAGCCGCTCTGCGTTGGCGGCGTCGCAGTATAGTTCCACCTCGCCGGCCAGCGATGAACCGATGGCGCCGTCCGCGCGCAGCTTTTCCAGTTCTTTGCTGACCGCCTCGCGCACCAGCAACACCTGTTCCCAAAAAGCCGCGCTAGCGATGTCCCCTGCCGCCGGGGCAACCGCCACGGCGGTCGGAAATTCATACCAAGTGCTGAGGAACACCGATTCGGCCTTCTGCCCCGGCAGGTACTGGTAAATTTCTTCGGCGGTAAAGCTCAGAATCGGCGCCAGCCAGCGCGCCAAAGCCTGGACGATGTGGTACATGGCGCTCTGGCCGGAGCGGCGCGCCACGCTGTCGCTGCGCAGGGTGTAGATACGGTCTTTGAGCACGTCCAGGTAAAAGCTGCCCAGCTCCACCGAACAGAAGTGGTGCACTTTCTGGTACACCAGGTGGAACTGGTAGCTGTCGTAAGCCGCCGTCACCTCCTGCTGCAATTGATAAGCCTGGCCCAGCGCCCAGCGGTCCAGCGCCAGCATGTCCTCGACCGGCACCAGGTCGCGCGCCGGCTCGAAACCGTCCAGGTTGGCCAGCAGGTAGCGGGCGGTGTTGCGCAAACGGCGGTAGACGTCGGACACGCGCTTGAGAATTTCATCCGACACGCGCATTTCGGCGCTGTAGTCGGTGGCCGCCACCCACAGGCGCAGCACGTCGGCGCCCAGGCTGTTGAAGACTTTTTGCGGCGCGACCACGTTGCCCTTGGACTTGGACATTTTGTTGCCGTGCTGGTCGACGGTGAAGCCGTGGGTCAGCACTTGCTTGTAAGGCGCCTCACCGTGCACGGCGATGGAGGCCAGCAACGACGACTGGAACCAGCCGCGATGCTGGTCCGAACCTTCCAAGTATAAATCGGCCGGAAACTGCAACTCGGGCCGGCGGTTAAGTACAGCGTAGTGGGTGACGCCGGAGTCGAACCACACGTCCAGCGTGTCTTTGATCTTGCTGTAGTGTTCGGCTTCCGCCCCCAGCAGTTCCTGCGCCTCCAGTTCAAACCAGGCGTCGATGCCGCGCTGTTCGATGCGCTGGGCGACTTGCTCGATCAGCGCCGGCGTGTCCGGGTGCAATTCGCCGCTCTGGCGGTGCACGAACAAGGCGATAGGCGCGCCCCAGGTGCGCTGGCGCGACACGCACCAATCGGGCCGGCCGTCGATCATGCCTTCGATGCGCGCTTGGCCCCAGTCGGGAATCCAGGCGACCTTGCCGATTTCCGCCAGGGCTTTAGCGCGCAAAGTTTTGCCCTCTCCCCGAGGGAGAGGGGGAACAACGTCCATGGCGATAAACCACTGCGGGGTGGCGCGGAAAATCACCGGGGTTTTGTGGCGCCAGCAGTGCGGATAGCTGTGCTCCAGCGCGGCTTCGCGCAGCAGGACGCGGTGTTGTTTCAAGACCTCCACCACGTGGCCGTTGGCGTTCAGCACGTGTTCACCGGCAAACAGTTCGGTATCGGGCAGAAACACGCCGTTGTCGCCGACCGGGTTGTCCACTTTCAGGCCATAGCGCTGGCCGGCCACGAAGTCTTCCTGGCCGTGACCGGGCGCGGTGTGCACGGCGCCGGTGCCGACTTCGGTGGTGACGTGCTCGCCGAGGATCAGCGGCACCTGCCGGTAGTAAAAAGGATGTTGCAGCAGCGCGTGCTCCAGCGCCGCGCCTTTGCCGTAGGCCACCACGCGGTAGTTTTCGATGCCGTAGCGGCCCATGGCGTCTTTCAACAGCGCTTCGGCGATCAGCAAGCGTTCCGGCCCCTGTTCGCCTTCACACTGCACCAGGGCATAGTCCAGTTCCGGGTTCAACGCCACCGCCTGGTTGGCCGGCAGTGTCCACGGCGTGGTGGTCCAGATCACCACCGCAATCGGGCCTGCCCCGGCGTGACCGTCCACGTGCTGCAAACGGGCAACGAAATCGGCTTCGTCCACGGCGCGAAAACGCACGTCCACGGCGATGGAATGCTTGTTTTCGTACTCCACTTCCGCTTCCGCCAGCGCGGAGCCGCAATCGCAGCACCAATACACCGGCTTGACGCCTTTGGTAAGATGGCCGTTGACGCAGACCTGACCCAAAGCGCGCACGATGTCGGCTTCAAAGCGATAGTCCATGGTCAGGTAGGGATGATCCCAATCGCCGAACACGCCCAGACGGATAAAGTCTTTGCGCTGGCTGTCCACTTGCTGGGCGGCATAATCGCGGCAGGCGCCGCGGAATTGCGCTGGAGTAACTTTCAGCCCGGCCTTACCGACTTTTTTCTCCACCTGTAATTCGATGGGCAGGCCGTGGCAATCCCAGCCCGGCACATAAGGCGCATCGAAACCGCTCAAGGTTTTGGCTTTGACGATAAAGTCCTTGAGCACCTTGTTGACCGCGTGGCCGATATGGATTTCGCCGTTGGCGTAGGGCGGACCGTCGTGCAGCACGAACTTGGGGCGGCCTTGGGATACGGCACGAATCTGCTGATAGAGGTTCTGGGATTGCCAGCGCTGGACTTGTTCCGGTTCGCGCTGGGAAAGATTGGCTTTCATGGGAAAGCCGGTATTGGGCAGATTGAGCGTGCTTTTATAATCCATGGGGTTCCGAACAGGGTTTATGACAAATACCGCATAGGCTAACGTCCTTCTTCAGCCAAGACAAGGAACACGCGGGAAATCAGATAATTGACAAAGCGGCGCCGGTCGCGACACCATGCAGCGCTCACAGCGCCGACAGCAACAATGCAACCCATGCGCTGTTTCAACACCGCCGGCGCTTCGGCGCCTCGCCGGCACTACACATCGGTCGTTGCAATGCCTGGACGTGACAGCACTCATCGCCCCCAAAAGTCCGGCAAAAAACGGAAAACCACCGTAGGCGGAATATGCAGCTGTGGGGAGTATAACCGCATAGTTTTTTTCTGCCGTTCGCCGCCTTTATTAACGACGCCCACACAGTTTTACATGCATAACGACAGACTGATCCGTATAGAAACCAAACTGGCTTATCAGGAAGATTCCATCGACGAGCTGATAAAAACCACCCGCAGCCAGGAAAAACGCATTGCCCAGCTGGAATCCACCTGCCGCCTGCTCATTCAGCGCCTGGGTGAAATGTCGGCGGGGGTGGACCCGATCAATCCGCTGGATGAAAAGCCGCCACATTATTAAGCTCGCAGGTCGAACGTGACGACAAAACCCAACAAACCACCTTTCTGGCGCACCAAATCCCTGGCGCAGTTAAGCCAGCCTGAATGGGAATCCTTGTGCGACGGCTGTGGTAAGTGTTGCTTGAACAAACTGGAGGACGAAGACACGGACGAATTGTTATATACCAACGTGGCGTGCAGTTTGCTGGATATTCCATCCTGCCGCTGCACCCGCTATACCGAGCGTTGTACGGCCATGCCGGGCTGCCTGGATTTGTACGCCGATTTTCCCTATTGGCACTGGTTGCCGGTGACCTGCGCTTACCGTTTGTTGGCGCAGGGAGGCGATTTACCCGACTGGCACCCTTTGCTTCGCGGCAACGGCGACGCCGTGCCCAGCGTGCGCGACTTTGCCATCCTGGAACACGACAGCATCGTTCTGGAAGATCATGTGATCGAATGGTTGAACTAACCGATCATGGCGCGAGTGCCGCCTCTGATTATGAAAGCCGCCGCGTCCTCGCGGACAAGCCAAGCCTTCTTGAAAGCACTCGCGCCATAATCGGTTTCCCTCACCCCGCCCCTCTCCCAGAGGGAGAGGGAGTGAAGGTTGCTGCAACTTTTACTGTAACGAAAGTAACGCGATGAATACTCCAACCACACCTCAGCTCTATCTACAAAAACTGGAATCCGTGCTGGCCGACGACTTTTATGCCGAAGGCGCCGATTTAGCCGCAAAGACTGCCCATATGGCCGACAGCCTGCCGACCGATTTGGCGGAGTATTTGCGGGACTTGGCGCAATACAGCCGGGAAACCGGCGGCGACCCGCTGGAATTGGCGTTCCGCAGCGGCATCGCCATGGAGCGGTTGGCGGCCTACAAGAAAAGCCGCGTCGACGAGTCGCTGGCATTGGCATGGCCGGGAGATCAGCCACACCCTTTATTACCGGAAGAAGAAATGGATACCCTGGCGCGTTTGCTGGCGGCGCGCGACCGGGTGGTAAAAGCCGTCGCCGACTTTACCTTCAAAGCGCTGATGGTTTGTTTGGGTTTGTTGGTGCTCTGGATATTGGTTAATTTGATTTAACTTGCGGCCTTATCGGCGAGTTTTAACCGGTACAAAGCCGAAATATCCTCATCGCCGTGGCCTTGCGCCATGAGCGTGGCGTAGTCGGCGATGGTTTGCTCGGTGACGGGTAAAGGCATGTCCAGTTGTTGCGCCAATTCACGGCACAACAGCAAGTCCTTATGGTGCAGGCACAGCTTGAAGCCGGGCTGGAAGCTGCCCGCCACCATGGTTTTACCCCGGCGCTGCAAAAACCAGTTGCCGGCCGCGCCACCCGCCACCACGTCGATGACCTGCTCCATGGGCAGGTGCATGGCGCTGCCGAACGCCAGCGCTTCGGTTACGGCCTGGGCGATGCCGGCCGCCATGATTTGATTGACCGCCTTGCAGCTTTGTCCGGCGCCGCTGGGACCGAAGTGCACGATGCGCGCCGCCACCGCCTGCAGCACGGGTTGCACCCTGACCAGTGCCTCGGCGTCGCCGCCCACCATCATCACCAGACTGCCCTGGCGCGCGCCTTCCACGCCGCCGGATACCGGAGCATCCAAAAAATGCGCGCCTTTTTCGGCCAGCAGGTGCGCGGCGCGTTGGGCAGTGACGCTGCTGACGGTGGAGCAATCCACCACCACCGCGCCGGGTTTGATCCCCGGCAGCAACGCCTCCACCACCGCCAGAACGTCGGCGTCCGCCGACACGCAGATAAACACCACCGCCACTTGCGCCGCCAGCGCCGCCGGATCGGCGGCGGCCGTGACGCCCAGCTCATCCGCCAACGACAAGGCCTTGGCCGGCGTGCGGTTCCAGACGCCGGCCAAAAAACCCGCTTGGGCCAGATTGCGCGCCATGGGCGCACCCATGGCGCCAAGGCCGATATAGCCGGTTTGCATAGCTATTCCCCTAAATACGTATAAGCACTCAACCCCGCCATCAGTTCGCTCTCGAACAAGCGGCGTTCCTGGGTGCCGATATCCGCGTCGGCCAGGCGTTTGCGGAATGCGGTTTCCAGTTCGTCCGGCTCGATGTGCACATAGCGCAACACGTCGTCGGCGCCGTCACCGCGCACGGCCTGTACCAATCGATAGCCGCCACGATTGTCCAGCTCCACGTTGATGGCGTGGGTGTCGCCGAACAGGTTATGCATATCGCCCAGAATCTCCTGATAAGCGCCCAGCAGGAAAAACCCCAGCAAATAGTCCGCGCCGGCTTGCTGTTCGTGCACGGCCAGGGTTTTTTCGATGCTTTGGCGGTCGATGTAGGCATCGACGTGTCCGTCCGAATCGCAGGTCAAGTCCTGCAGCACGGCGCGGCGGGTCGGTTCCTCGTTCAGCCGGTGCAAAGGCATGATGGGGAAAATCTGATCGATGGCCCAGGAATCCGGCATGGACTGGAACAGCGAAAAATTGCAGAATAATTTATCCGCCAGGCGCTCGTTCAACTCGTTCAATAACTCCCAGTGCGCGCGCAGCCGCAGGTCCAGCCGCTTTCTCACCCCATGGCTGATGGCGGCGCCCAAGCGCTCCGCCGCGGCCAGTTCCGTCAGGCTCAGCTGCCCCTGGACATAGCGCGCGCGCGCGTCCTGCAAGTCGAACTGGGCGTCGTGGTAAATACCCAGCACCGGCTCGTGCGGCAGGCGCGTCAGCAAGTCCGCCAGGTCTTTGACCACCTGCGCCTCGGGTGCAGCGGCGGCGGGAACTTGCTCGGGCACGGTTTCAATGTCGATCACGTTGGTGATCAACACGGCGTGGTGCGCGGTCATGGCCCGGCCTGATTCCGTGATCAAGTGCGGGTGCGGCAGGGCATGCTCGGCGCAAATTTCGCTAAAAGCGCGCACGATGCTGTGGGCGTATTCATCCATGCTGTAATTGATGGAGCAAAAGCTGGCCGAACGGCTGCCCTCGTAATCCACCCCCAGGCCGCCGCCCAGGTCGACGTGCGTCAAATCGGCACCCAGCGCGCGCAATTCGGCGTAATAGCGCCCGGCTTCACGCAAGGCGGATTTAATGTCGCTGATATTGCCGATCTGCGAGCCCATGTGAAAATGCATCAAACGCAGCCAGCTCAAGCCGCCGGCGCTGCGCAGCGCTTCGAGCAAACGCAGGATGTCGCTGGCAGACAGGCCGAACTTGGACTTTTCCCCGCCGCTGTTCTGCCACTTGCCGGCACTGATGCTGGCCAGACGCACCCGCACGCCCAGTTGCGGCGTCACGCCCAGTGCTTGGGCTTCGGCCAGAATGATCGCCAGTTCCGACAGTTTTTCGATGACGATGAATACGTTCAGCCCCAGGCGCAAGCCGATCAAAGCCAGGCGAATGTAGGCGCGGTCTTTGTAGCCGTTGCAGACGATGGTATCGGTGTTGGCCAGGGCCAGGATGGCCAGCAGTTCCGATTTGCTGCCCGCTTCCAGGCCGACGCCGTTGGCGCCGTTGCCCAGGATGCCTTCGATGACGTGGCGTTCCTGGTTGACCTTGATGGGATAAACCGGCGTATAGCTGCCCTGGTAGCCGAATTCCGCGCGGGCCTGGCCGAAAGCCGTAAACAGCCGCGCGGCCCTGTCCTGCAAAATATCCTTGAAGCGCACCAGCACCGGCAAAGACAAGCCCTCGCTGCGCAGCATGCGGGCCACTTCGAACAAATCCACGCTGCCGGCATCGGCATCCCGTCTAGGATATGCCACCACCCGTCCTTGCGGGTCGATGTCGAAATAGCCATCGCCCCAGTGCTCGATACCGTAAACGTCTTTGGCTTGCTGAACCGTCCAACTCATGAAAATTTCCGCCGTGCGTATAAAAGGCGTGGATTATACGGGCTGCGCACAACCCCATGCTGTTGAATTAGGCGTGCCGGCGGCGATGCACCGAATAGGAGGGACGGACCTTCAGCTGCTATGTTCGAATGCCATTCCGGTATTCCGGGCATTCTGGAACAACAGCGAGCGAAATTTTTCTTCGTCACTCAAATAAACCAGCAGGTCGTAATAGCGGCGCACCGATTCGACAAACGCCACCGATTGCCGCCCCGGCAACAGCACGCGCTTGTCTTTGAGCCCCTGGTAATACCCCTTTTTCAAACGCAGCACTTTTTTCATACAGAGCCAGCAATCGGGGTCGATCCCCAGGCGGACGGCCAGATGGCGGGTTTTTTCCAACAAGCCGGGACCGGCGTTATAAGCCACCAGCGCCAACCAGGTGCGATCAGGCTCCGCGATGTGTGCCGGCATTTCCGCCCGTTCCTGCGCCACGTAATTGGCGCCCGCCATGATGCTGTCGCGCGCATCCAGACGATTTTTCACCTTCAGGCTTTTGGCGGTTTCTTCGGTGAGCATCATCATGCCGCGCACGCCGGTTGGAGAGACGGCGTTGGGGTCCCAATGGGATTCCTGATAGGCGATGGCCGCCAGCAGACGCCAGTCCATCTGATAGCGCGCGGCGGCTTGATGAAACAGATGGCGGTAGCGCGGCAAGCGCTCGCGCACCGACTGGCGGAAAGCCTTGTCGGCGTCTTCCGGCAACACCCGCGCATTACCGAAATAGCGCTCGTTCAACTGATCCAGCGTTTTGTCGCGCTGAATGTCGCCGAAAAACGCCACGGCTTGCTGGTAAAGACTGTCGTCGCTGATTTTGCTGAAAGCCCAGGCCAGGGAACGGCTGGTCCCCAAGTCGAAAGCCGGGCGCAATTGCGGCAAAAAACGCCGCATCAGCAAGGCCTGATCGGAGGTGGTCACGGTATAGTCGATCAGCCCGGCGTGCACCAGATACAACAACTGGGCGCTGTTGTGATCTTCGCTGACGCGCCATTGCAGATCAGGATGGGCGGTTTGCAGGTGTTTCAGGGTCAGCAGGTGGCTGCCGCCGTCGGCCACTTCGAAAATGCCGTCGGCCAAATCCGCCAGATCGTTGGGTTTGGAAGCGCCGTCACGATAAACCACTTGTTCGGTCACCGTGCGATAAGCCGGTGCAAAGCGGACCTGTCGTTCCCGCTCGCTGGTGATGGCCAGGCCGGCGGCAGCCAGATCGGCGCGGCCTGCTTCGACGGCTAGAAAAGTTTCAGCGACGGAATCGCACACCAGAAAGCTGACGCGGACGCCCAGGCGCTGGGCGAATAATTGGGCCAGATCGTGTTCGATGCCGGAAAGCCCGGTAGGGCTGGGATGATAAGTAGCGGGGCCGATGCGGGTGGCGACGACGAGTTCGCCTTTTTGCTTGATTTTCTCCAATTGCGACACCGTGCGGCTGTCCGTGCAACCGCACAGAGCGCCGATGATCAACAACCAGCTGAGCATACGCCACAGCGTGCGCCCGGTGCGATTGCGCCGTCTGGAGGAAATCAGGCCTGAACAGCCCTTTACCTTGAGAAATGACCAAACAACCAATGGTTCTCCGGCCATGACTGGTGTAGAATGCATAACTCGTACCCATATCATGTTCGTGTGACCGAGTTCTCACTATAGCACGGTTTTTTCCGGAGAGGTACTGAAGTGGCCATACCAGCGCCGACTCGAAATCGGATGGCCGAAGAAATTCGGCACGTGGGTTCGAATCCCACCCTCTCCGCCATTTACGCTTCCAAGCACCTCTAAGAAAGTCCATCAAGCCCGCACCGCTCTAAGCTTTGCGGGCTTTTTATTGTCCACCGGGTTCCATGGAATTCTATAGACATCTACCAGCAAATGCTGGTAGATTTGCTGGGAGCCGTTTACCAGCCAGACCGGCTACCAGCACGGCACCCAAAATCAACGGAAGTACCAGCATGGTGGACAAAAAAAAGCCCTACGCAAAACCACTTACGCCGCTCACGGTCAAGGCCATCATCAAGGATGCCAAAACCGATGGGCGCGTTATCAAGGCGCCGGACGGCAAAGGGCTGTACTTCATCGCCGACCCGGATGAAGGGCGGTCTTCCTGGTGGCGGTTCGACTACCGCGTTGCTGGTAAACAGAAAACGCTTTCGCTGGGAACCTACCCGGACATAACGCTTGCAGACGCACGGGGGAAACGCGACGAACTGCGCAAGAGCTTGCGCCAAGGCATAGACCCCGGCGCGCAACGCAAAGCCGAAAAAATCGCGCAAACCAACCGAGACAGCTTCGAGCCCATTGCCCGCGAATGGTGGGAACGCCACCGCAACCGCTGGACGCAAGGCCATGCAGAACGAACATTGCTACGCCTGGAAACCGACGTATTCCCCTACATCGGCGCGCGGCCTATCAATACCATCACCGCGCCTGACCTGCTTGCCGTCATCAGACGCATCGAAGCGCGTGGAGCCATCGAAACGGGACACCGCACCCGCCAAACCTGTGAAGCCGTTTTTGCCTACGCCATCGCCACCGGAAGGTGCGACAGCAACCCCGGCGCGGCCATCAAAAAAGCGCTACAGCCGATTACCGGCAAAAAGAACTTTGCCAGGCTGAAGGACGTGGCCGAAATCGCCGCCTTGTTGCGCGCCATTGAAGACTATTCCGGCACGCATGTTGTGCGTTGTGCCTTGCGTTTTGCCCCGCTGACCTTCACTCGCCCCGGCGAGATACGCCAAGCCGAATGGACGCACATCGACTTGGCCAAGGCATTGTGGACAGTACCGGCAGACGTGAAAAAGCAGACGGCTGAGCGCAAGCGGGATGCCAGCAAGGTGCACCTGGTGCCCCTGTCCAGACAGGCCATTGCCATTCTGGAAGAGATTAAGCCGCTGACCGGCCACGGGCGCTATGTGTTCCCGTCTGCCCGCTGCCCCAAAGGCGACAGGCCCATGAGCAATATGGCCCTGTTGGCGGCATTGCGGCGCATGGGTTACAGCAAGGAAGAAATGACCGCCCACGGTTTCCGTGGCATCGCATCGACCTTGTTGAGGGAGGCCGGCAAGGGGAAGTTTCGCCACGAAGTCATCGAAGCGCAGCTTGCCCACGCTATCAGGAATTCCGTGGAAGCTGCCTACAACCACGCCGAATACATGGACGAGCGCCCTGCCATGATGCAGTGGTGGGCGGATTACCTGGACGGCCTCAAAGTGGGGGCTGAGGTTATCCCGTTTCGGCGGATGGCATAAACACTGGTCAACCGAACAGCCGCGCCTAGCCTTTGGCCGGGCGAACACGGGGAATCCTTCATCCCGCTGGCGCGGCTTCTTTTTTGAAGGCTAACCCTGAAGGTGGTTATATGTCAGTTATACCTATTCGCAGCAATGGCTTGCCGGATTGGTTCACTCTTGAGCGATACGATGAATGTTTGGAATGGACAGCGGCGGAATGGGGAGATGTCTTATGGACACGGGCTCAGTATATGTCTTGCGTAAATAACGGATGGGGAATCACTGACCTGATGAGTGATGATCCAAACTTGAATAAAAGCGAGGTGCTTAAAACGTTGGAAGCCGGTTTTGAATGTGAGCTAGCTATCCCTGAATCACACGAATTGCGGGATTGTTATGACTATCGGTCAGTAGCCTATCTGTCTGTTTATCAGGCTATGATGGTCAACGAACATCTTGGTGAGCTTGGAGCTTTAGCGTCTGAAGAGTATATGAATGAAGTTACTGCTTTTGACGGACGCGGGCGGGACGAACTGGAAACAAGTTATGACGAAACGCTCCGCACGCACGATTTAAATACGGAATTTGATCCGGGTTATGTTCATATTACAGCCAACCTTCATGTTCCTGATGATTTATTGGTAGAGCACTTCAAGCTGTGTATTGCAGAATTGCGGGAAAAACTGCAATGGAAATCCCACACAGCAGCATTTAGCAAGGATGATCTTGCCGGATGGCATAAAGCTAGGGTTCTTCCCTACTTGGATTTAAAGCTCTGGTCTGCCGCCACAGGGGCAAGGCTTACCTATGCAGCCATTGGCGCGGCACTCTTCCCAGGAGAATACAATATAGATTTAGTGGATAGAGTAAGGAGGACCGTTAAGCCAAAAGCCGAATGGCTACTTTCAGAAACCATAATAAACACCCTTTTGGGTCAATGCCGATCCTTCCCAGGCATGACTTAACGCTTGCTTTATGCCAGCACCAGCACGAAACATTGCAATGCCGTCATCTAACCCAGCGCTAACCCTGTCGGCATAACTTAGTCTCACTCCGATGCCTGGATAAAAGACCAATTCGATACAAACATAGCGGCCAATTTCCACAGACTTCCATAGGAGGTTATGCAAATGGCCGCAACCACCCCTGCGCATTCACCAACCAGCCGCCATAAGCGGCTTAACGCGCCACAAACCACCCAGGACCAGCCCGCTCCCGTCCATAGTGCAGAGCTATGGCGACTCCCCCGCGTTGCCGCATTCGTGGGGCTGGCTCAGTCCACCATCTACTTGCTCATGAAACGCGGCGAGTTTCCTAAACCCGTGCCGCTGCTGGGCAGAACCAAAGCATGGGTAGCCCATGACGTCATTACCTGGGCGGAGGACCGCGCCAGCGCTGGTCAAGAGGCGACGACATGAGCGCCGCCACCCTCCCCAAAGCGGGCCGCATGAACCGCTTGACCAACCCCGCCCATCCGGTGCAGACTGTTCCCGCTGCCCCTCATTGGGCAGCCGGGCGTGACAACCCGGTGAATCGTTGGCGCATCAAGCGCCCAGCCAGGCGCTATTTTTTTGCCTGGCGTTTCTCTATGGCGGCTGGTGCGGGGCAGGCTCACGCCTGGCCGGTTTCCAACGAGCCGGTTTGTCACCCCCGCATCAGCCGCCACCATTCCCGCCGTGACAAGCGGCTTGGTGGCTCCAAAACCTTCATCGTTGGAGTCGTCTAATGCCTACCTCATCCCAGGGCGAAATCCGCCCGAATTCTGCCCATATCGCCCGCGCTCAAACGCTGGCGCATCAACTTTTCCCTTTAGCCGGTCGCGATGACGTGCGGGTTTCCCTGCCGTTGTTCCGTCTGGTCAACGTGCTGGCCGACGCCATGGACGATGCCGCCAGGTTGAGCGTCGTTTACCGGCATTCTCCCCGTGTCCGCCGTCATGCGGCTGGCCTGGTGGACCAGGCTTTCCCGTCTGTCGAACACGATCACGAGCGCGTTGAATTGTCGCTGTCTCGCTTGACCGATCTGTTGGCGCAAGCCTTGGCTGAAGGTAGCGCGCCGCATTCGATGCCGGCGCCGGCTTTCCTGCCCATCGGCATCGACAGCGAAGGGGGCAGCCATGACTGAGCACGTTCCCGTTCCCAGCCTTACCTGCCCTAAATCCGCCGTTCAGGCGGTCAACCACCATGCCATCGTCAACCTGTTGGACGAAGCTGACGCCATCATTGCCCTGGTGATGGGCCGGCGCGAAACCTATGGAGACGCCAACACGGCGCTGCACGGCGCCGGCCGGTTGATTCAGCAAGCCAAGGCCTTGTCGCAAAGCGTCATCGACAGGGAGGACGGACAATGAGCGCGCGCATTATTTCCTTTGAGCCACATGCCCGTCGAGCCGCGCAACAGGCCGCCCAGCAGGCGGCAATACATAGCTTTCATCGGCGGCTTGAAGAAATGTCGGGGCACTGCCTGAGCATGAAGCGCACCGCCAAGCAAGCGGGCGTCTGTGATGACGTGCAAATCGCCATCCACATGGCTTGCCGGGCCGTCCAATTTGCCTTGCTGGACATCGATCAACACGTTGTTCCCGGTGCTGCCATGGGGGAATGCCTATGAGCGCACGCATCATCTCGTTCCCTGAGCACCGCATTGTGCGGCGCTTCGATGTGCCATTGCCCCAAAATGTAAAAGAAGAAGTCAGTGAAATCCTTGCGGCTGTCATCCGCGATGAAGCGGTGCCTGCTCAAGCCGAAGCCAAAAAGCGGCGCAAAAAAACGGCAAAGGCGGTGGATTGTGGATAGCCGTTCGCCCGAAGCCGGAATCAGCGCCGCCTTGCGTTACCTGTCGCCCGATTGTGACCGGCATACCTGGGTGGTGCTGGGCATGGCGGTCAAGTCGGCGCTGGGCGACGCCGGGTTTCCCTTGTGGGACGCCTGGAGCCAGGGCAGCAACAAATACCGTGCCGGCGACGCCAAAGCCGCCTGGCGCGGTTTCAAGCCTGGCAGTGGCGGCAATGACGCGGTGGGCATCGGCACGCTGTACCACCTGGCCCGCGCGGCGGGCTGGGAGCCGCAAGGCGGGGCGTTGCCAGCGCCACCCGCACCCATGCCCAGACCGGACGCCGACGCCGAACAGCGCGCCCTGGACGCCCAACACGCGGCCATCGCGCGCAAGGCGTCGGCCATCTGGCGTCATGCCTATCTGGCGCAAGAACACGCTTACTTGCGCCGCAAGGGTATCCAGCCGCACGGCGCGAAGTTGTTCAAGGACGCCTTGGTGATTCCGCTTTACGCCAGTCCTGACGCGCTGGTGAACCTGCAATTCATCCAGCCGGACGGGGCCAAGCGGTTCCTGAAGGGCGGGCGTAAATCGGGCTGCTTCTGGTGGATAGGCAAGGACGTGGCCGACACCGTTTGCCTGGCGGAAGGCTTCGCCACCGCCGCCAGCGTTTACCAGGAATCCGGCTTTCGCTGCTACATCGCCTTCGACGCCGGCAACCTGCCCCACGTCGGTGAAACCGTGCGCGGTTTGCATCCCCGTCAGCGCGTGGTGATTTGCGGGGATCACGATCCGGCAGGCATCCGCTACGCCAACCTGGCGGCTTTGCGCATCGGCGCGGACGTCGCTTTCCCCGATCAGCCCGGCCAGGACTTCAACGACATGGCGCGAGGTGAGCATGGGCGAGCATGACGACGAACGCTATGGCGGCACCCGTGAGAATGACTGGGCGGCGGGCAATGCCGTGGCTCAGGCCATCCACCACGGCAAGCCGCCGAAAAAACCGCCTGCCGATAAAGGCAAAACGGCAACCCGAACCCCGACAAAAACCACGCGCGGCCTGTATGTCGAAAAGGACGGCTGCATCTGCCGCAACCGGGAAGGCGAACCCGTGTCGCTGTGCAATTTCGTGGCGCGCATCGTGGAGCAGGTCATTCATGACAACGGCGAAGTCCAGGAAATGACGCTGGCCCTGGAAGGCCGGTTAAACACCGGCCAGGCGTTACCGCGTATCGACGTGACGGCGGCCAGTTTTGCCGGTCTGGCCTGGGTCACGCAGCAATGGGGCTGCGGGGCCATCATCTACGCCGGCACGGCCACCAAGGATCACTTGCGCGTCGCCTTGCAAGAACTGTCGGGCGAAGTGCCACGGCGCACGGTTTACAGTCATGTTGGCTGGCGTCAGTTCAATGGCCAATGGCGTTACTTGCACGCCGGTGGCGCACTGGGCGCGGACGGCAACCGCGTGGACGTGGAAGTGCACCCCGGTGCCGGTCACATGCGCCATTACCGCTTGCCCGATCCACCCGAAGGCGCCGCTTTGCACGCGGCGGTTTCCGCCAGCCTGGCCCTGGCGGACATCGCGCCGCACAAGCCGGAAGTGGGCGCGCTGCTGCTGGCGTGCATTTACCGTGCGCCGTTGGCAACCGTCGCACTGATCGACCACGCGGCTTTTCTGGTGGGGTTCACCGGCGCGCGCAAAAGCGAAGCGGCGGCCATGGCCCTGGCGCATTTCGGCCAGGGTTTCACCGCGCGGACGTTTCCGGCCGGCTGGGCGGATACGGGCAGCGCGCTGGAAGTCAAAGCCCACGCGGCCAAGGACGCCATCATCGTGGTCGACGATTTCAAGCCCACCGGCAGTAAGAAAGACGTGGACGACCTGCACAAGAAAGCGGAAGGCTTATTCCGGGGTGCCGGCAACCAGAATGGACGCGGCAGGTTGTCGGCCACGCTCAAGCAGCGCACCGCCTACCACCCGCGTGGCTTGGTGCTGGCCACCGGCGAAGACATCCCCAAAGGGCAATCACTGCGGGCGCGCATCACCGTTGCCAGCCTGAGCCGTAACGCCAACGATCCACAAAAAGGCGACATCGACCTGGAACGCTTGAGCGTGCTGCAACGCCACGCCGGTGACGGCAGCCTGGCCCAGGCCATGGCCGGTTATCTGCGCTGGCTGGCACCGCAAATGGGCCACCTGGCCGACCACTTGCCCGAAGCCATCCGCGACCTACGCGACCAAGCCAACCGCACGGGGATGCAAGGCCATTCACGCACCCCATCCGATTTTGCCAGCTTGGTGATGGGCATCACCTACCTGGCGCGCTTTGCCGAAGCCTGCGGCGCGCTGGATGCCGTCCAGGCCACAGCCTTCCAGGAACGCGCCACGGCGGCGCTACGCGGCCTATTGGAAGA
>SCQD01000076.1 GCA_004299145.1 Methylococcaceae bacterium | reverse complement strand
CAGGCGGTCGGCGGTCGCCTGGTCGGGTATGCGCAGCAGGGCTTCCGCCAGGCACATCAACACCGCGCCTTCCCGGCTGGAAAGATCGTATTCGCCCATGAACGCCTGCAACAACGAGCCGCCGCGCTCGGCGCGCAGGCTTTCGATCAGCGCCGTCGCCCGCGCTTCCGCCGCGCGGCCGTCGTAATCGCGCAGCAGCGCCAGGCAAGTCCGCAACGCCTGGGGTTCCGGCGTCAGGTAGTGGGCATCGATGGTTTCCAGGCTCATGGACTATAGGGTGGTTTTGCGAAGAACCGGTGCCGGTACGCTCATGGAGTGCTCCTGATAAGGAATGCGGGCCAAAATAGGGAGGGTTTTGCAGGAACGCTATCAGAGTTTAAAACGCCTGTCAGCTGGTTCCAGGTCACTGGTTCCAGGTTCTGTCGACATTCATCGCAGCTAAAGCGGAGCATGGGCCGATCTCGATTCCGACGCCTTCGCGCAATGGTTCTGGATCGGATTCGATACCACCTACCTCACCGCCAGTGGAGCAGGTCGCGCAATCGGCGATTTCCCATGATCGTCGCCGATCCCCGCATCGGCGCGCTACCGGTCAGCGGCGTGTTCGATATCCGCGACACCGACGCCGCCCTGGCCATGATCGAAAACAGCCTGGCCCTGGGCTGCCTGCGCTTGCCCGGCGGCTGGATGCTGCTCCATGCGTAATCGTTTCACGCCCCCACCTTTATCCCCATCTCCCTGCGGAAGAGACTCCAGCGCGTTCCCCACACCGAATGGCGCCCTGGAACCGGTGACTTCCGACTCCCTCTCCTCTCGGGAGAGGGTTGGGGTGAGGGGAGATAAAAGGCCGCGACCATTTAATCCCCTCACCCTAGCCCTCTCCCTGGGGGAGAGCGAAGCGAGGGGTCGGGAACTGTTTCCGACTCCAGGTTCCTGGGCAGGGCTGGGGCGAGCGCATCAACTGCGGCAAATCACACAGTTAATGCGTTATTTAACGTAAAACATAACAACCCCATATATGCGACAATTTGTCACATTTTTTAATACTATTTCTCCTGATAACCTTTCGCCAGGTTTTATGGCTGCCGCAGCATCCATGAAACGCCGGATACCTCCTCTCGGTAGCACTCTCGCGGATCGTTCCCCCCATGGGCGATCCGCTTTTTTTAAAAAGGAGTTTTTCCATGAATTTTTCCTCGATTGTTTCGGTTTGGGTGGAAGTATCCAGCCTGTCCCAGGGCTGGTACGTCATGGTCAAGGACAACCTGGGCTGCCGCCAGGCCGTGGGCGCACCGCACCATACGCTGGACGATGCCCTGTCGGCAGCCCGATACCTGTTGTCTCGGCTAACCTGACGTTTACCCAAAGAATAAGACGGAACAAAGGTTATAAAAACTTTTTCTCCTGCGTCTCCTTCATAACCGAGCACTCCTGCCCGCCCGTCAACGGCCGCAACGGTGCCTTCCCGCCACGTTATGCCACACAGGAGAACCCCAGGATGCACCCATCCCACCGCCGTATCCTGCTCGCCGCCGGCCTGAGCCTATGCCTGACTGCCGGTGACGCTTGCGCGCAACAGGAAAACGCCGCCGTCGCTATCGACCTGCGCGCCCAACCCTTGTCCGGGTGCATTCCTCGACCGACGTGAGGAAAACCCTTGGCTTGGACGATTGATTATCATGTTACCGTCCCCGATTCATCGCTCTCTGTCATGCGGCGCTCACCCACTGAATTTGTGCAGGAAATGAAGCTGGCAGCCGCCATGCATTGGTATCAACAAGGGGTTATGTCGCAGGAAAGGGCCGCCGAATTGGCGGGATATAACCGGCGTGATTTCATTCATGCCCTGGCGCGGAGGAGTGTTGATGTGTTCATTGTGGATGAGGAAAGTTTGGCGCGGGAATTAGTCTTGAAAGGAAAGAAGCACGTGGATGAGCAGAGTCGGCGCAACGCATGCTGCGAATCGGCATGGGTGGACGTCATAAACCGCGTGCTAAACCTACCAATATGCTAAAATTCCGTCAATGTAGCCACATTGACGGAATGATACTATGCCAAGCACACTTTCCCCCGTATTTAAAAATGCCGAGATACGCTCTCGCATTGAACCCGACTTAAAAGAGAATGCCACCCGAATTTTGGCGGCTTGCGGTCTGAATGTATCGGATGTCATCCGTTTATTTCTGCACCAGGTCGTTGCTCAAAACGGCTTGCCGTTTCCAGTTAAAGCCCCAAATGCGGTAACACGCGCAGCGATGCAAGAGGCTGACTCTGGCGACTTACCGAAATTTGCTTCCGTCCAGGAATTATTTGATGACCTCGAAAAAGTCCGCGAAGAGTAAGCGCACCAATCCGCTGCGTGAGTTTTCGCGCACCAAGGAATTTACCAAAGACTGGCAACGTATCACCCACAGTGGGCGGTATGACATGAACGATCTTAAAACAATCATGTTGTTGCTGATTGAAAATGCCGAACCATTACCCGCGCAGTACCTGGATCATCCCCTCACTGGTCAATGGGTGAACCATCGGGAATGCCACATCGGCGGCGACTTTTTGTTGATTTACAAGCTGGACAAAAGCGGCAAGGACGAACGGGGGATATTCGTTAGGACAGGTCAGGTACACATGCGGTATTGTTTGAATGATGTGGCTAGAAGCCTAAAGGCCTGCGCCGTACACGCAAAATCAAACTCCCTGACGCCATCATTGCCGCCATGGCATTAACGCTTGGGTTGGTTGCTGATGCTGGACGCTGACTTGGCACGAGCAATTCTGCGTTAATCGCGGGATGTGTCGAACAGAAGCCTGAGTGTTTCCGCGAGGACGCGGCGGCTTTCGTAACGTTTTTATGCAGCCGCTGCGATAAAAGCCAAGCTTTGCGCAGGTAACGCAAGGGTCGGGGCTGCAAACCCCGACCCGCTCAGCCTTTTCTAGTGGTCCAGCGCGGACAGACGATAAAACCATCTACCCACCCGGCTAATCGAGAGATACGCCTGTAGCAGTTGATGTATTTGAATCTGTATTACATCCGCTGGTTTCGGTAGTGCCTGGTACTGGGCTTTTCGTATACCAAACCGTAACCGGTGCACCATTTGTTTTTGCGGCAATCAACATACTAAGCATGTTCTTTCCATAATCCCCGGTGGGAGAAAACTTAAAGTAGGCTTCAAAATTACTGCATGTATCAGGCGGCTGCAGTTCTTGACCAAAATAAGCATAACCGTTTTTGAAAACTCTAAGGACAGTTATTTTACCATAGGCACCAGCCATAACATTAGAGGATAATGAAACCCCAACAGCGATTGCAAGTATTTTCTTTATCATAGTAAGTACTCATGCAAAATTAATCCGGTATTGTCCGCCAAGGTTCCGGAAAATATCCTGGAGGGCGTCCTGCAGTGCTCCGAAGCTGGAATAGGCCTCCCAAGGCAGCCAC
>SCQD01000075.1 GCA_004299145.1 Methylococcaceae bacterium | reverse complement strand
CCGCTCGGCACGCCGACGATGCGGTCGATACGTTTTTCCCGGCCGCCGGAGAGTGAGAAATCGAGGCTGGGATACAGCGCAGCTTCGGCAACGGTGACCATCGCGTTAGCTTCGCGGACGCGAGCGGTGGCGATTTTCAGATCGTGGTTGGCGGTCAAGGCTTTGTCTATCAATTCATTAAGTAAGGGATCGTTGAAACCTTGCCACCAAGTCTTTAGGTCAACCGCTTCGGCGGTTTGGGCATTGGGCGCGTGTTGCCATGTTGCCGGGCTATTGAGCGCTACTTGGTCGCCGACGCGGGTCGGCGTACAGGCGCTTAGCAAAACCAACAAAAGAATGGTTAGCGGTGTTAAATATCGGTTATTCATCATTGGACTCCAAATTAGATTTTAGGGGCAGTGAGTGCGCCATCATCCAGCAGCAAACCGGCTGAGGCCGATTCGGCATCCGACTCCCCACGCTCCACCCTGAACCAAGCCGCATACAGCGCCGGCAGGAAGAACACCGTCAGCGCGGTCGCCACCGTCAGTCCGCCCATGATGGCGATGGCCTGCGGGCCGAAGAAATCGTTGCGCGACAGCGGTATCATCGCCAGGATGGCCGCCGCCGCAGTCAGCATGATCGGCCGGAACCGCCGCACCGTCGATTCGACGATGGCCGACCAGGTGTCGAGCCCTGATTTTTCGTCCTGATCGATCTGATCCACCAAAATCACCGAGTTGCGCATAATCATGCCGGCCAGCGCCAGGATGCCGAGCAAGGCCACGAAGCCGAACGGCGCCCGGAACAACAGCAAGGCGAAGGCCGCCCCGATCACGCCCAGCGGCGCGGTGCTGAATACCATGAAAGTCCTGGACAGGTTCTGCAACTGCATCATCAACAAGATCAGCGTGACGATCAGCACCAGCGGAATCCAGATCAGAATCGACTTCTGCGCAGTAACCGCGTCTTCCTTGGAGCCGCCGGTTTCGATGAAATAACCGGCCGGCAGGCTATCCTGTATCGGTTTAAGTTTCGGGACGATTTCCGCCGCCACGTCCGGGGCCATCTTGCCATCGGCCACGTCGGCGCGGACCGAGATGGCCGGAAAGCGGTTGCGCCGCCAACGCACGCCGTCCTCGAACACGGTGTCGAACTTGACGAACTGCGACAGCGATACCGACTTGCCGTTATTGGTACGGACCGCAACATCCGACAATTCGTCGGCGGCGGTACGCAATTCGGGACTGGCCCGCCAGACGATGTCGATCAATTTATCCTGCTCGCGCAATTGCCCGACCGGGATGCCGGTGTAATGCGCCTGCAAGGCTTGCGACAAGCTGGCCGTCGAAACACCGAGGGCGCGGGCCTTGTCCTGATCCAATGCCAGGCGGAACGAAGGCATGCGGTCATGCCAGTCGTCGTTGACATCCACGGTGCCGGGATGCTCCCGAACGACCTCGGCTACCTGATCGGCAATGCCGCGTACGATGTTGGGATTTTCGCCGAGCACCCGGAGCGCCAACGGATAATCCATCGGCGGCCCGACATTGAGGCGCTTCACCCGGCCGCGCACAGCCGGAAAATCCGTCGCCAGAATTTGCCGGACGCGCTGCATCACCCGTTCGCGGGCCACGTTATCCTTGGTCATCACCACCAATTCGGCCAGATTGGTATTCGCCAGTTGCTGCACGATCAACATGAAAAACCTCGGCGTGCCGCTGCCGATATAGCTGGCGACATGTTCCACGTCCTCGTCCTTGGCTAATAGCGCTTCCATGCGTTTGGCTGCGGCTTCGGTTTGCTCGAAGGAGCTGCTCTCCGGCAGCCACAGGTCGACGATGACTTCCGGCCGGTTGGATAACGGGAAAAACTGCTCGGGGACATGGGCTAAGGCCACGACGCCGAGGCCGAACAACGCCAGCGTGGCGATAATAACTTTGTTACGATGCGCTACGCAGGCATCCACCCAACGACGCAATCGGTTGTAGAACGGCGTGTCGAACAGGTCGTTGGCCGCTTGGTCGCCGTTGGCATGCGCCTTAAGTATCAAAAATCCCAAATAGGGGGTGAACACCACCGCGCCGATCCACGACAGTATCAGCGAAATGCCGACCACCTGAAAAATCGCCACGGTATATTCACCGGCCGAGGATTGCGCCAAACCCACCGGCAAGAAACCGGCGATGGTGATCAAGGTACCGGTCAGCATCGGAAAGGCCGTGGCACTATAAGCATAAGTCGCAGCATGCATCCGATCCCAACCTTCTTCCAGCTTGCGGGCCATCATCTCGACGGCAATCATCGCATCGTCCACCAGCAAGCCCAACGCCAGAATCAAAGCCCCTAACGAAATACGTTGCAGATCGATGCCGCACAGCAGCATGACCAGCAAGGTGGCGGCCAGCACCAACGGCACGGTCAGCGCCACCACAGACCCGGTGCGCCAACCCAGGCTCAAAAAGCTCACCACCAACACGGTAGCTAGAGCTTCGAAGAAAGTACGACCGAATTCCGCCATCTGGCTTTTAACCACCTGCGCTTGATTGGCGACCGGTTCCACATCCATGCCTAACGGTAACTCGGTTTCAATGCGGGCCAACGCGTCTTCCAATGCTTTCCCCAGGTCGATAACATTGCCTTTGGTGTTCATCGTCACGCCGAGGCCGAGGGCCTGTTTGCCGTTGAAACGCATCTTGAATTCCGCAGGATCGATATAGCCGCGAGTCACCTTGGCAAAGTCGCCGACCTTGAAGGTTCGATTATCGATGCGCACCGCCATATTGGCGACGCTATCCACCGAGTCGAACGAGCCGGTCAGCCGTATCGGCAGATTGCGTTGCGAGGAAAATACCGTGCCGGCCGATGCCATGCCGTTCTGTGCCTGCATGGCCTGGGCGACCGCCGAAGCATCCAGGCCCAGTTCGGCCAACTTTTTATCGGAAAATTCGACGAAAATCTTTTCGTCCTGTACGCCGATCAGATCGACCTTCTCGACATCCTTGACCCGCAACAGCTGTTGCCGGACCGAATCGGCCGCCTGTTTCAGATCGGCATAACTAAAGCCCTCGCCGGAAAAAGCGTAGATCAGGCTATAGGTATCGCCGAATTCGTCGTTGAAAAACGGCCCTATGCTACCGGGAGGCAACGTCATGCGAATGTCATCGATCTTCTTGCGCACCTGATACCAAAGCGTAGGGATTTCCTTGGGTGGCGTATCCTCGCGAGGGGTGACGAAAATCACCGATTCGCCGGGTTTGGAGTAACTGCGCAGATAATCCAGATTTGGCAGCTCCTGGATTTTCTTTTCCAATCTGTCGGTCAACTGCTGCTCGACTTCCAGCGCGGTGGCGCCGGGGTAAAGGGTTTTGACCACCATGATTCGAAACGTGAACGGCGGATCTTCCTGCTGGCCCAGCCGGTAATAAGCGAACATCCCGCCGAGCACCACCAATGCGATCATAAAACCGGTAAAGGAGCGATGTTTAAGCACCCACTCGCTGAGGTTAAATGCTTTCATAGCTGCCCCTCACTACCGCGATTCTTAGGCAATCCCAATCCTTCCTGCAACCGGACAGCCTGTCCCTCGGCCAGACGTTGAACGCCGGCGCTGACCAACAGTTGACCGGCGGCGAGTCCCTCGACAGCAATGCGTTCGCCGGCCAGCATTTCGCCCAACCGAACCGGCACGGATTTGACGGTGGCAGCCTGCTCATCGACCAACCAGACCGTGGGATGATCGGGCTGATTTTGCGGGGTATAGACGGCGGAAAGCGGGATGGCGATACCAGAAGCGGTGTTCGCCGCGATATGAACGGTCGCCGTCATGCCTAATTGCGCGGCGTCCATACCTTCCAGCAAGGTCGCCTTGACGCGATAGGTCCGGCTGGCCGGATCGGCGGCCGAGGCGATCTCGCGAATTTTAGCCTTGAGCCGCCGATTGTCGTCTAACCACAATGACACATTAACGGCTTGTTGGCGCTGGATTTTCGCCAGACGATGCTCGGGCACGTCGAAATGGATTTCCTTTTCGTCGAGCTGGGCCAGCGTCACCACGGCCTGGCCGGCAGCCAGCACCTGTCCGGCCTCGACAGCCAACGCCGTGACCACACCGTCGCGGTCGGCATGCAATTCGGTATAGGTCAGCTGGTTAAGCGCTTGGCCCAATTGTGCTTCCAGAGCCGCCGTCCGCTCCCGCGCCGTGGTATAAGCCGTTTCGTGCCGCTCGAACTCCGGCGGACTGATGACTTGCTGGGCCAACAGCTCGCGGTATCTCACCAGATCGTCCCGCAAGAAGTTGCTGTCGGCCTGGGCGGAAGCCAGCTGAGCCTTTAGACCTTGCACGGCAAGGCGGTAATCGTTGCTATCCAAAGTCGCCAGCGTCTGACCTTTGCGCACATGATCGCCAACGTCTACTTTCCGCTCCAGCACTTTACCCGCCACCCGGAAGGATAAGGGCGTCTCGATTCTTGCCCTGACTTCCCCGGCAAAGCTCATAACACCGACCGTAGCGGTGTCCTCGATTCGAAACACCTTTACCGGTCTGGAAACCGCTTGTGTTTGTTTATCTTGATCGCTGCATCCGACGTTTATCATCAGCGGCAGTAAAAACCCGGCTAGAAGCCGGCCCTTAAGTTTGATGGTGAATCGAGATTGAAGCCAGTCCCGACTTGACGGCATCATCGGAGTTTTGGCTTTCGGCATGTTGCTTCCTCCTTCGGTAAAAGGTTCGGTAATATTCGACATAATCATTCGATTTGGTATTCGTTGAAAAATAGATCATGTCGTTATCTTTCAATGAGTCAAACCATCGGCAGCTGGTTAAACTTGCGCAAACTATTGTCTACCATGGCTTCCGGGAGGAAACGGCGCAGGAAACGTACTTGGCTTGCTTGTGTTCCAGCCGTATAGCGCCGTCTTGGCGCTACAGTAGTCGCCGCTTTTACCACCGTATGTGCGACCACTTCAGGAGCGTCGCCTGCATTCACCCAATTCCGCATGAGCGCTGTCATGTCGGTACGCACCGAATCATAGACAGCAAGCGGCTGATCAGGACTCATTATGCGTTCCTCGAACGAGGTTCGGGTAAACCCCGGCTCTACCAGTACAACCCGGATTCCCAAAGTGCGCAGTTCATGGTCAAGCGATTCGGAATAGCCTTCAACCGCATGCTTGGTCGCGGCATAGAGTGCGTTGTAAGGCGATGGGATCAACCCAAGGACTGAGCTGACATTGACGATTCTGCCTTTCCTTTGGTTGCGCATGGTCGGCAACACGGCATTGGCCACACGAGTAATGCCAAAGACGTTGACGTCAAACAAGGCCTGGGCTTGTGCGGTGGACGACTCTTCCGCCCCGCCAAGCAAGCCAATGCCGGCATTATTGACCAGCAGGTCGATACGTCCAGCCTGTTTCAATACCTCGGCTACCATGTTCTTTACCGATGCTTCGTCGGTCACGTCGCAGGTCAGCATCGTGATGCCGTCGATGCTTGCAGGTGCCTTGCGGCTGGTTCCGAATACGCGATAACCCGCTCGTTGAAGGGCCTTGGCCGTTACCAGCCCAATGCCCGAGGATGCGCCAGTGATCAGGGCTACAGCTATGTCTTTATTGCTCATATCAAATCTCCTTGTTGGGGGTGGATAGTTTGTCGACTAAGTGTTACTATCGTTTCGAAAGTAATGTTACTATCAATTTGAAAGCAAGTCACTACTAAAACAGTATGAACGATAAAAATATTTGTGCCGACCCTTGTCCGATTGCTCGCTGCCTGGCTTTTCTCGGCGACACATGGAGCCTATTGATTCTGCGGGACGCCCATATTGGCCTAACCCGTTTTGACCAGTTTCGGAAAAGTCTTGGCATCGCTCCGACGATTCTGACCCGGCGATTGGCAACGCTGACGGAGGAAGGTATGTTGGAAAAACGGCTGTATTCGGAGCGTCCTCCGCGCGAGGAGTATGTGTTGACGGCCGCCGGCCGCGATTTTCTGCCGGTGCTGGTTATGATTGGCGCCTGGGGGCATCAGTATCGCGGCGGTGGTCCGTTGGTACGTGTTCAGGATGTTGAAACGGGAGAGGATATTAAACCGGTAGCCATCGACGCAGTCACAGGGGCAAAGATTGGGACTCGCCCGCTACGCTTTGTCCTGCCGAATGGTGTCTGATGACACGACGGCTTGCTCATACCCTTATCAATAACTAAAGTTTCGGGATTCATAGTGATTGCTTTGTTCCTTCAGTAATCCCAGGTGCTGCTTGGCTTCCTTGAAGTAGACTTCGATGGCCCAGCGTAGCGCATAAAGTTCCAAGAGGCGCCGTGGCTCCCGGTGAATGTCTGTGGTGAGAAACACCACCCAATCGTGTTTGCCGGGCTGTGTTTTTTCTTGGGCCGCCGCACCCCGCACGAACAGCAGACGGGTTTTTACCCAACGCGCCCAAACTGCGTTCCCACGCGGCGCGTGGGAACGAGTGCACACAGCGTACGTCTTTCCACCTCCCGCCGATGCCCATGCCATGGGCGTGCAACGACACCCAGCCACCCACTCCGCTACGGCCGAGCACAACGTCACGAGGCCATCATCATGCAAGCGGAC
>SCQD01000074.1 GCA_004299145.1 Methylococcaceae bacterium | reverse complement strand
GCCGTTTTAGCCATATTCAATTCGAAACTCTTGCCGGAACCGATTTTGGGTTCAACAATTATTTGGCTTTTTATGCCCGGGAGATTGCCCCAAGGCAGTATGGCGGGGGTATTGGCATGCTGTGCCGTATGATAGGCAATGCTGCTAATTAGCTGATCTTTCATGTAATAGTCGACGCGCACCCCCGTAAACCCATGGTTGTTGGCGTTACCGGCAGATTGCCAAAGTCGATAATTTAAATAGATGCTGCCCGGCAGGCCGGTAAAGCCGGCACCGGCATAGGCTGCTCCCCTATTGTCCTTAAGTCCCAGATAGGCAATATCTCTTACTGAGTCGTAGGCGCCGATGTTGCCGTTTGGCACAACCCCATTGCCACTCCTCTCGCGGTTTGCAAACATCAGGCTGCGAATAAATTTGGCTGTTTTTAAACCATTGCGCAACAATGGATCATCGACGGTTTTGGATTCAACGGTTACCAGTGCTATTCCAGGTCCCGCCAGTTGAACGTCGATGGTTGCATTGGGCTGCAACAGATCGCCTTTATCCAGCACCAATGGCGTAGCGCCGGCGGCGTCTTCCGCCGGGCTGCCGTGTTTGGCATCCAGATACCGAATCTTCACCATGGGATTATTTTTTAGAATCGAGGCGGGGATGCCCGACAAATTCAGCCTGACCGTTCTTGGATTGGGGGCATCGTTCCAAAGCAACACGCCGGCTTTTTTATAATCTCTGGCCGCGATGCCGTTAATGAAATTATCCGAAGTGTTAAGTTTGCTCCTTATGATGGGAAGGTCCATATAGAACTTGACGGCATGATAATGGGCGCTCGGAGTAAATGATGCTTTAGTGCCGGCATCCTTGAGAAAGGCTTTATCCCCGTTGCCTACCCAATAGCTGAGGCAGACGTGTTCGACATCGGTTTCCTGCAGCAATTCTGCAATGTCGGTTAAATAGCGGGTCGCATTTAACACCGTGCCTTCGCGCGGTGCGCCGTCCGAGCGATGCTTCGATTGTTCCGGTGCATATTGACTGAATATGATGGGCGTTGTTTGCGTATCAACTCCCAACGCCCTTCTGGCACCGGCAACAAGCAGGTCTCTTTTGCCGAAATAGCTATTTAACGTAAGAAAATCGATTCTGAGGGATCTGTCATATTTCATCCTTTCCTTAATAGGCTGGATCACCTGTTCAATAAATGGTCTGCCATCAAATCCTTTGTGTACCGAAGCCGCAATAAAACTGGCTAATCCCAATTCATCTTCATCGCTTACGGGGTCGAGTGCGTTGAAGTAGGATGTATAGATGTCTATCATCCCCGCCGCTGCTTTTCTTAAATTCGGTCCCGCCAGGGTGTGTACGGGCTCGTTCCAGATCGACCATAGAATTGGGTTGTTGCGTTGGTAATTGGCGATCCAGCTTCTGGTCGCTTCGGCGGCACCCCTTACATCTGTCGGCATGGGGTGAATCGCCGGTCGTTTGATGTTCGGCTGCTGAAAAGGCGTGGGGGCGCCGATGATTTGGAAAAGCATCTTGATGTTTTCACTTTTCAGCTTTGACTGCAAATCCATAAACCAGGGGCTTGCCGGATCAACCGAAACGTGTTTTCCAGTGCTTCTTATCGGGTATGGTTGTAACGCATAATTGGGTTCTTCGACATCATCGAAATCGACTTCGCTACAGAAAATCGCGGGCTTCATTTCCTGCAAGTAGGGCAGGGTATCAGGAATCGATTTATTCGACATGGCCCTGGCGAATCCAATTTTAGACTTAAGCGCTGGGTAGTATTCAAGTACAGCGAAATTGACGCTCAAGTCGCTATTCGAATCAGCTTGCGCCACGCTTGCGCAAAGCACGATGCCCGATCCGGCAATAATGCCCGTTAAAGCTCTCCTTGCTGCATAAATCACTGAGTTCATCGCGTTGGCCTTTTGGAATGTGTTTGCACCGGAATTGAGCTTGTTTTTGTGGTTAAGCCTATGCTTTATGACTGGCGTTCTTTTTTTCTTGGATACGAGGCTATTCAAGCAAAATAAATGCAAAGTGATCAGGTATGTTCTGGCTAAAATCGGTGATCTTGGGTGCCGATAGAGCCTCTGCTGAATACATGGCAGCGTTGTGGAGTTCCGAATGAGCGCTGAACTCATCTGCCTTCGGCGGACATCAGCGCCAAAGCCGCGAACGCGGCATCCAGTTCGGGAATGTCGTTGGGATAAAAGCTTTCAATGGGGTTTTCGTTGTTGAACGATACTCCAAAATCTGATTTAAGCTTTTCATTGGAAGGGGCGCACCATTGCAGGACTTCCGCTCTTAGGTTGGCGCCCAGTATGGTTTTCTTTACGGCTTGTCCAGTATAAACCTTTTTGTAGGTATTAAGCATGGCTTGCCGATCAAACTTCAAGCCCGTTCGGTGCATATAAACCAATGCGGTAATGATTCGCATGTCAGGACTGACATTTTCCCTGGTTTCATGACCATTCAGTATTGGTGCTCCCACGGCTTCCAGCAGAGAGTCGGATAGTCTGGATTTGACGCTGTCAAAGTTGAACGCGCTAACCGTGCCGAGTTCGCGCCACGAGGTCAGTATTCCGTGATAGTCGAGTCTGCTTTTTATTTTAGGTGCGCGGCAAAACTCGGATATCAATCGTTGTTCCCCTCTCTCCCGGACAAATTGGTTGTAGAGCGATTCTACGAACACATCCTGTCTACGCAGATATGCAACGACATGAATGTCATAGTTTTCCGTAAATGGCGCAAAGAATCTAAGTGCGCCCGGCCTCGGTTCGGCGAGCCCTTCTTCGCTGATTATCATGAACTTGCAGTTTGATTTTTCAAACTCTTCCAGCAATATCTTCCTCTCGACCTCTGCCGATTCGGTATTCCCCATGGCGTGAAAAACACTGGTATGTTTGGGCAGGCCAGGATATGGCTCACGATTGGTGGCAGGATAGAGTACGCCTAACGTTTTTAATTCCGCTCTGTTGGTTTCGAAAACGTTTTGTATCGTCGTTGTACCGGTTTTATGAGTACCTATATGTACTACGATTTTTTTTCGCATATTAAATTCAACTCCAGGCCCGATTGTGCGTCATAGCAATAAATCACGTGAAATTTATTTGTCGTCTATGAATACACTGGACCAATGCTCACCGCTTCTGAGTCTTTCGATGTTCTCAGCCCATGCCGTTGCGGCATTTGATCGGTTTTTCAGATAGGCGTAAAAGGTTTTCGAACACATGATCAATAAATCTACGTGTTTTTTTCGATCTGAACGATAGAGCAAATAGTAACTGCCTACGCCATTTGTTTTCACGTAAGGGTTGGCGTCGACATTGGCCGGGCTCACCTCATGGTCCATGAGTAATAGCGGTTTGTTTTTGCCGGAATTTACCGAAAACATTTCCGAAAAGATTCTGCGGAACAGCAGCCAAGTCCTTTTCAGTTCAGATTTGGGCATGGACTTGATCTTCCTGGGCCGTTTCAGATCCTCTGCATTGGTTAATACCTCCGGGCTCCAGGCTTTGCTCAGCTGGGACACTTCATTGTGAATCTCCTCGGCATCGGTATCAAATAACGATGGCCCTTTCAGGTAGTCTTGTATCGCCTTACAGTATAAATTGACCTCGAGATAATCATTGATCGCCAGTGCGCGCAACAGCATCCACAATACCCCTTTGGGGGTTTCCAGGGCAAAACGGTTGGGATAAACCGAGGCCATGATCAAACGGTTTCTCAGATCGTAATAGAGCTGCCAACCACCAACTTTGATATAGAAAGGTTCATGCCATACCGCAATGCCTGGCAGCGCGACCGTTTTGACGCCTTTTTCCTGGAGCCGGATACCGAATTCCATGTCATCGCCGCGAATAAAAATCGGCGCCGGAAATTGCACTTCCTCAATGTGCTCGGTTGGAATGGCGCAAAACCACCACGCGTTATAGTCGGAATAGTGGCAACGATTAAATACCAGTAAGGAGCCCAGCGCGCGCAGGTCGATATTGTGGTGCATGGATTTAATGCGGGAGTTGCGCTTTACGATGGCGCCGGCCTCGTAAAGCACCCATGGGCGCAACAAATCCAGCATATGGCCGCCGACGACGATATTTTTGTCGGCGTAGCCCAGGAAATATTCCAGGTTGCGCAATATGCGGGCATCAAGAAAGGCATCGTCATCCATCAACACGTGGTGTGTTGCGTCATGGAATTCCAGGCATTCGTGCATGGTGCGGGTAAAGCCGCCACACCCCCCAAGGTTTCGTTGCTTGATCAGTTTGATCAGGTCGGATTTTTCGATCAGATCCGTCAGCTCCTGATCGACGAAGTCCGGCCCCTGGTTAACGACGATGACTTTTTCGATGGATTTGATGACGTCGGAATAGGACAGGATTTCTTGCAGGTTTCGATACAGGAAAGGCTCTCTGTTGAACGTGCAGATGCCCAGCGTTATCAGCGGCTCATGGGTGGGGGGCTGATCAGTCAGAAATGTGATTCTGCCTATTTTGGAATCCTTTTCCGCGATGATGTCGAGAAACAGGCGGCCCGCCTCGCCTAATCCGCTAAGGCCGAACATGGATATCTTGATCAGGCTTTGCTTGGTTCTGCCGGAGCTGAGTTTTTTCCAGTTTATCCGATGGCAGCCGTGGTTTTTGGTGTCGCGAAAAACTTCGACCAGGACGGAGCCTGAGTACTCTACTTGCAGAATAAGTTCCCGTACATTGGTGCATTCGACCCAATAGCTTTCGTAAAACGAGTTGAAGTAGGTGTTGAACGATACTTTCGCTCCTTTTTCCATGGCCAGGCATTGTTCGTCCAACTCCGTGTAGCCCGTAAGCATCCTTAAATAAAGGTCCGTGACATTTTTCTTGCCTTCCGGCAGCAATACATCCTGAAGCGGGTGATACTTTTGTTCGACTAGTTGGCTGTTTGTTTGATTCATCGCAATTCAATTATAAAAAGATACCTAAGCTTTTGACCTTTTTAGAACAACATCATCGCAAATCTTGATGCAACGGCAATTTGGTAGATGATGGTTCCCAGCGCCCTTGCTATCTCGATGTTCTTGGTGTCTATCCTGGGTAGAACCATGATTTCATCGCCTTCCAGCAAGTCGCCCGCGTCATTGGCGGCCAGCGCTTCGCCGTTTTGGTGAATGACAATAATTTTTGAGGTGTCGGCGCTTTGCGTATATCCGCCTACCTGATCGATATAGTCGTCGGCATCCAACCCTTCGCGCCAGCTGACGGCGTTTGGCAGTAGTACTTCACCGTGGACCATGACCAATGATGAGTGCTCAGGGATGCGTATCACGTCTCCATCTTCAAGAATGGTGCTTTCCAGGGCCGCCTGATCCAGCACCACCTGGCCTTTCGGTTCGATCAGGCGGGCTTTCTCGACAAACTTGCTGATAAGCTGGGCTTCAGCCGTGCGCAAATTGGCTTCTTCTATGGTTTCCGAACGGGCCGAATAAGCGGCTTCTTCCAGCTTGTTGAGGCTGACGTTCAGCATTTCCTTTTGCCGCAATGCCACCGATTTCCGAAAACATTGAATCGCATCGATACGTGACAAGGCGTTGGGTTTTACCCGTTCCAATACTTCTTTCATGGTCGAGCCATAGGGCAGAACCAGCGCGTGTTCGCCGGAGTGGGCGCCTTCGACTCTTACCTGGATCGTGCCCGCGTACCGGTCCGAGGTCAGCGAAATGGCGTCGCCGTCCTGAAGAATCACGCCGGCGATCTGATCCAAGGCGAAATATTCGCTGCGTGAAGAGTCTCCTTGCCGGCGGATCACGCTGACGTGGGTGGCGCCAGGTTTAGGTTTGGCTACGTCCAAGGCTTTTTGCAAGGGTATTTCGGGGCGTTCAAACTCGAAATCATAAGGGTTGTACGCCTCGCCCGAAACGCTGAAAGTATATTTGCGCGGGCCGACGACAATGGCGTCGCCGTTCTGTAACTGTATGTAATCCAAGCGTCCGTGCAGTAAGAAGTCGTACAGATTGACTTTTTTGCGGATGACGCCGCCGCGATTGATGGTGACATCCACGTAGCTGCCCCGGTCCGGGTCCACGCCGCCGGCTCTGTCGAGGTAACTGAGCAATGATTCGGAAGCGACTCCCCCGTATAGGCCGGGCTGTCTGACATAACCCGTTACGAAAACCTTGACCGGCTGCGAAATATCCAGTGAAACGTAGACGCCCACGTTGGCCTTGTAGACCCGCCGCACCTGGTCTTCGACCAGTCGATTCAATTGCGCGTTGGGGACGCCGGCCACCGGCACCGGCCCCACATTGGGTACAAATATGTTGCCTTGGGGGTCTACTACCGCCTGGCCGCTATAGTTGAACGAGCCCCACATTTGCAGTTGCACGCTGTCGCCCACGTTTACCTGGTAATCCGGGTTAAAACCGCCACCGGTCAGTCCACCAAAATTTCCATTGAATAGCTGAGCGCCGAACATGCGGCTGGGCGTGATGGGGCGGTAACCGCCGGCGGCAGTGGCATAGGTCGGTGCCGTTTGTGGATAGCCCGGCGCATAAGACTGCTGCATCGGCTGTTGTAGCCCGGAGACGGGGACGGCGGAATTGATCGTGGATGACGGAAAAGCCGAGGCTTGGCTGGTCGGCGGTTGGGGGGTAGGGGCGGATTGCGAACCCGGCAGCCCCCCCCCTGTCAGCAGCGAGCCTTGTCCGAATCCGGTCGATGTCGGTGATCCTGCGGCATAACCGCCCGGTGTACCAGCGGATACGCCCTGGCTTTGGCCCAGTCCAACGATGGAATAGGGATCGGCAGCATGCGCCAAGCCGCCAAAACTGATAGCGATAAGTACACCCTGCAGATATTTCATAGCATTACTCACGGTGATCATCGATAACGGCGCCGGCAAGATTCACCAGGCCGTTTAATAATGTGGTTACAAATAGTAGAATAGCGAGATTCCACAATGTGGTACGCCACTCGGTTTCTTCCGGTTGATAGGGGGAGGAGATAATAGCCAGGCTTTTGATTTTGCGCGCCGCTTCTATACGTATTTTTTCCAGCGCTGCGAGCGATAGCTTGTAAATGTCGCCATTGAATTCGACCGCGGCTTTAAACTCCAAAAAGTTGAGGGCCAACTGGTTGAGTTTGTTATTGCCGGGGGCCGCCAGTTTGGCTCTTTCTTGAGCAATCTGTTGTTGCAGCGATTTGATGACGTTCTTTGCGCCAATCACCTGCGGCGTATCGTTGTTCAAATAGGTTTGCAGATTGCGTAATTCCGCTTCGAGCGCTGTTTGCTTGGCTTCCATTTCCTGAATGATCCGATTGGAGGCGTCAGCCTGTGTCAACGGGTCCAGTACGCCGTGGCGGTTCTGGTATTCCAGCATATTGTCCAACGCCGAATCCAGACGCTTGCGATTCCTTTCAACTTCCTGATTGGCGAAATCAAGTTGTTCACGAGCAATCCTGTTCGATACTTCATTGATGAACTTTTCGCTTTCCGCCAGAATATACTTGTTGAGCAACCAAGCCAGTTCAGGCTCAAAAGCTTCCGTCATGACCGTCAGGCTGGCTGTTTGCTCGTCGAATTCCACGGTGACCCGTGAGCGATAATATTCAAGAAAACGCTCGCGCGAGGCGTCGGGAAACAGGCGATAAAATATATCCGGTCCTGTTTTGCCATAGGCTTCCCTCAGCCTCAATTCTTTATCCAATCGCTCCAATATGTCGGGAGAAAGGATATACGTCTTCAACTGCAGCGCATCCTCCCGCGCCATGGAGCTGCCGCCCAAAAACAACGAACTCAGCGATGTCCCGCCCATTTCCGGTTCGGCGGTGCTTTTGATGATGACGGTGGATTCCGCGACGTAATGATCCACGGCGATCAACCCATAATATAAAACGGCCAGGGTCATCGGTACCCCGATGATCAGCCTGGGGATCAACCGTTTTTTATCATCCAGCGGGAATAACTTTTTAAGAAATCGCATGAGCGTCGGCAACATTTTTTGCGGCTTCATCCTTCATATATGCTTTTATCGCCTCATTGATGCTTTCATGGATAAATACCCCGCCCCGGCTGATCAGCAAGGCGATATCGCAATAGTTTTTTATGGTGCTGAAGTTGTGAGAAACCATTAAGAAATTGGCCTTGTGCTTTTTCTCTCTCATGATTTCTCTGCTTTTGCGTTTAAAGCTGGCATCACCGACCGCCGTTACTTCGTCGATAATGTAATAGTCGAAGTCGAACGCCATGCTTAATCCGAACGCAAGCCGCGAGCGCATGCCCGCCGAATAGGTATTGACCGGCATGTCGAAATACTCGTCCATGTCGGCAAACTCCTGGACATAAGCGAGTTTTTCCCGTATTTCGTCTTTTGCAGCGTATAAACGGCAAACGAATTTTGCATTTTCCCGCCCAGTCATGCTCCCTTGAAAGCCGCCCGACAAGCCTACCGGCCATGAAATGGACTTCTGGGTGATGATTTCGCCTGCATCCGGCTTGTCGATGCCGCCGAGCATGCGCAGTAACGTCGATTTTCCGGCTCCGTTCCGTCCGATCAAGCCGACGCTCTTCCCTTCTGGAATAACAAGGTTGATGTCGCGGAATACATAATGTTTGCCGTGAGTTGTCTTATAAAATTTGGTGACATTCTTAAGCGTTATCATCGGCTCATCAGTTTCCTTTCACTGATGCGGTATACCCAAAGACCAGCGACGTTTGCGATCAAGGCGCAGACGAAAACATAAAAAAGGCTGACTTCACCGACCTCGTAATTGGGCGATAACGCGCCGCGCCCGACTTCAATGGCATGGAATAGCGGGTTCCACAATAAATAGCCCCGGTAGTCCACCGGGATTTGATTGGCCGAAACCAGGACGCCGGACAGAAAGTAGAGGGGTTGGATAAGCATTGGGACGATTTTTTCGGATTCGGCAAAGAACTCGCCAATGACCATGAAAACCAGGCCTATGCCCGTTGCAAAACAGCCTACGGCGATAAAACTGCCTATCAGTTTGAATAGGTTCGAAATATGGACGGGGGCGCCCATTCCCCTGACTACCGCCAGTAATGCCACGTATACGATACTGTAAATCAATAGTTCGAGCGCTACCCGCGCGAGCACCGTATCGATCGGTTTTAGTAATTTATAGTTGAATAGCCCCGCATTGGCGTTTACCGCCTTAAGCGAGCGTACGGCGATATTGTTGAAAAGGAACCAGGGGACTATGCCTGCCACAAAAAAAACCGGAAATGAAATTCCGATCTTTACCCGTCCCAGAAAAAAACTAAACAGGGTCACCAGCACCAGCACATGTATGCCGGGTTCCAGCAGAGCCCAGAGGTAGCCCAGCTGATATCTGCCGAAGCGGGTGCGCAATTCCCGCATAAACAAGGCAAAAACAACCGCCTTTTGCACTTGAAGTCCGCTACGTTTGGCGCGTTGCAGACTTGGCAGCCGAGTGAAAACGCGCTCTTGACCTGCGGTAGTCCGCTGTTCGCGCCGTTCAGCCCGTTTTTTGGCGGAGCTGCCCAGGGCGATCGATACGGCACTGGAGGACAGCTTGCGGGCTGGATGAGCAGCGGATTTGTTGCCAGTATCGGCGAGCGGCATGACTGTTGTACCGGTGACCACAAAAATTCAACTCCACTATACCTCAATCGGCGCGTGAATTGCTAGCCCTGCGCCGCTGGGCGTTGATAGTCGGTAAAGTTATGAAATCCGGTTTATTTGCCAATAACGCCTGAACTTTGGGCGCTATAGTTTTCGGTTGATTAGTTCATCGTTTTTATTTGGTTTTTTTTGGGGTGATTTCAGCGCCTTTTCAGGACTAAACTCGATTTGTCTGCTGGTTATCAATTCTCCATCCATCTCGTAGCTTACCGGCACGGTGGTAAATTTACCAAACCCAGGTATTTGCAGCTGAACACAGCCGGGGCGATTCAGTTGGCGATTGACTTTTCGGAAGACTATCTTGACGAGTGCTCTGGCGCGTGCGTTCGACATTTTTTCGAAATAGGTCGGTCGGGCCGATTTGGCTTCGCTAACCAATTCTTTGACGTCTTTTTGCCAGAGTTTCGAGAACTTGCCGCCCCGATTGCGGGCGGCTTCGCGTTGTTCTTGCGATGCGGTTTTTGGCAGATGAAGGTCGGCCAGCTTCAGTCGTAGCGCATGGACCGCCTCTGCGACCAATTCGTGGCGTTGCCATTTCGGCTTGAAGCGCGAGGTTTCCCAGTCTACCTGCTCGGCGAGCCATTCCAGTTCGGGGGCTTCAAATTGCAGCAGGTCTGTTTCTTTGGAAATAGTCGGTTCGCTGCGCTGTTGCCGCTCGACAGCATTATCGATATTTTCCGCGGGTACTGGTTGGGGTTTGAAAGGTTTGCCGATGCGCGTTTCCATCCACTGGATGTCTTCCCGGTATTTGTTTAAAACAGGTTCGACCATGCTGTCGTCAAAGCGAAGTTTGGGGCCATCCAGTTTGGTTAATTGATCGATGAGTAACTGGTTTTCGCGTATCATCCAGGGACCGATGCCGTAGCCCGATCCGAATTTTCGATAGGCATACAGTAAGCGGATTGCTGGCAGCGTCAGTGCAATATTGGCGGTAATGACTTTATCGGCGGGGAAATCCATGCCGATGCGCCGGCAGAAGTCCTGAACCACGCAGCGATTGGGGAAATCAGCCGTATTGAAAAGCCAATACTGGACGTTGTCCGCGCCAAATGCCTTTTCGAATCCTTCGAATAGTCGCTGGTAGCGAGGGTATAGACCTTCCATGTTGAGTGCTCCTTTGCCGTTTTTTAAGCGTTGCTGGAAGCTGCTCTCCATATATCCTTTAGGTTCTCGTATATAACCGACGACCTTGATATCGGTTGTCCTTTTCGACAGGAAATCGCGCAACTCCACCAATCCGGCTTCATCCATCAGTGGAATGTCTTCGCCCGATAAAATGGCTGTTTTGCCACCGCACTGCTTCAATGACCGGTGTAATTGCCGGCGCATGGCCTTGCGGTGCTTATCCATCTTTTCTTCCGGCCAGTTTACCTTGGTAAACAGATGGTAGTCGCTGGGGCGGGTGGCAAATCCGGCAATAACGCCGGGGCTGGCTTTGGCTTTTTTGCCGAGTGTCAAATAGGTAAATCGTTCATCGGGTGCGGTATTTTTCAGCGATAGCTGAATAGAGGTGCTGCCCGTCTTTTGCATGCCGATGTGTAAAATAAATGGCCCCTTTGGGGGCTTTTCAGCTTTGGCGGCACGAGGTTGCGGCGCGCTCTGCTGTTTTTGCGCGGTTTCCGCTAACTGGTGCTCGGCCAATTTCATGCGCAACGCGTGGACCGCTTCGGCGACTAATTCGTGGCGTGGCTCTGCCGACTTAAAACGCGATGCCGCCCAGCCGACTTGTTCGGCGAGCCATTCCAATTCGGGCGCTTCGAATTGCAGCAAATCCGCCTCTGCTGCGATGACGGGTTCCCCTGCGGGGGCTTGAGGATCTTTCAGGGGAGCGCCTAGGCGTGCTTCCATCCATTCGATGTCTTCGCGCTGCTTACGCAAAATAGGATGGATCAGGCGATTATCGATATGGAGCTTGGGGCCGGCCAGTTGTAGTAATTGTTCGACGAGCCGCTGGTTTTCGCGTACCGCCTCTGCGTTTGCGTCGCCGCGTAGCGGATTGTCAACGGCGATTTTTTGAAAGCCGGGTCCGTATTTCCGATAGGCATACAACAAGCGGATGGCGGGTAGGCTCAGCTCGTCGTTGATGTCGATGATTTTGTCGGGCGGAAGTTGTATGCCGATGCGGCGGCAAAAATCCTGGACAACGCAACGATTGGGGAAATGGTTGGGCTTGAAGGGCCAGAATTGAACTTTATCGGTGCCGAAGGTATTTTCGAGCGCTTCGAACAACGGTCGGTAACCCGGATAAAGGTGCCGGGTGATTTTGAACTCCGCATTGCCACTCTTTACGCGCTGTTGAAAACCGCTCTCGATGTAGCCTTTAGGGGCTCTGATATAGCCCGCCAGCAAAATGCCGGAGGCCATGGGCGACAAAAAATCGCGCAATTCAGCCAGCCCTGCGGCATCCATCAGCAGGATGTCTTCGGCGGATATGATGGTTGTTTTGTCGCCCATGCCGCTTAGTTGTTCGGTCAACTGCCGGCGCATGGCGGCGCGTTGCTGTTTCAGCTTTTCTTCGGAGTAGCCCGCTTTGGCGAATAAGGGATAGTTGCCCGGGTGGGATGCGAATCCGGCCATGAGCCCGGCACTGGAGTTGGTTTTGCCGAGCGACAGATAGGCAAATCCATCGTCTGTTGCCGCGTTTTTGAGTGAAAGCTGAATGGACGTGCCGCCGGTCTTTTGCATGCCAAAATGTAAAACGAGAGCGCCCATCTTTAAATCACCTGAGTCATCGAATGCTTTAACAACCGGTCATGGTACAGCGAAAGTTGCATAACGCGCCAGTAGGCGGTTGGTGCGCTCTGCCGAACCCCTCGTGATTGCCGCAGAGCTTTGCTTGTTCGTCCATGCTCAGGGGCGGCACTCGCGCCATGATCGGTTAGGCTAAAATACGCTTCCATTTTTCGCTCTGGAATTTCATGCGCATCCGTTCTCTGCCGCCCCAACTCGTCAACCAGATCGCCGCCGGTGAAGTTATCGAGCGTCCGGCTTCAGTAGTGAAGGAACTGGTCGAAAATGCGCTGGATGCCGGAGCTACGCAAATCGACGTGCAGGTCGAGGCAGGGGGCTCGCGCTTGATCCTGGTGCGCGATGATGGCTGCGGTATCCATAAGGATGATCTCCCCTTGGCGCTGTCGCGCCACGCTACCAGCAAAATCGCGTCATTGGACGACCTGGAGCGGGTGGTTACCATGGGCTTTCGAGGCGAGGCGCTGCCTTCCATCAGTTCCATTGCGCGCTTGTCCCTGGTGTCGCGCCAGCCGGGAGCCGCCAATGCTTGGCGGGTGCTGGCCGATGGCACGGAATCCCATTTCGACCCCGTGCCTGATGCCCACCCGACCGGCACCAGCGTGGAAGTGCGCGACCTGTTTTACAACACGCCTGCCCGGCGTAAATTTTTGCGCACGGAAAAAACCGAATTCACCCACATCGACAGCGTGATCAAACGCATTGCCCTGAGCCGTTTCGACGTGGGTTTTACGCTGACGCACAACCAAGCCCCCGTTGTCCGCCACAAGCGCCTGCTCGAAGCAGCCCTGCGCGATACACGTATTGCCGCCGTATGCGGCGAGGATTTTTTGCAGCAGGCGGTATACATCGATTTTGCCCAGGCGGGTTTGCGCTTGTGGGGGTGGGTGGGCTTGCCCACGTTTTCCCGTGGTCAGACCGACATGCAGTACTTTTACGTGAATGGCCGCCTGGCGCGTGACAAACTGGTGGCGCACGCCGTGCGCCAGGCCTATCAGGACGTGCTGCACCATGAACGCCAGCCCGCTTATGTGCTGTATTTGGAGCTGGATCCCACGCTGGTGGACGTCAACGCCCATCCGGCCAAGCTGGAAGTGCGTTTTCGCGAGGGACGCATGGTGCATGATTTTTTGTTCAGCGCCTTGAGCCGCAGTCTGGCGGATTTGCGGCCCGGTGTTGCGCCCGCTCCCGTTTCACCTCCCCCGTTTGCGTCGAGTGGCGTAACGCAGCCAGTGCTTGCTCCCGGTCCGGAAAGTGCCGCCATGCAGCGATCACCCGGCGATTGGCCCGCGCCCCGCCAAACGCCTCTGCCCTTCAGGGTGGCGGAACAAACCGCCTTCTACGGCTCATTGCATCCTCCTCTGCCTGAAAAGCCCGATTCGCCCGCCTGGGAAGCCTCGCCGAAACTGGAGCAGGAGTCTCACCCGTTGGGATATGCCGTGGCGCATTTGCACAATATCTACATTTTGGCGGAGTCGGCGAACGGGTTGGTCGTGGTCGATGCCCACGCCGCCCATGAGCGCATCACTTATGAAAAACTCAAGCGCCAACACAGTGCCGGGGCTATCGTGCGTCAGCCGCTGCTGTTGCCGGTCCGCGTGACGGTCGGTGCAGCGGAAGCCGAATTGGCGGAGGGCAGCCCTGATGTCTTGCTGTCTTTGGGGTTTGAGGTTGACAGAGCAGGGCCGGATACGCTGGTGGTGCGGGCCGTGCCGGCCCTGATAGCCGACGCGGACATGGATGATTTGCTGCGCAAATTACTGCGGGAGCTTGCCGAGTACGGCAGCAGCCAGGGCGTCGCTCAGGCCATCAACGAACTGTTGGCCAGAGTGGCCTGCCACGGCTCGGTGCGCGCCAAGCGGCGCTTGACGTTGGAAGAAATGAACGGCTTGCTGCGCGAAATGGAGCGCACGCCGTTCAGCGGCCAGTGTAACCACGGGCGGCCGACCTGGAGCGAATTCAGCCTGAAGGATTTGGACCGTTTGTTTTTGCGTGGAAAATGAGTACCTTACCGGCGGCGCTATTGCTCATGGGGCCAACGGCTTCGGGCAAGTCGGATCTGGCCGTTTATCTGGCTGAGCGCCTGAATGGCGAGATTATCAGCGTGGATTCGGCCATGGTCTATCGCGGCATGGATATAGGCACGGCCAAGCCGACTTTGCTGCAGCGGCGCGGTATTCCACACCACCTCATCGACATACTCGATCCCGGCGAAGTTTTTTCCACCGGCAGGTTTCGCGATCTGGCCCTGGCCTTGATCGGCGAGATTTACCGCCGGGGGCGCTTACCCATCCTGGCCGGAGGGACTTCGCTGTACTTCAACGCCTTGACGCGCGGTCTGGCCCAGTTGCCACCGGCTGATGCCGATGTGCGTCGAGAACTGGAACAACAGGCCGAACACCTGGGGCAGCTTGCTTTGCACGAACGGCTGCGCCAGGTCGACCCTGTCTCGGCGGCGCGCATCCATCCCAACGATCCCCAGCGTACGCAAAGAGCGCTGGAAGTGTTTTTGCTGACCGGCATACCCCTGAGCGAGTTATGGGCGGCGGCGGAGTCGGCCGGTTTGCCGTTTCATGCCGTCAAGATCGTGGTGGCGCCGCGCGAACGCGCTGCATTGCACCAGCGCATTGCCGAGCGCTTTCGCGCCATGTTGACGGATGGTCTGGTGGACGAAGTCGAGCGCCTGTACCAGCGCGGTGATCTTCACCCAGCTTTGCCGTCCATACGCGCCGTGGGTTACCGGCAGGTATGGGCTTATTTGGCGGGAGAGTGCGATTGGGCCACCATGACGGACAGAGGCGTCATCGCCACCCGGCAATTGGCCAAGCGCCAGCTCACCTGGCTCAAGCGCGAAAATGACGCTCTGTGGTACGAGTCCGCCGACGCGGAAACATTGGGCAGTCGGGTGATGGACGATTTGGCGCCGCGCCTGGATAAAGGGCTGCACCAGGCTTAATGCAGGAAAGCCGCCGCGAAGCGGAATCACTAAGGCTGCTTGAAAGCCGCCGCGAAGCGGAATCACTAAGGCTTCTTGAAAGCCGCCGCGAAGCGGAATAACTAAGGCTTCTTGAAAGCCGCCGCGAAGCGGAATAACTAAGGCTTCTTGAATGTGTGTTAAAATCCCCGCTTAGTTAAGGCGTGGATAGACTTTGATACTCCGCCTGGAACTTTGCGCGCAACACTAAAAAAGGGGAAACCATGATGTCCAAGGGACAGAATTTACAAGATCCGTTTTTGAATGCCCTACGCAAGGAGCACGTCCCGGTATCCATTTATTTGGTTAACGGCATTAAATTACAGGGCAAGATCGATTCGTTTGACCAATATGTGGTCATGTTGAAAAACACCGTCAACCAGATGGTCTACAAACACGCCATTTCCACCATCGTACCGACCCGCCAGGTCCGCATTTACAGCGGCGACAGCGAAGATGGGGATGTTTTGGACGAAGAAGTCTGATTGGGGCTGGCGGTTAGTTGGCAACGTCGATAGAAAGCGCTCTGTTCGAGCGGCCGGATGCGGGCGAAAGGACGGTCCTGGTTTTTACCGGCGGCAACGACGATCCGGAAGATATCGCTGAATTGCGGGAGTTGGCCGGTTCGGCCGGTGCTGAGGTGGTGGGCCGGATGGTTTGTGGCCGCCGCTCTCCTGATGCCCGTTTTTTCATCGGTCAGGGCAAAGTGGATGAACTGCGTGAAACGGTGCAGGCCCACGACGCCGATCTGGTGCTCATCGACCACGAACTCAGCCCCAGCCAGGAGCGCAATCTGGAGCGTGCCCTGTCGGTGCGCGTGGTCGACAGGACCGGCCTGATTCTGGATATTTTTGCGCAGCGCGCGCGCACTTTCGAAGGCAAGTTGCAAGTCGAGCTGGCGCAGTTGCGCCATTTGTCCACCCGATTGGTGCGTGGCTGGACTCACCTGGAGCGGCAAAAAGGCGGCATCGGCCTGCGCGGTCCCGGTGAAACCCAGTTGGAAACCGACCGGCGCCTGCTGGCCAACCGCATCCGCGTCATCGAAAAACGCCTGGATAAAGTGGACCGCCAGCGCGATCAAAACCGTAGCGGCCGCAAGCGCGCCGACGTGCCTACGGTATCTTTGGTAGGCTACACCAATGCCGGCAAATCCACCCTGTTCAATACCCTGACGCACGCCAAAGTCTTCGTGGCCGACCAGTTGTTCGCCACCCTGGACCCTACCATGCGCCGGCTTAGGCTGCCCCACGGCGGCACCGTGGTGCTGGGCGACACGGTGGGGTTTATTCGCCACCTGCCGCACGAACTGGTGGCGGCTTTTCGCTCTACCCTGCAAGAAGCCTGTGAATCCGACGTGCTGTTGCACGTGGTGGATGCCAATGCCACGCGGCGCGATGAAACCATCCAGGCCGTCAACGAGGTGTTGACGGAAATTGGTGCCGATAAAATCCCCCAAATCGAAGTCTTCAACAAAATCGACCTGCTGGAAGATGCGCCCCCCCGCCTGGAGTGGGATGAGACCGGCGCAGTGCGGCGCGTATGGCTGTCGGCGCTGAGCAAGGATGGCCTGGAACTGCTGGCCGAGGCGTTGGAAAATCGCCTGGCTTGCGGTAAGCGCAGGTGCCGGGTGCAGCTCTCGGCTGCGCAAGGCTCGATTCGTGCTAGACTGTTTCAACTTGGCGCGGTGCTACGCGAAGCCATGGATGACGGCGGCGGCTGGATGATGGACGTGGAGTTGTCGGACAAAGATTTGCGCCTGCTGGAACAGGTAACCGTCATTCCAGTCACGCCTGCTGCCGCGTAACGCCACACAGCTTGTTCATGCATCCAATTCGTCCACCGGTTCTTCCGAGCCACGATCATCCCAACCCAACAGTCAAAATACACAGGAGCGCAACCATGTCCTGGAATGAGCCGGGAGGCAGCAACAAAGATCCCTGGAGCGGGCAAGACCGACAGCCCCCTTCATCGTCCGAAGTCGACGAAGCGATACGTTCACTACAAGAAAAATTCGGCAATTTGTTCGGCGGCGGCGGTTTTGGCCTGCTGGCAGTCGTAGGCCTGGGCGTATGGGCTTTGACCGGCATTTATATCGTCGACGAAGGTACACGCGGCGTGGTTACGCGCTTCGGCAAGTACCAGGAAACCACCGATTCCGGTCTCCATTGGCATTACCCTTCGCCCATCGAAAACGTGGAAACCGTCAACGTCGAGAATCAGCGCTTCGTGGAAGTAGGCTATCGCTCCAGCGGCATACGCCAGCAATCGGCGGGCGCAGTGCCAAAAGAAGCGCTGATGCTTACCCAGGATGAAAACATCGTCGACGTGCGTCTGGCAGTGCAATACCAGATCAAGGACGCCAAAGAGTTTCTGTTCAACGTGCGCGACCCGGAAGCCACCCTCAAACAAGTGACCGAAAGCGCGGAGCGCGGCGTCATCGGCAAAAGCGACATGGACTTTGTACTGACCAAGGGCCGTAGCGAAATCGCCGAAGAAATCAAAGCGGAATTACAGCAAGTGCTGGACGGTTACAAGGCCGGCATCCGCATTACCAGCGTCAATCTGCAGGATGCGCAGCCGCCCGAAGAAGTGCAGGGGGCTTTCGAGGACGCCATCAAGGCGCGGGAAGATGAACAGCGCTTGATCAACGAAGCCGAAACCTACCGCAACGACGTCATCCCCAAAGCCAAAGGCACGGCTTCGCGCCAGGGAGCTGAAGCCGAAGCCTACAAGCAGAAAGTGATTGCGCGCGCCAATGGTGATGCCAGCCGTTTCAGCAAAGTGCTGGCCGAGTACGAAAAAGCGCCTGAAGTCATGCGCAAGCGCTTGTATCTGGACGCCATGCAGTCGGTGATGCACGGCAGCCACACGGTATTGGTGGATTCCAAGGCCGGCAACAATCTGGTTTATTTGCCGCTGGATAAGTTGACCTCGGGAGCTGCCGCCGGCGACAGCGACGAATCCGTCAAAACCGTCGAGCCCCCTGCGAGCACGCTGTCTTCGCCCATACCGGTGAGTGAGAGCAAGCCTTTGCGTTCTTCTGTCCGTGGCCGTGAAGCGAGGGGACAATAACCATGCCGCAAAATCGAATTTACATTGCCCTGGCCGCTGTGCTGCTGGGAGGCTACCTGTCGGTATTCTCCGTGGCGGAAACGCAGAAAGCCATCAAGTTCCGGCTGGGTGAAATCGTTGGAACCGATTACGAACCCGGCCTGCACTTTGCCATTCCGTTTTACAACAACATCAAAAAGTTCGACGGGCGGCTGTTGACGCTGGATTTGAAACCGGAACGCTTTTTGACGTCGGAAAAGAAAAACGTGCTGGTGGACTCTTTCGTCAAGTGGCGCATCAAAGACGTCGCCAAGTTCTATACCACGGTCTCCGGCGACGTGCTGCAGGCCAATATCCGCCTGGAGCAAATCATCAAGGACGGCATGCGCGGCGAGTTCAGCAAAAACACCATTCGTGAACTGGTCTCATCCAAGCGCAGCCAGATTCATCACGTGCTGATCGACAGTTCCAGCCCCATTGCCCATGACATGGGTATCGAAATCACCGATATTCGCGTCATGCGCGTGGATTTGCCCAATGAAGTGAGTGCTTCGGTATATCATCGCATGGAGGCGGAGCGGGCGCGCGTGGCCAAAGAGTTCCGCTCACGCGGTGCCCAGGAAGCCGAGCGCATCCGCGCCGACGCCGACCGCCAACGCGAAGTGTTGTTCGCCGATGCCTATCGCGAGGCGGAAACCTTGCGCGGTGAGGGCGACGCCACGGCGGCGGAAATTTACTCCAAAGCTTACGGTAAAAATCCCGAGTTCTTTGCTTTCTACGGCAGCTTGAACGCCTACACCAAAACCTTCAAAAACAAGGACGCCACCATCGTGGCGGATCCGGATTCCGACTTTTTCCGCTATTTCAAAAAAGAAAAAGACAAAGAGCGTTGATGCATGGGCGGTTTAATCGTTCCCACGCTCGGCGTGGGAACGCATCCAGGGACGCTCCGCGTCCTGAATCCACTGATGAGGGTATTTTCGCGGGCTGCCTTGCGTTCCTCCCGTAGTGCGTAGCCACGGGAAAACCGCCGCGCAACGGAATCCTTATCGGGACGCAGAGCGTCCCGGGCTGTGTTCCCACGCCGAGCGTGGGAACGATAAACGATGCGATCCCGTCCTTGAATGTTTTTAAGATAAGTTTTTCGAACCTCCTCCCTTAAGCTCACATCACTCATGGAAACGGCTCAAAGAGACCGCTGGCTGTTGCCGGAAGGCGTCGAAGAAGTGCTGCCGCCGGAAGCCCGGCAGCTGGAGCGCTTGCGCCGGCGCCTGCTGGATTTATTTCAGACCTGGGGTTACCAACTGGTCATCCCGCCTTTCATCGACTATCTGGATTCATTGCTCACCGGTACCGGACGCGCGCTGGACCTGCAAACCTTCAAGGTCACCGATCAGTTGACCGGTCGGATGCTGGGCATACGCGCCGACATGACCCCGCAGGTGGCGCGCCTGGATGCCCATCATTTGAAACGGGAAGCCCCGACCCGCTTGTGTTACATCGATACGGTGCTGCTGACCCGCGGGGATCATTTGGAAAAATCACGCAGCCCGATTCAGGTCGGTGCCGAGTTATACGGGCACCAGGGTTCCGCCAGCGACGTGGAAATTATCCGCCTGATGCTGGAAGTATTGGCCCAGGCGGGGGTGTTGGACGTACACCTGGACTTGGGTCACGTAGCGATTTACCGGGAACTGGTGCGGCTGGCCGGTCTGACGCCGGACCAGGAGGCAGCGCTGTTCGAGGTATTGCAGCGTAAAGCGGCGATGGAGTTGAACGAATTATTGGAGTGCGCCGGCGTGGCGGAGCCCATGCGCAGCATGTTGCTGGGGCTGCCCGATTTGAACGGCGGTGCCGAAACGCTGCCGCGGGCACGGGAAATACTGGCCCCAGCCGGTGCGGTGGTCGACGCGGCGCTATGTGAACTGGCAACGGTATTGGAGCAGTTGCGCACGCGCTTTCCAGCTTTGCCGATACACGTGGACCTCGCGGAACTGCGCGGCTATCACTATCAAACCGGCATCGTGTTCGCGGCCTTCCTGCCCGGCTGCGGCAAAGAAATCGCGCGCGGCGGCCGTTACGACGAAATCGGCAAAGTGTTTGGCCGGGCGCGCCCGGCCACCGGTTTCAGCGCCGATTTGAAGATGCTGGCGCAACGCGGCGCACAGGAAGAAACAACGCAAGAAACCGTGATTTTCGCACCCGACAGTAACGACCCCGCTTTGTGGGAAACCATACGGGACCTGCGCGCCGACGGTAAAACCGTCATCGAAGCGCTGCCCGGTCAGGCCGGCGACGCCGCCGACCTGGGATGCACCCAGGCGCTGGAAAAAACCACGGCGGGCTGGCGCAGCGTGCCGCTGGCACGGTCACTAAACTAGAGGCATTATGGCAAACAACGTAATCATCATCGGCACCCAGTGGGGTGACGAAGGCAAAGGCAAACTGGTGGACCTGCTCACGGAGCGGGCCGACGCCGTGGTGCGCTTTCAAGGCGGGCATAACGCCGGTCATACCCTGGTCATCGACGGTCAAAAAACCGTGCTGCACCTGATCCCCTCCGGCGTATTGCGTCAAGTCCCCTGCCTGATCGGCAACGGCGTGGTGTTGTCGCTGGAAGCGCTGTTCAAAGAAATCGGCATCCTGGAACAGGCCGGCATTCCCGTGCGCGAACGCTTGCGCATCAGTCTGGCTTGCCCGCTGATCCTGCCGGTGCACGTGGCGCTGGATCTGGCGCGGGAAAAAGCCCGCGGCGCCAAAGCCATCGGCACCACCGGCCGGGGCATCGGTCCGGCTTATGAAGATAAAGTGGCGCGCCGTGGCTTGCGCGTGGGTGATTTGCTGACGCCGGATTATTTCGCTGAACGTTTGCGCGAATTGCTGGAGCACCACAACTTCATGCTGACGCACTATTACCAGGAAGCGGCGGTGGATTATGCGGAAACCTTGGAGGCCACGCTGGCGCTGGGCGAACAGGTAAAGCCCATGCTGGCCGACGTCGCCGACCTGCTGCACGGCTATGCGGAGCGCAAAGCCCGCTTGCTGTTCGAAGGCGCGCAAGGCGCGTTATTGGATATAGACCACGGCACCTATCCCTACGTGACCTCCTCCAATACCACCGCCGGTGGCGCGGCCTGCGGCAGCGGCTTGGGCCCCATGGCGTTCGACTATGTCTTGGGCATTACCAAAGCCTATTCCACCCGCGTGGGCAACGGGCCGTTTCCGACGGAACTGTTCGACGACATCGGTGAACGGCTCACCAGCAAGGGCAACGAATACGGCGCCACGACCGGCCGCCGCCGCCGTTGCGGCTGGTTCGACGCGGTATCCATGCGCAAATCGGCCAGGTTGAACAGCCTGACCGGCCTGTGCCTGACCAAGTTGGACGTGCTGGACGGCCTGGATGAAATCGGCATCTGCGTGGCCTATCGCATTGATGGTCAAACCGTGCATACCGCACCGGTAGGCGCGGAAAACTATGCCCAGTGTGAAGCGGTGATCGAGTTGCTGCCCGGTTGGCAGCAATCGACGGCGGGCATCACCGATTACGACCAGTTGCCGGCAACCGCCAAGGCTTACATCCAGCGCATTCAGGAATTGGTGGGCGTGCCGGTGGATATTCTGTCCACGGGGCCGGATCGCGCCGAAACCATCGTTTTGCGGCATCCGTTTGAGGGCTGAAACGAAAAAAGCCGCGCAATGCGCGGCTTTTCAAGCGATCAAAACGACCTGTTGTATGGTGCCGAGGAGAGGACTTGAACCTCCACGAAGTTTCCCCCACTAGTACCTGAAACTAGCGCGTCTACCATTTCCGCCACCTCGGCAAGATCTAACGATATCGCTGTTTCCGACACCGCCGATAGAGCGAGCATTCTAATAAACCCCTGGGAACCTGTCAATCTTGCTACGGCAGCTAAGCCAAAACGCCGCGAATTCTATACAATCCTGTTTGACGAAAAAAAACACGAAGGAATCCTTATACGATGAATGCGTCTTCCAACGAGACGACGAACAGCTTCACTTACCAAGACCCTTATGCGGAACGTGAAGCACAAAAATACGAAAAACCCATTCCCAGCCGCGAATTGATTTTGGAGGTGCTGGGCGAGCGCGGTGCCCCCATGGGGTTCGATGAGCTGGCCGAGCAGCTGGGCGTTACGGATGAAGAAGACCGGATTTCGTTGCAGCGCCGCGTCAACGCCATGGAGCGCGACGGGCAGTTGCTCAAAAACCGGCGCCATCTCTACTGCGTCGTCGATCAAAGCGACTTGGTGGTCGGTCGCGTCATTGGTCATCCCGATGGTTTTGGTTTTTTGCGCCCGGACGACGGCAGTGAAGACCTGTTTCTTTCGCCGCGGGAAATGCGCGTACTCATGCACGATGACCGCGTGGTCGCCAGCATACGCGGCATCGACCGGCGCGGCAGACCCGAAGGCGGCGTGGTCGAAATCCTGGAGCGCAATACGCGCCAAGTGGTCGGGCGTTTATTCATGGAACGCGGCATCGCTACCGTGGTGCCGGACAGCAAGCACATCACCCACGATATTCTGGTGCCCATGGAACGCTTGGCCGGCGCGGAACCCGGCCAGATCGTGATGCTGGAAATCGTCGAACAGCCCACCCGCCACAGCCAACCCATCGGTCAGGTGGTGGAAGTGCTCGGCGAACACCTGGCGCCGGGCATGGAAATCGAAATCGCCATCCGCAGCCATAACCTGCCCAATATCTGGCCGACGGCGGTGGAGGAAGAAATCGCCGGGCTCAGTCCCGTGGTGGAAGAGGCCGCCAAGCAGGGCCGCTTCGACCTGCGCGCCTGGCCGCTGGTCACCATAGACGGCGAAGACGCCCGCGATTTTGACGACGCCGTGTATTGCGAGCGTCAAACCGACGGCTGGCGTCTGCTGGTCGCCATCGCCGACGTCTCCCACTACGTCAAACCGGGTACGGCCTTGGACCTGGAAGCGCAAAATCGCGGCAATTCCGTGTATTTTCCCGAGCGCGTCATCCCCATGCTGCCGGAAATCCTCTCCAACGGCCTGTGTTCCATCAATCCCGACGCAGACCGGCTGTGCATGGTTTGCGACATGCAGGTCGACAAAAACGGCGAAATCGTTTTTGCCACTTTTTACGATGCCGTCATGCGTTCACACGCGCGCCTGACTTACAACGAAGTCGCCAAAATCCTGGTCGATCACGACCCGGAACTGCGCGAAAAACGCTATGCCTTGTTGCCGCACCTGGAAAGCCTGCACGCCTTGTACCAGGCTTTGCGCAGCCGGCGCGAGGCGCGCGGCGCCATCGATTTTGAAACCCAGGAAACCAAAATCGTGTTTGGCGAAGGCCGCAAAATCGAGCGCATCGTGCCGACGGAGCGCAACGACGCGCACCGCCTGATCGAAGAATGCATGATCATGGCCAATATGGCAGCCGCCGAGTTTTTACAGCGCTACCAGATGCCGCACATCCTGCGGGTACACGAAGGCCCATCGCCCACCAAAATCAACGACCTGCGGGCGTTTCTGGGCGAAGTGGACCTGAAACTGCACGGAGGGGACGAGCCCAAGCCGCAGCACTACGCCGCTTTGATCAACCAGATCAAAGGCCGGCCCGACGAGCACCTGATCCAGACCGTGCTGCTGCGTTCGCTGTCCCAGGCGGTCTACAGCCCGGAAGCCAAAGGCCATTTCGGGCTGGCCATCGCCGCCTACACCCACTTTACTTCGCCGATCCGCCGCTACCCCGACCTGCTGGTGCACCGCGCCATCCGCCATTGCCTGCAAGGCCGCAAGCCGGAAGAGTTCGCCTACTCCGTCAACGACATGGTGCTCATGGGCGAGCAGTGCTCCAGCACCGAGCGGCGCGCCGATGAAGCCACCCGCGACGTGGTGTCCTGGCTCAAGTGCGAATACATGCAGTCCAAGTTGGGCGAAACCTTCGAGGGCGTGATTTCCACCGTCTTGCCTTTTGGCTTGTTCGTGGAATTGAAGGATATCTACGTCGAAGGCCTGGTGCACATATCCACGCTGGGCAGCGATTACTTCCACTTCGACCCGGTCGGCCGGCGCTTGCAGGGCGAGCGCAGCGGCCTGGTATACCGGCTGGGCGATACCGTCAGCGTCATCGTGGCGCGCGTGGATTTGGACGAAAAGAAAGTCGATTTTGAAATGATCCAGGCCAAGCCGCCCACGCCCGCGACCGCCCCCGCCAAAACCACCCGGCGGCGACGGAGCAAGCGATGAGCATGAGCGTTGAGCGCACGGTCTGCGGCCTGCACGCCGCCCAGACCGCACTGGAACACACGCCGGATAAAGTCGTCGCTGCCTGGCTGGACGGCCAGCGCAGCGACGCGCGCATCGCCAAAATCCGCCAAGCGCTGGAAAGCTTGGGCATTACCGTGCAACAGAGCGACCGTCGCCGCTTGGATAAAATGGCCGGCGGCGTCAACCACCAGGGCGTGATACTGCGCGTGCAAGTGCCCGCCGAGCAGGGAGAAAACGCGCTGCTGGATTTGTTGACCCAACTGGATCACCCCCCTTTATTCCTGGTGCTGGACCAAGTGCAGGACCCGCACAATCTGGGCGCTTGTCTGCGCACCGCCGATGCTGCCGGGGTGGACGGCGTCATCGTCACCAAAGACCAGTCGGTGGCGCTCACCCCCACCGTATTCAAAGTGGCCAGCGGAGCCGCCGAAACCGTGCCGGTGTTCCGCGTCACCAATCTGGCGCGTACGTTGCGGGATTTAAAAGATGCCGGCGTGTGGATCACCGGCGCTGCCGGCGATGCCCCGCAGAGCGTTTATCAGACGGACTTGAAAGGCCCGTTGGCTCTGGTGGTGGGCGGCGAAGGCAAGGGCATGCGCAGACTGACGCGCGAACACTGCGACGTACTGGTCAGCCTGCCGATGCGCGGCCAGGTGGAGAGCCTGAATTTATCGGTGGCGGCGGGTGTGTTGTTGTACGAAGCCGTGCGCCAGCGTGCGCTGGGTGTATAACGATCAAGGCTCGTCTGCCTTACTCACTGACTTTGACTTCCAGCCCAAGCCGGCGAATATCGTTGGCGAAACTCTCCAGCCATTCCAGCGGAAGAGCGGATAAACGGGGCGCTTCCGGTTGCCGGGAGGGGCGTGCCAAGCCATAGAGCAATACGCCTTGCAGGGGAATGGACCTGGCTGTCAAATCCGCCAGCAGCTCCAGGTAAGCACGGCACTCGTGCAGCGCCGGCGGCTGTTCATCCTGCAGAAACAAACAGGTTTGTATCCAGACCGGACACAAAGCGGCGGCGGTTTCCAGATTGGCGCGCGCTTTGGCGGAAGCAAGCCCGGCATTGTTGATGCGCGCCAAGCCCGCGTCAGTGGCCGAATCCAGCTTGAACCACAGGATTCCGCCCAATTCGCCCCAGCGTTTCAGCCCTTGCTGCACCAACGGCTGGTGCACCAGGCTGCCGTTGCTGATCAGCACCCGCTTGCAATCGTCCAGACCCAACGAGGCGGCGACGCTGCCGATGAGATCGACGACCCGGCAAAACTCGGCTGAACTGGTAGGCTCGCCGTTGCCGGATATGGCGATGTCGCGAATTTCCCGCCAAGCCGGCGGGACGTGCAGCCGATCGAAAAAATCTCCCTGCAAAACGTCTTGCAAAAGTTCACGCAGCTCCCGCTCCAGCAACGCCAAATCGATGGCGGGAGCGCCGCCGCGTTGCAGACCGGGCACTTGGCAGTAAATGCAGCGCCAGTTGCAGGCGTTATTGGGATTGAGGTTGATGCCGATGGAAAGTCCTTCGGCCCGGCGCGACAGCACCGGATAGACGTAATTCAAACCAAGGCGGTTGCGGTCGTGATTGGTAATGGAGAGCATGGGGAAAAAACGATGCGGATAGTCACATGGGGTCGATGCTGCAAAACAAGCCGTTGTTCTCTTACACGCTCAAATACCCCGTTACTTCTTCCCGGTCATGATATAGCTGCTTGAAGCGTGGCCGCTCCGCCATTGCACTGCCGGTCAGGGTGGCTTGGATGATGTCGCCGCACTGCTGCACGGCTTCGTAGCGCTTTTTCATGGGCAGCTTCAAATTAAAAATGGCGTTGCGGCAGTCATTTTGCGCCAACCAGCGGCCCACCAAGGCGGCGATGCGCGCAGGCTGTTCCACGATGTCGCAGACCAGCCAATCCACCGTCTTGGCGGGGCGGTAGCGAAAGCCGTCGACGCGCAGGTGTTCCACCAGCCCGGACGCCATCAGCGTGGCATCCATGGGGCCGTTATCCACCGCAGTGACGTGCATGCCGCGCTTGACCAACTGCCAAGTCCAGCCGCCCGGGGCGGCGCCGAGATCGACGGCGCTCATGCCGGCCCGGAGCTTGGCCGTGCGCTGTGCTTCGCTGAAAAAGCAGAAAAAAGCCTCTTCCAGCTTCAACGTCGAGCGGCTGGGCGCACCGGAAGGAAACTTCAAGCGTGGAATGCCCATGACCCAGGGCGAGGCCGAGGCGGGATCGGACCAACCGATATGGACGGCGCTGGAACTGAGAAAAAACAGGTGCAGGTTGGGAGCTTCCGCCGGGTCAGCGTGATTGCTCACGGCGATACTTTTTTTTTCCAAAGCATGGCGTAGCGGGCCGGCAAACTTGCGGCAAAACGTGTTCAACGCTTTGGCGTCGTTGGTATCGGCCGTTTCGAGGCGCAGGTCGGCATAGCGCTGCCCCATGCGTTCGATGGCGGGTAGCAGCGCCTGCAAGCGGTCATGCACCGGCAATTGGGTGAGAAACTCGCTCACACAGACGGCTTGCCGGGCAAATACCAAACGGTCGACCGGAATGCCGCTCAGCGCGCGAGCTTGCTGCGGCTCGTGCGGTACGAACTGCACGTAACCGGAATCCGGCTTGGCTTTGCAAAAACCAAACACGCCCATGGCGGCGGCCACATCGGCGATTTCGGCGGCGCACTCGTTTTCGAAACCAGCGCGGCAGTAAAGGATCAAATGGGTAAGGGGGGGCATGGATAAGCCGTGAAACGGAAGAAGCCGGTATTATCCCGTTTTGAAATTGTTGCATGATGAAAATTTTATCCCTGGAGATTTAAGGGTTTTAGCCCACCCCTCAAGACAACGCAGGCGTGTTGCCAGTCGCGCGTCCAGCGCTGTTTTTCAGCGATTTGATGGAAGCGCATAGCATGGATCGACGTTTTTTATTAACATTAGGCGCGCTTAACGATCCGATGGGGCCTTGCGCTGCGTTTTTTCGGGCCGATCACCGACACGGACGACACGCCATCCGGGCATATTCATCCGAGCATGCGCAATTCGAAGCAAGCTGAAAGCCCCCATATCGAAAGGCTCGACGACGCTAACATGACAATCTTAAATACCTTAGGAGAATGAAAAAAATGAAGTCTTATGTAAAAACAATTGCTGCCGTACTGATCGCTGGTGTTATAGGGTTGAGCGGCGTTGCCGCCATGGCCGCTGAAGACGCGGCAGGCGTGCTGAAGCACACCAAGGAAGCCCTGGCCAGCGTCAAAAGCGCGCTGACCCACGCCCAGGCCGGCCACAAAGACATGACCCTGGACGAGCTCAAGCTCACTAAGCAGCACATGAAAGAAGTCACCGGCGACTACCTCGGCGCTTCTTTGCAGCACGCACAGGCTCGCATCAGAACCGCCACCAATGAAGCTGAAAAAGGCGATATGGCAAAATCTGCCGCAGCTCTGAGCGAAGCAGTCGAAAAGCTGACGGCCATCGAAAAGAAAGTCAGCGAACAGCACGCCAAATAAGCCAACCTTATTCGTGTCTGTAGGGCGGAAACCCCGACGGGGTAACCGCCCTTTTTATGGGTTCGAAAATCCGGATATTCCAGCCCTGCCGCGTTACAAAGTGCCACTGTCCAACACCGGCGTCACCCAATAGTGCAGCCCGGTACCGGCAAAGTCTTGTTTAAGCCCCGCCAGCAAAGCGGCCAAATCCGGCCCGCGAATGTGCATTTCAAACCCCACCTGTTTTTTGCGGCCAGCCACTTGCTCTTCCAGGCTCAAGCCCTGATGGCGGCTGGAATGTCCCGACACGGCAAAGCTGGTAAAGCCATGGCAGCATTTGTCGGAACTGGCCGGCTTTGCTGCGCAGCTGTCGCAATCCGCTTCGCGGCGGCTTTTATTAAGCCTTAGTGACTCCGCTTCGCGGCGGCTTTCATTAAGCCTTAGTGATTCCGCTTCGCGGCGGCTTTCATTAAGCCTTAGTGATTCCGCTTCGCGGCGGCTTTCATTAAGCCTTAGTGATTCCGCTTCGCGGCGGCTTTCATGGCTGAGCAGCCAGTCCACCAGGTTTTCTTCCAGGCTGGGCGCGGCAATGAGGGTAACGAGATAAATGTCGGTCATGGTATCGGCCTGCTATTGGTCGGTGAGTTGTTCATTTGCCGCCTAAGATCGCATGCAAACTTATAGCCGCCGATACCGGTCCTTGACCATGTACAACGCGGCGATGGTGCGCGCTTCGCTGCATTCGCCGCTGCCCAGCAGTTCATCCAGACGCCGCAGCGACCAGGGCACGACTTCCAGCGCTTCCGGCTCATCGCCCTCCCTGGACTCTGGGTAAAGTTCTTCGGCCAGCACGATTTCCGAAGCGTGGGCGATGTAGGCCGGGGCGATGGTCATCGCCGTCAGCCGCTCCAGTTTGCGCGCACCGTAGCCGGTTTCTTCCATCAGTTCCCGATTGGCGCCCGCCAGCAAATCCTCACCCTGCGGCACCTGCCCCTTGGGCAGTCCCAGTTCGTAGCGGTGCATGCCGCAGGCGTATTCGCGTACCAGCAGCACCGTGTCCGGGTCCAGCATGGGCACTACCAACACCGCGGCGTTGGTGCCGTTGGGGGCGATGCGCTCGAAACGCCGGCGCGCGCCGTTGGAAAATTGCAGGTCCAACGCTTCGACGATGACGTAAGCGCTTTGACTGACGATTTCTCTGCCGAGGATGGTGGGAAGTTGCGGATTCATGGGCTTGGCGTGAGTTGAAGAAGCTATAGGATATACTGTCTGCCATGATGCCCTGGAAGCAAATCGACAGCATTTTTTTCGATATGGACGGAACCTTGCTGGATCTGAATTTCGACAATCATTTCTGGCAAGAATTCGTACCGCTGCGCTATGCGCAAAGCCGGGGCTTGTCGCCGGCGGCGGCCAAACAGGAACTGGTGCCGCGCTTCAAGGCCATGGAAGGGCGCATCGAGTGGTACTGCCTGGATTATTGGAGCGAAGTACTGGCGCTGGACATCGCTGGCCTGAAATCCGAAGTCGCCGGACTGATCAGCATGCTGCCGCACGTCGGCGAGTTTCTGGAGGCTGCCCGCAACCAAGGCAAACGCCTGGTACTGGTGACCAACGCCCACCCCAAGTCGCTCAGCCTCAAGCTGGAAAAAACCTGTCTGCACGAGTTTTTCGACGTCATCGTCAGCTCGCACCAATTCGGTTTGCCCAAGGAAAACCCCGCTTTTTGGCCGCAATTGCAAAATCTGGAACCGTTCCAACCGCACCGCACCGCACTGATCGACGACAGCCTGGCGGTACTGCGCTCCGCAAAGGCTTACGGTTTTGCCCATCTATACGCCATCCGCAAACCCGATTCGCGCCAAGCGGTGCGCGCCATCGACGAATTCACAGCGATAGAGGATTTACGCGAGCTGATGCCGAAGCCGGCCTGATTAAAAGCGGCAACCGTCCTATTGGAAAACTTCCAGCGCCTATCCATGCCCATACTGCCGCTTTCACCCATCGGTTTCATCGTGCTCGCCATTTTTGTGACGGGCATCGTGCTCATCATCCTGGAAGTCAGGCTGGGCCTGGACAAATTCAAACCGGCTTTGCTGATGATGTCGTCCATGGCGGTCTTGGGCGTGTACTACCTGATCACCGGCGAAGGACCGGAGCGCTTCCACGCGCTGAAAATCATGCAGGCGGAAACCAAGGAAAACCTGTTCGCCCTGATTACCTTCATGGCCTTCATGTGGATGATGGTGGAAATCCTCGACGAGCGGAACGTGTTCGGCGCTTTGACCGCATTCCTGATGAGCAAGGGGTTCGGGGCGCGGGGCATATTCTGGGCGACCGGTTTTTTCTGCGCGCTGTTGAGTCCGTTCATCAGCAGCCTGACCACCTCGATGGTGTTCGGCCACGCCATCCGCAATATTTCCACCCATCAAAAATACACGCACCTGGCGCTGTGCAACATCATCGTCGCCTCCAACTCGGGCGTCTGGTTCGTCGGCACCTCCACCAGCCTGATGGTGATATTGGCCGGCAAGCTGACGCTCAGCCACCTGTTGCTGTTGCTGCCGGCCAGCCTGTGCGGCTGGCTGCTCACCGCCCTGGTGCTGCACGTATTCTATTTGCGCCGTCTGGAATACGGCGGCTTGATCAAACCGCTGGCCGACTGCGAGCATCATCTTTCCAGGCCGGGCCGGCGCAGGGATGATCAAACGGCGCTGAGTATAGGACGCAGCAACATCAAACCCGGCGGCATCGCGCTGACCGTCATCTGTCTGTGCGCCATCGTCGGCGCCGTGCTGCTCAATCTGTTTTTGCAGGTGGACATCGAATTCGCCATCGGCACCGGCCTGGGCGTGGTGATGCTGTATACCTGGGTCCTGAAGCTGAAAGGCGTCGAGGTACCGGTGGAAATTCAGCTGCAAAAGGTGCAATGGAGCACGCTGATGTATTACATCGGCATCATCACCGGCATGGCGGCGCTGAGCCACGTGGGCTGGCTGTCCTACATCGCCTGGCTGTACGAACATGAGTCGCCCACTTTCGTCAACGTGTTGCTCGGCCTGGTATCCAGCTTTATCGACAACAACCTGCTGGAAGCCGCCGCCATCATGTCCAACCCCGCGCTGGGGGTGGAGCAATGGACGCTCAACACGCTCATGGTCGGCGTCGGCGGCAGCCTGACCGTGGTGGGCTCCGCCGCCGGCGTCATGACCATGTCCATCGAGCGCAGCTACACCTTCGCCGCGCACCTCAAGTTTTTGCCGGCGGTGCTGGTGAACTTTTTCGGCTCGTTTGCCATCTGGTATTTGCAGTATGAGTGGTTGCGCTGAAATCAGGAACAGTCGCATAATCAGCGCCATGCCGATCACTCTCGCGCCCTTGCGGGCCTCCTGCAAAACCCTGCTGGTCCTGCTGCTGATCGTCGCCCAACTGGCGGCGCCGCTGGTGCACGCCCACGTCGGCGGCGAAGTGGAGCCCGGCAGCGTGCACTTGCCGGGCATTGAAGCGCTGACCGTGTTGGCCGATCAAGCCGCCTGCCAGGCAAACGGCCAGCAGCAAGAGTTGCCCGGCATGGTGGTGAGCATCGCCACTGGCCTGCAACACAAGCCTTTGCCTGCGTTGGCCGCCGCCGATACGGCGCTGCTGCCACTGCCGGCGCCCGCCATCCCCCAAACCGCTGCACCAACGCCGCCCGGCGCTGTTGCGGTTCCGCCTTTTCTTCCCTCCCCCCACTATCGGCACGCTCTGCCGCGTGCGCCGCCATCGCTTACCGTTTAATCGCGCTTTTTTACGGTAAACCGGGCCGCTTTCTGCCTTGCAGGCGCCCATTATGGAGTTTTCGGCTATGGCCTTCGATCTTCGGCGCTGCTTGGCGCTGTTTTATGTAGTACTGCTTGGCGTAGTCTCGCCGGCGGCAATGGCGGGCGATGGGGATGAGCACTGGCCCAGCGATACCAGCCTGAGTCTGAAACAACTGGTTGATCTGGCTACGGAAACCTACCCCAAAATGGCGGTCGCGGGAGCCATGGAAGAAGAAGCCGTGGCATTGCATCGGCGCGGCGACAGCTGGCTGCCCGGCTATCCCGCGCTGTATGCCCAATACATCGACGATTCCTTGAGCCGTAATCGCGGCATCAAGCAGGTTCAAACCGGCCTCCAACTGCCCTTGTGGATGTGGGGACAGAAAGCGGCGGGGCAGCACCTGGCGGATAGGGCCACGGCCAATGCCGCCGAGTTCCAGCGTACGCTACGCTACGAGGTGGCAGGCCTGGTGCGGGAACTATTGTGGGATATCGCAGCGGCGGAAAGCCGCTTCCGTTTGGCCAAACAGGTCTACGACGTGTCCAGCCGTCTCACCAACACGGTGCGTTTGCGCGTGGAAGCCGGCGATCTGGCGCGTGCCGATTTGCTGCTGGCACAAAGCGACAACCTGGAAAAGCTCAATGCAGTCACCGAGGCCGAAGCCAATCTCGCGCAGACCCTCCAGGCATACGGCAATTTGACGCGCTTGGACCGGCTGCCTGGCGCTTTCGACGAACCCCCCAGCCCACTGGTTGCAATCGCCGACACCCATCCCGCCATGACGGCGGCCAACACCGCCGTGGAGCGCGCCCGCGCCGAACTGGAATGGGTACGCACTTCCAAGCAGGGCAACCAGCCCACGGTATTGGTCGGCACCCAGCATGATTGGTTCGAACGCGGTTTGGCGCGGGACGACTCCACCAACCTGGTCGTGCAAGTGCCTTTCGGCGGCGGCGATTACAACGCGCCGGTCGAGGCGGACGCCAACGTCAAGCTGAACCAGGCCATCGCCGAACGCGACCTGCTGGCGCGGCAACTGGAGCGTTTTCTGCACGAAGCCGAACGCCGTCTGGCCGTGGATAAAGCGCAACTGGCCGTGGCGCAGCAACGCAAAAAGCTGGCCGAACGCCATTTCGACATCAGCCGCAGCAGTTTTGAGGCCGGCGAAATGGAATTGCTCGATTTGCTCAAGATCGAAGGAGCCGCCCGCACCGCCATCCAGGACGCCGAATTGCTGTCCATCCAATGCAAGCGCGACACCGCCCGATACAACCAGGTAGTGGGAGAAATGCCATGACACGTTTATTTTCTGTAGGGTACGCTGTGCGTACCAGATTCGGAGCGCTGTGGGCGCCATTACTGGAATTCCGCTTTTTTACACGGATGGCCGCCAACCTTGTGGGACACCAGGTACGCACAGCGTACCCTACAAGACTGCGTATCTTAACCCTGGCCGCCGTTCTCTCGGGCACCAGTCTGGCCTATGCCGATACGCTCATCCCCATCGACGCCGCACAAGCCGGCAAACTGGATATCCGCACCGCTCAAGTACAAGTTGCCGATGCGGTGCCGCTGTTGACGGCTTCGGCGCGCGTGGTGGTGCCGCCGGGCCGCGAATTCATGGTCAGCACACCCCACGCCGGCCTGGTCAGCCGCGTCGACGTGGCGGTGGGCGACAGCGTGGTGCAGGGACAGGAACTGGCGCAACTGGCCAGCGCCGCGTTTTTAACGCTACAGCGCGAAGCGCTGCAAGCCTCCAACGAGCACCGCTTGGCCGACAGCCTGCTGTCGCGCGACGAAAAGCTGCTGACCGAGGGCGCCATCCCCAAGCGTCGCTGGGAAGAAACCCGCAACCAGCACGACAAACAATCCGCCGGCGACAGCGAAGTCCGCCAGGTGCTGACGATTGCCGGCATGAGCCGGGCCGAAGTGGAGCGCCTGATTAAAACGCAAAAGCTCAGCGATCATTTGGCCATCAAAGCGCCGATGACCGGCATGGTGCTGGAAAAACTCATCACCACCGGCCAGCAGGTAGACCAACTGGCGCCGTTGTTCCGGGTCGCCGACATGAGCCGGCTGTGGCTGGAAATCGACTTGCCGCCGGAGCAAGTGGGCAACGTCGCGATGGGCGATCAGGTGCGCGTCAAAGGCCAAGCGCTGGTTGCCCGCATCAGCGGCGTCGGTCGTCAGGTACTGCCCACCACCCACAGCGTGATAGCGCGGGCGGAGTTTGAAAATCAACCGCCTCGTGCCGGCCAGGCGCTGGTGAATGGGCTTTACCCCGGCCAGACGGTAGGCGTGGACATTTTGCGCGCCGAGGCAGCGGAAAAGTTGTGGCGCGTGCCGGCCTCGGCATTGGCGCGCCACGCCGACGCGGCTTATGTGTTCGTGCAGACCGCGCGGGGATTTGAGCCGCGCCGGGTGGAATCGTTGGGACAGAGCAACGGGGAGTTGGTGTTGCGTGGGCCTTTGACGGTGGGCGATGCGGTGGCCGTGCAAGGCGTGGCGGCCATCAAGGCCAAGTGGACCGAGGAAAAGGAGCCGTAGCAGGGGTTTTAGTTCGTAGGGTACGCTGAGCGTACCCTACAAAGTTGGCCGGTCCCTGGAAATGTCGTTCTTGGGCCGGGGGCAAACCCCGGTCCCTGCTCAAGTATCGGCAGGGGTGAAACTATAAACCTCACCCAAACCTAACCCACCGGATAGTCTCAACCCCTGGAAACCGGAGCTTCCCGTGCGGCGTTCCCAAACTGGAGCTTGGGAACGAGCGTAAAACATACTTAACCCAAAGCTACTTTATGTCTGATCTCATCCGTTTCGCCCTCACGCAACGCTTGCTATTGCTGGTCATGACGGCGCTCATGGCCGTGGCGGGGTATTTCGCCGCGCTCGCGCTGCCGATCGACGCTTTCCCGGACGTGTCGCCGACCCAGGTAAAAATCATCATCAAAGCGCCCGGCATGACCCCGGAAGAGGTGGAGTCGCGCATCACCGCGCCCATCGAGCTGAGCCTGCTGGGCATCCCCAGACAGACCATGCTGCGCTCCATCGCCAAATACGCGGTCACCGATATTACCGTGGACTTTGAAGAAGGCACCGACATTTACTGGGCGCGCCAGCAAATCGCCGAACGCCTGAACGGCGTCTGGGCCGAGCTGCCGGACGGCATCGACGGCGGTGTCGCCCCCATGACCACGCCGCTGGGTGAAATGTTCATGTTCACCATCGAAGGCGATCTGCCGCTGATGGAAAAGCGCAATCTGCTGGACTGGGTGATCCGCCCGGTGCTGCGCAACGTACCGGGCGTGGCAGACGTCAACGTGCTGGGCGGCATGGTGCGCAGTTTCGAGGTAATTCCCGACCACCTGCGTCTGGCCTCGCGCGGCATTGCTTTGCAAGACCTGAAAGCAGCCTTGCTGAGCAACAACCGCAACGACGGCGCCGGGCGCGTCGCCGAAGGCGAGGAAGCGCTGCTGGTGCGCTCGGAAGGCCGCATCAAAAACCTGGATGACCTATCCGCCATCGTCGTGGCGGAGCGGGATGGCGTACCGATCCGCGTCGGCGACGTGGCCGAGGTGCGCATCGGCGCTTTGACCCGCTATGGGGCGGTGACGCAAAGCCGGGGGCTGGAAGCTGGAGGTATGAGGCTGGGGGCCGAAGAACAAAAGATGGAACCCAATCATCAAGCATCGAGCCCCCAGTCTCCGGCCGCAAACCCCTCCGAAGCCGTAGAGGGCTTGGTGCTATCCCTGCGCGGCGCCAATGCCCGCCAGGTCATCGCCGGACTGGAGCAAAAATTGGAGGAACTGAAACCGGTACTGCCCAAAGGCGTAGAACTGAGCCCGTTTTACAACCGCAGCGACCTGGTAGGCCGCGCCGTGCATACCGTGGTCAAAGCACTGATTGAAGCGGTGGCGCTGGTGATCGTGCTGTTGATGCTGTTCCTCGGCGACGTCCGCGCCGCGCTTACCGTGGCGTTGTCTTTGCCGCTGGCGGCGCTGTGGACCTTCATCCTGATGCGCCAATTCGGCCTGACCGCCAATCTGATGAGCCTGGGCGGACTCGCCATCGCCATCGGCATGCTGGTGGACGGCGCCGTGGTGGTGGTGGAAAACATCGCCACCCGCATGGCCGACCAGGACGCCGCCGCCAAGCTGCCGGGTTTGCACGTGATCTACCGGGCGGTCAAGGAAGTCTCCGTGCCGGTCACCTCCGGCATTCTCATCATCATCATCGTGTTTCTGCCCCTGCTCAGCCTGGAAGGCCTCGAAGGCAAGCTGTTCGCGCCGGTAGCCCTGACCATCGTGTTCGCTCTGACCGGCGCGCTGCTCATGTCCATGACCGTCATTCCGGTGCTGGCTTCGTTCCTACTGAAACACCCTGAACATGAAGACCCCTGGCTGCCGCGCAAATTGAACGCCGCCTACCGTCCCATTCTGCTGTGGTGTTTGTCGCACGTCGCCACGGTGGTGAAAATCGCCGGAGGGCTGTTGCTAGTGACGGTGTTGCTGTTCAGCCAGATCGGCAAAACCTTCATGCCGACGCTGGATGAAGGCGATATCATCGTGCAGGTGGAAAAACTGCCGTCCATCACCCTGGAGCAATCCGCGCGTCTGGACGTACAGATTCAAAAAGCCATTCTGCAAGCCGTGCCCGAAGTCACCCGCATCACCGCCCGCCTGGGCTCCGATGAATTGGGGCTGGACCCCATGGGGCTCAACGAAACCGATACGTTCATGGTGCTCAAACCGCGAGAGGAGTGGCGCATGAACGATAAAGACGCGCTGATCGATGAAATCCGTAAAGTCATGGACGACTTCCCCGGCATCGCTTACGGCTTCACCCAGCCCATCCAGATGCGCGTCACGGAAATGCTGACCGGCGTGCGCGGCGACGTGGCGGTCAAGCTTTACGGCCCGGAACTGGCCGTGCTCAATGCCAAGGCGGAAGAAATCGCCGCCGCCTTGCGCAAAGTGCCGGGCGCCAGCGACGTATTCACCACCCGCAATAGCGGCATGCAATACCTGCAATTGAACGTGGACCGGCTGGCGGCGGGGCGTCTGGGTCTGACCGGCGATCAATTGCAGGAAGCCCTGCGCGCCGGCATCGAGGGCTTGCAGCTGGGCATCGTGCAGGAAGGCATTCAGCGCACGCCGTTGATCCTGCGCGGCCCCGGCGACATGAACACCCTGGCGGCGCTGCAAGTGGCCCTGCCCGACGGGCGTAAAACGGCTTTATCCAGCATCGCCAAACTGGAACGGGTGGAAGGCGTGGTAGCCGTGGGCCGGGAACAAGGCCAGCGCTTCGCCGTGGTGCGCAGCAACGTGCAGGACCGCGACCTGGTGGGTTTTGTGGAAGAAGCCCGGTCGGTGGTGAACAAAGCAGTGCCGCTGCCCAGCGGCTATTACCTGAGATGGGGCGGCCAGTTCGAAAACCAGCAGCGCGCCGCCGCCCGCTTGGGTTTGGTGGTGCCGGTGGCTATCGGCCTGATATTTTTGCTGTTGTTTTCCACCTTCCGCTCGGTGCGCCAGGCGGTGCTGGTGTTGTCCAACATCCCGCTCGCCATGATAGGCGGCGTGGTAGGGCTGTGGATATCCGGCGAGTATTTATCGGTACCCGCTTCCGTAGGCTTCATCGCCCTGCTGGGCATTGCCGTGCTCAACGGCGTGGTGCTGGTCAGTTACTTCAACCAACTGCGCGCCCAGGGCATGGACATGGGCCGGGTGGTGGTGGAAGGCACCATGCGCAGGCTGCGGCCGGTGCTGATGACGGCCGGCATCGCCGCTTTCGGTCTGGTGCCCATGCTGTTCGCCAGCGGCCCCGGTTCGGAAATTCAGCGTCCGCTGGCGATAGTCGTCATCGGCGGGCTGGTGACATCCACGGCGCTGACGCTGATTTTTCTGCCGATTTTGTACCGGCGTTATGGAGAAGAACGCGGATGAGTTGCGCAGTCAATCCGGCGACTGCCTGCAATCAGAGCCGGTTCCTGTTTATCTGCCTTCCTAAACGCAAAAACCCCGCCGGAGGGCGGGGTTTTGGCTGAATCGGATGAGTATTCTTGAGGCCTTAGTTAGGCTCTACCTTCGTAGTCTGGAAACCTTTCGGTCCCTTCTGGGATTCAAATTGTACAACTTGACCTTCGGTAAGCACCTTGAAACCGCTGCCGCTGATCGTGGAATGATGTACGAAAACATCATCGCCGCCGTCCTGCGGAGTAATAAAACCAAAACCTTTACCTTCGTCGAACCACTTTACAGTACCAGTACGCATGTATATACAAACTCACAAAATTGAAAAACACTAGAACATTTTCGGTAAGGTTTTATAAAAAACCCCACGCGCCGCCAGTATAGTCCTACACGCAACGCTTTGTCTAAACTTTTCGTCGCAACGCTCAAGCGCTGCCGCCACCGCGCGTGCAGGGCAGTCGCACCGCATGATCACACCATGCTTTGCCTCAGAACCTGGGGTCGAAGTTGGCTTGCTCTCACCGCACAAGACCTTAGGCGTAAGCGCTGTCCCATCTCTATTCACTATGAAGCAGCCATGATAGAGGCGCACCCTTTGTGGTGATCAGCGGGGTGGTCGGTACGCCTGATTCGACAACGACGGTTCGGCTATTTCCGTTCGGGCAGGCTGGCCCGGCATGATCCGGCATTGCTGCCTTTGCCAGCCTAGGGGGGTGAACGTTTACTATGAAATCCGCCATGCCATAAGGAATACGCCAAGGGTATGGATTATCCATCCGTTACATTTTATTTGGTCTGGAAAGTAAACACGCCGTCCCAGTCTTCGCCCGGCGGGTTTTGCATAAAGTGTTCGGTGCGTTCCAGGTAGATTTGATACAGCATCCGCTCGGGATGGGCTTGTGCCAGATCGCCGAACATTTTTTTCGACCTGTCCCAGGACTGGGCGCGATAAGCTTCCAACGCTTTCTGGTGCAGCGCCAACTCCCGCTTGTCCATTTCCGTCAATTCGTCGACGAGCATGATGGGCTCGTAAATGGCGACCGGTTCATTTTTGCCCTTGACCCGTACCCGGTCCAATTCCCGGTAAGCATATTCCGGCGCGACGGCCTTGGTGGTTTCGCTGGCGATGATGTACACGCCGTATTGCTTGGTCAGCCCTTCCAGGCGCGAACCCAGGTTGACCGCGTCGCCCAGCACGGTATACGCCATGCGGAACTCCGAGCCCATGTTGCCGACGCTCATCACGCCGGTGTTCATGCCGACGCCGATTTTGATGGGCGGCCAGCCGCGCTCCTTGAAATCAGCCTGTATGCCCTTGAGCGCGCGCAGCATGTCCAGTCCCGCTTGTATGGCGTGCAGGCCGTGCCGCTCATCGCGCAGCGGCGCTCCCCAAAAAGCCATGATGGCATCACCCATGTACTTGTCGATGGTGCCTTTGTGGTTGTGGATCACCCGCGTCAGCGGCGTCAGAAACTGGTTCATCAGCTGCGACAGCTCGTTCGGCGCCAAGCCTTCGGAAATGGTGGTAAAGCCGCGCACGTCGGAAAACAGCACGGTCATTTCGCGGTTTTCGCCGCCCACGCCGAAATCACTTTCCTGCAGGCTCATTTCTTCCACCAATTCGGTCGGCACGTATTGGCCGAATTGTCCCGCCAGGCGCTTTTTATTGCGGCTTTCGATGAAATAACCGAAAAACATTTGATTGGCGTACAGCAGAAAGATCAAAACGATGGGCGCGCCGACGTTGAGCACGATGCCGCCCTGCTGCCAAGCCATCAGATTGCTGGCGTTCAACAAGGCAAACACGCCGATGGCCAATGCCGAACTCCAGGCTGCAGACAGGCGCGGCGCCCAGAAGGTCATAATCAGGCCGACGATGAGTATGCGCAGAAACTCCAGGCCAAGGGCGTAATTGGGTCTTTCCTTGAATGTCTGGTCCAGCATGCCGACCAGCAGATTGGCGTGCACCTCGACCCCGGGGTAGACGTTTTGCAGCGGGGTGGAGCGCATATCCAGCAAGCCCGTGGCCGTGGTGCCCACCAGGACGATTTTGCCGCGCAGCAACTCGGGTTTTGCCGTGGCGCTGAGCACGTCGGTGGCGGATACGTAAGGAAAACTGCCCTGCTTGCCCAGGTAAGGAATCAGCGCGCCGCTTTTTTCGTCGACGGGAATGCGGAAGCTGCCGAGGCGCAGTGCTTCCAGCTTGCCCTGGTCGTTATTGCCGTAGTCCTCGTTGATTTCCAGGTGCAGCGGCGGATGCTGCAACAGCGCGCGGAACATGGCCAGCGACAGGGTGCTGTAAATGCGGTTGCCCTGGCGGATCAGCATGGGTTGGCGGCGAAAGATGCCGTCTTCATCCAGCAGCGGATTGACGAAAAAACCGCCGCCCAACGCCGCCGCCTGGAGTTCCGGCAGGTTGCCGGTAATGTGTTTGACGTCGATCAAGGCGTCCAGCGCGGCGGGCAGCGGGTCCGGCTGCAGGGTGGGAGTGGGCAAGGCGCCCACGTCGGCGGCGTCGTCCTGGCGGCTGGCAAAACCGAGGATGGTGGCGCGATGCACCAGGCTTTCGGCAAACAAACGGTCGTATTGCAGGCTGGGTTTGATGGCCTGCGCCGCTTCGTGCAAGGCGTGGTCTTGCTGCAAGGTTTCTTCTATTTTTTCCAACAACTGCAAGCCGGAGCTTTCATCGCGCTCGGCGAATACCACGTCGAATCCCAGCAGGCGGACTTGGTAATACTCGAACAGCATGTTGGTCAACAGCGACAGCTTGGCGCGCGGCCAGGGCCAGCGCCCTTCCCGCGCCAGACTTTTTTCGTCGATGTCGACGATCACGACGCGCTGATCCTTCTGATTGGGCGCGGTAACGCCCATGCGCAAATCGTAGAGGTGATTTTCCAGGTTTTGAATCAGCGGCAGCTCCAGCGCACCCGCGCTGTGGAGCAAAAACACCAGGGTCAGCAAAGCACTGATGAGGTACAGGGGCAGGCGGCGCGGCAGCTTGAGTTTCATGGGCGTATTCGATGCGGGTGTTGGTTTTATTTTTTATCGTTTTATCGTTCCCACGCTCCGCGTGGGAACGATGGCGCTTCCCGACTGCGCCGATTGACGTAGGGTACGCACAGCTTACCCTGCAAGGTTGGTCAGCCTGCGTACGGGGATGTTGTTTTCGGCTAACCCCGTCGCGCCCAGAGGATTTTAACCACCACCCAGCAATTGCTCGACGTTTACCTCATCGATTTGCTCGGGCAACAGAAACCGCTCGGCATATTGCAGGTAGACTTGATGACGGACAAACACCTCGAACAAATCCGGGTCGATATGCCCCTCTTTTTTCATGTAAAACATGATTTTAAGGGATTCGGACAGCGTTTTGGCCGATTTGTAAGGCCGGTCACAGGCGGTCAAGGCTTCGAATATGTCGGCTATCCCCAGAATGCGCGCCTGCACGGACATTTGTTCCCGCGTCAGTCCCTTGGGATAGCCTTTGCCGTCCATGCGTTCGTGATGCCCGCCGGCGTATTCCGGCACATTGCGCAAATGCTTGGGAAAAGGCAGCGTATTCAGCATGTCGATGGTGGCGCAAATGTGATCGTTGATGATTTTGCGCTCTTCCGGCGTCAAAGTGCCGCGCGAAATGGTCAGATTGTAGATTTCGTTTTCATTCAGCAAAGGCACCGTCTCGCCACCCAGCACCCAGGTATGTTGGCCGATGCTGCGCACATGGTCCTGGTCTTGCTGGTTCATGAATTCGCCGCCGGTATTGCTGCGGCGCAGAAAATCACGCTGTTCGTCCAGTTCGGCGAGTTGACTCTGCAATTGCTGTTGCAGCGGCGGCGACAGTTGCGTGACGCCCAGCTCCGCCAATTGCTGTTTCAAGCAAGCGATTTCCGCATCCCTTTTCAATACCTCGAAGCGGCTGTCCACCAGGTGAATGCGGTCAAAAATGGTTTCCAGCTTGGTGGCCTTGTCCACCACGTGCACCGGCGTGATGATTTTGCCGCAATCGTGCAGCCAGCCGGCGATTTCCAGTTCATAGCGGTCTTGATCGGTCAGGTGAAAGTCTTGCAGCGGCCCGCTGCTTTCCCGATGAGCCGCCTCGGCCAGGCCCATGGTGATGGCCGGCACGCGCCGGCAGTGGCCGCCGGTATAGGGCGACTTGCGGTCGATGGCGTCGGCGATGAGGTGGATCAGCGCTTCGAACAGCTTTTTCAATTCGCCGATGAGCTGGTCCTTGGTCAAGGCGATGGCGGCCTGGGAGGCCAAGGCCTCGATCAGCCGCTGCGTGATGGCGTCGAAAGGCACGATGGCGCCGGTTTCCGGAGAAGTGGCGTTGATGAGTTGCAGCACGCCGATGATTTCATGCTCGTGGTTGCGCAACGGCATGGTCAAAAACGAAGTGGAGCGGTAACCGGTTTGCGCGTCGAAGCGGCGCGTGCCGGAAAAATCGAAGCTTTCCGTGTCGTAGGAGTCGGGGATATTGACTGTGGCGTCGCTGTGCACCGCGTAGGTCACCACGTTGTTCAAATTCGGCGTGCCGTCGGCTTTGTACAGCGGAATCGGCGGCAAAGTGCTGGGCGGAGCGCTGGTGCCGCCCAGCGCCATGTTCAGGGAGGTATTGCGCAGGATTTCGATGCGCACGCTGTCGATCTTGACCGAATACAAAGTGCCGCCGTCGGCGTTGGTCAATTCTCTGGCGCTTTCCAGAATGCGTTCCTGCAGGCGCAGCGGATCGGTTTCCGCGGACAGGGCGATACCGACATCGATCAGCTTTTCCAGCCGTTCAACCACAGTATTGGTGATCATAAGTGTGAAGGTGTTTCCTGGCGCGCGTTGTTGGCGCTTATTGTAACGCCGCTGCCGATGGGAAAGGCTGGGTTGTTGTCAAGAAGCGAGAATTGTGATGTGGTTCACAGTTTGAGGGCGGCATGGTGACTGCTGGCTCTCCTAAAATACTAAGGTCTATACATAAAACTCATGATATTAACGAAATAGAGTCTAATTTATTTAAAGTACTTGATGTAGGTATTGAATTAAAGCGCATCAATCAACAGGTGGTGCGGCTGGACGCTTACCGATCACATGGGGAAGGGGGGCAGAGTTATGTAGCCCGCAAAGGAAACACATACCGGCATCGAAAGCGGAGTTGATTGGGAAACTGAGCCGGAAACTGCGGGGATACTGGGGTTATTATGGTATCCACGGGAATTATGAGGGCTTGGGTAATTACTTCTATCACGTCACGCAGATATTGTACAGCTGGTTTATATCGACGCAGTCAACAGAGAAGTTACACTTGGGTAAGCTGCATGGAGCTTTTCAAAGATAACCAATTGATTACTCGTTGGATTTTCACCAGCTGGCTGATTACCATGCCAGTCACGCCGCCGCTAACGCGCTGCCGGCGCACTCCATTCGCTTGCCTTGGTAAGGTCACGGCTTCCGCCCTGGGTTTTCAGGTCGGCTCGCCTTCTTCCTCGCGTGCCTCCTTGTGCAGCGGCGATTCACTACGGATTTGCGCGTACCAGGCGCTGCTCAAGTATTGGTCGTGGGCGTGGCGCAACAGCACCATGACCACCGAGGCCGCCGGCAAGGCCAGTAGCACACCCAAAAAGCCGAACAACTGGCCGCCGGCCAAGGCGGAAAAAATCACCGCCACCGGGTGCAGGCCGATTTTATTGCCCACCAGGCGCGGCGTCAGCACCGTGCCTTCCAGCACGTGACCGATGCCGAACACGGCCAGTATCGGCAACAAGTGCTGGCTGTCCTGAAACTGCACCAGGGCCGCCAAACAGGCGGCGCCGATGCCGACCGCAGCGCCCATGTAAGGGATGAATCCCACCAGTCCCGCCACTACGCCCACCAGCAAGGCCACGTCCAGGCCCACGATCAGCAGGCCGATGCTGTAATAGCCGCCCATGACCAGCATCACCATGAACTGGCCACGCAAAAAAGCGCCGAGCACTTCATCCGCTTCGGCGGCCAAGCTGCCTATCGTGCCGGCCAGACGGCGCGGCAGCAGGTCGTGAATGCTGCGCACCAGTTCATCCCAGTCGCGCAACAGGTAAAACGTCACCACCGGCACCAGAAACAAGGTCATCAGGCCGTGAATCACGGCCATGCCGGAGCTGGACAGCGATTGCAGCAAGGTGGCTGCAACACCGCCCGCTTGTTGCCAGTGGCCGCTGAGCATTTCGGCGATCTGGTTGAAGTCCAGCGTGCGGCGCTGAATGACCGAGTGCTGGCGCAGCCAGGGCAGCAGCTTTTGGTTGAACCAGGCGGCGTAGCGGGGCAGGTTGTCGATCAGCCCTTCCAGCTGGTTTTCCATCAGGGGCACGACCAGCAAGATCAGTAAGGCGGTAGCCAGGATCATGGCGGCGAACACGCTCACCACCGCTTTGGTGCGGCTGAAACCGCGCGCTTCGAGACGATCCGCCAAAGGATCACCCAGATACGCCAGCAGTGCCGCCATGGCGAACGGCATCAGAATCGGCGCCAACAGATAAACCAGCCAGCCGGCGCCCGCCACGCCTGCCAGCATCAGCCACTTTTGTGAGTCGGACATCAGTTGTGTTGCTCCGCTTGCCGGGTTGCGATCAGTTCATCCACGCTGGGCTCGCCCTGCATGGCGCGTTGTATGGCCAGTTTGGCGGCTGCGCGATTGGTGCGGTACAGCGCGGTTTTATCCAGTCTGGCCTCGTCGGCACAGGCCGGGTCCAGCCAAACCAGGGCGATGATGCAGAGCGAATCGGCCAGTTGCCGGGGCAGGTAATCCTCCTCCACCGCATCCAGCACGGCGTCGGCCACGGCGGGCTGCACGACGCCGCCGTAGAGCTTTTCGAAGATATTGTTGCGCAAGGAAGACTTGCAGATGACGATGGTGGCGGGCCTCACCATTTGATTGCTGGCGCGTACCGCGAATAGGCGGTTATAACCCTTGGCCTGGCCCATCATGTGCTCGACGGAGTTGAACGCCTGGCCGGGTTCCGGTTGGATATAACCGACGTTTTGCGCCACCAGGTTGGCGAATGCCTGGCCCACGGGACCGGAGACATCGCCAATCAACACTTCGGTGATGGCCCCGGTAAATTGGCCGACCGGGCCGGGCACACTGGCTTCACCAGCCCGAAACAGGTGATTGTGACTCACGTATAGTCCCTCCACGACAAAAGTGAAGGAAGATGGTAGCGGTAGCCGGTTGGGCAAGCAATGATCTTTGTGCGCAAGGCAAACGGCCGAAGCATGCTACGCCATGGCTTATTTTTTGCTAACCCTGTACACTCCCCCGTCTGGAGTCGGTCAGACAGTCGCTGCTTTCTTTAATGAAAGTGGAGGAAAGTCCGGGCTCCACAGGGTAGGGTGCCAGGTAACGCCTGGGAGGTGTGAGCCTACGGAAAGTGCCGCAGAAAATATACCGCCTAAGCGCTTGCGGGCGCCGGTAAGGGTGAAATGGTGCGGTAAGAGCGCACCGCGCGGCTGGTAACAGCCGTGGCAGGGAAAACCCCACCCGGAGCAAGACCAAATAGGGGGGCACTGGGTTTATCCCTGACGCGCGACCCGCGCGGCTCCCGGGTAGGTCGCTCGAGGCGCACGGTGACGTGCGTCCCAGATGAATGACTGTCCACGACAGAACCCGGCTTATCGACCGGCTCCTCCTTCTCTATCTCCGAACACCCGTTGTCGGGTACGCTGTGCGTACCTTTCGGGGTTGCAAGGTACGCACAGCGTACCCTGCGTTACAACCGTCAAGTTTTCCGCATACTCTACAGGGGAGTGCCATGAGCGCCATCAAATCCTTAAATCCTCATCAGGCCCATGCCGCTTTGCAAGCCGATTCCGCCGCGCTGTTGATCGACGTGCGCGACATGCTGGAGTTCGGCTTTGTCGGCCATCCTCCGGGCGCCCTCAACCTGCCGTGGAAGGACTGGAGCGATCACACCTGGCAGAACAATCCGCATTTCGTCGCCCAGGTCGGCGAACGGGTGCCCGATAAATCCACGCCTTTGTTTCTGATGTGCCGTAGCGGCCAGCGTTCGCTGGATGCGGCCAAGGCGTTGGCGGAGGCCGGCTATACCGATTTGACCAATATCGAAGAAGGCTTTGAAGGCGGTTTGGATGGAGAAAAACACCGTAGTTCCGTGAGCGGCTGGCGCTACCACGGCCTGCCCTGGGAACAAAGCTGAGCGCCGGCCCGCCAAGCAGGCTAAAATAGGCGGTCGATTTCTCCCTTTACGCCCCTCAATCCGCTGACCGGCAGCGGATTGAGGGGTTATCACTTTTTAAGTACCTCATGATTGAAAAATTACGCAACATCGCCATCATCGCCCACGTGGACCACGGCAAGACCACGCTGGTCGATAAACTCCTGCAACAATCCGGCACGTTCGCCGCGCACGCCAAAGTGGAAGAGCGCATCATGGATTCCAACGCGCTGGAAAAAGAGCGCGGCATCACCATCCTGGCCAAAAACACCGCGCTGGACTGGAACGGCTACCACATCAACATCGTCGACACTCCGGGCCACGCCGATTTCGGCGGCGAAGTGGAGCGGGTGCTGTCCATGGTGGATTGCGTGCTGCTGCTGGTGGACGCGGTCGACGGCCCCATGCCGCAAACCCGTTTCGTGACCCAGAAAGCGTTTGCGCTGGGCTTGAAGCCCATCGTCGTCATCAACAAAATCGACCGGCCCGGCGCGCGCGCTTCCTGGGTGCTGGACCAGACCTTCGACTTGTTCGACAACCTGGGCGCCACCGAAGAGCAGCTGGATTTTCCGGTCGTCTATGCCTCGGCGTTGAACGGTTATGCCGGCGACAACCCGGACATTCGCGACGGCAACATGGATTATCTGTTCCAGACCATCGTCGACCGCGTGTCGCCGCCGCCGGTGAACGTGGAAGGCGGCTTCCAGATGCAGGTCAGCAGCCTGGACTACAACTCCTACGTCGGCGTGATCGGCATCGGCCGCATCCAGCGCGGCACCGTCAAGACCAACACGCCGGTCACCGTGGTCAGCCGCGACGGCAAGCAGCGCAACGCCAGAATTTTGCAAATCCTCGGCTTCAAAGGCCTGGAGCGGGTGGAAGTGCCGCAGGCCGATGCCGGCGACATCATCGCTTTTACCGGCATCGACGCGCTGGAGATTTCCGACACCGTCTGTTCGCCCGATTGCGTCGAAGCTTTGCCGCCGTTGTCCGTGGACGAGCCCACCATCAGCATGACGTTCCAGGTCAACAACTCGCCGTTCGCCGGCAAGGAAGGCAAGTTCGTCACCACCCGGCAGATTCGCGACCGCTTGCAGCGCGAGTTGCTGCACAACGTGGCCTTGCGCGTGGAGGACACCGCCGATCCCGACAAATTCAAAGTGTCCGGGCGCGGCGAGTTGCACCTGTCCATCCTCATCGAAACCATGCGCCGCGAAGGCTATGAGCTGGGGGTGTCGCGCCCGGAAGTCATCGTCAAGGAAATCGACGGCCAGACGTGCGAGCCCTACGAATTCGTCACCATCGAAGTGGAAGAGCAGCACCAGGGCACCATCATGGAAAAGATGGGCGAGCGCAAAGGCGACTTGCAGAACATGGTGCCGGACGGCAAAGGCCGGGTGCGCCTGGAATACATCATCCCGTCACGCGGCCTGATCGGTTTTCAGACCGAATTCCTCACCGCCACGTCGGGCACGGGGCTGCTCTACCACGTGTTCGACAAATACGCACCGGCCAAAAAAGGCGACATCGGCCAGCGCATCAACGGCGTGCTGATCTCCATGGTGACCGGCACGGCGGTGGGCTTCGGCCTGTTCAATCTGCAGGAGCGCGGCCGCTTGTTCGTCGAGCACGGCACCGAGGTGTACGAGGGCATGATCGTCGGCATCCATTCGCGCGACAACGACTTGGTGGTAAACCCCACCAAGGCCAAGCAGTTGACCAATATGCGCGCCTCCGGCAGCGACGAAGCCATCGCGCTGACGCCGCCGATACGCTTTACGCTGGAACAGGCGCTGGAATTCATCGACGACGATGAACTGGTGGAAGTGACGCCGAAAAACATCCGCATCCGCAAAAAACTGCTGCTGGAGCACGAGCGCAAAAAAGCGTCGCGGGCGTCGGGGGAGTAATTTGTAGCCTGGATGCAGCGTAGCGAAATCTCTTCGCCTTTGAGTCTATGTATTCGATAGTCCAATTGCCGGATGATGCCCCTGATTTACCGGAACAATTAGGAACCAAAGCCAAGTTTTGGTATACGCAGGACGATATTCCTTGCTTGTTCAAACAAGGGCGACCAACTACAGGGGAAAACTGGTCGGAAAAAGTGGCCTGCGAGCTTTGTCAGTTGTTGGCGCTGCCCCATGCTCATTACAATTTTGCGGTGTGGCGAGAACAACGAGGCGTCGTTAGCCCAAGTATGGTGCCGGAACATGGGCGGCTTATTTTGGGCAACGAACTGCTGGGTAGGGTTTATACGAATTACCCGAGCGACGCACGACGAGGCGTGAATCAACACACGGTAATGCGTGCGGCGGCCTTGATGGAATCGCCCATCGTCGGTTTGCCTTTAGCTTGGCAGCCCTTAGTCCAAACCAATGACGCTTTTGATGTGTTTGTGGGGTATCTAATGCTTGACGCTTGGATTGGTAATAGCGATAGGCACCACGAAAATTGGGGGTTGATTCTTACAGCAGATGGAAAGATTCATTTGGCGCCGACTTTTGATCATGCTTCATCCTTGGGTTGTCACGAAACCGAAGCGAACCGGAAAGAACGCCTGACGACCAGAGATTGCGGTCGCTCCGTCGAGCAATACGTGGGTAAGGCCCGTTCCGCGCTTTACTTGAACTCTAGGTGTCAAAAACCACTGGGTACACTGGATGCGTTTACTCACGCAGCGCAATTGCACAAACAGGCAGCGCGAACCTGGCTTGATCAACTGCAAAACGTTACATTACCCGATTGCGCACGAATTTTTGCGCAAATCCCCACCGACGAAATATCCGAAACAGCTGCTGAATTTGCATTAAAAGTTTTGGACTTAAACCGCAATCGCTTGTTGGCGCTCGCCAAAGAACTGACATGAATACGCTATATGTTGCCTGGCAAGACCCGGAAACACGAAGCTGGCTGCCGGTAGGACGGCTCAGCCACCGCAATGGCCTATATTGCTTCGACTATACCCATGGCGCAAAAAAATCAGCGCGCTTTGTGCCGTTTGGCCGCATGACGGACTTGAGCAAATCCTACGTTTCCCCTGCACTGTTTCCTTTGTTTGCCAACCGTCTGTTGGCAAAATCCAGGCCGGAATATCAGGACTATTTGCACTGGTTGGGGCTGGAAGCCGATCCGAATGATCCTTTACTGTTGCTGGCCCGCTCAGGCGGTGCACGCGGCACCGATTTGCTGGAGGTTTTTCCGCGACCGGAGACCAATGCATCGGGAGAATATGAGTTGTATTTCTTCAGCCACGGTTTGCGTTACGTACCCCCCGAATCATTGGAACGAATCAGGCACCTTAGTGAAGGTGAACTGTTGGGATTGGTGCCCGACCCGGCTAACCCGGCGGATAGCTATGCCATTGTCCTGCATACCGACGACCACCTTAACGTGGGGTATTGCCCACGTTATCTGACTGTTGATTTTCACCGTTTGCTGGAAGCAGAGGTGGAATGGCGCTTGACTGTCGCTCGCATCAATCCAAACGCGCCGATCCAGTTTCGCCTGTTATGCCGGTTGGTATTTCAAGCACCAGTATCCATGCGGTTTTTTTCCGGGGAAGAATTCCAGCCGTTGAGTGAGCACCTGCCTTGATTTTTTCGTCCGTAATTGGCTGGAACGACAATGCCAGATCATCCGCTTAGCCCTGACGCGGCAGGCCGAATAATTTCCAATACGGCAGTATCACGATCAGATAAATCGCCAGCATCAGCCAGTTGAAAGTGGACGTCAGGTGGTTTTCCGCCAGGTTAAAGGCGGAGTATTGGGTAAACAAGGAGATAACCCACAGGGCGAGAAACAAATAAACCCCCCAGCGCCGCATCAGCCACAGCCCGCCCAGCGACAACAGCACGCCCAGGCTGCTGAGCAAAAAAAACACCTCCGCTTTGTCGGATACGTGGATAAACAGCGACAACGCCCACAGCAGCATGGATGATTCCCAGATGGTCAGCAAAATGCACAGCAGGGAAATGGCGCGCGGTCTCATGACGGCAGCATCAGCGCAAAACGAGGAAAAAGCTGTTGCCGCCGCGCTGAATATTCAGCAACAACTCTTTGCCTGAACGCGCCGCTGCCGCCAAGTCGTCCAGATCGTTGACGCGCTGCCGGTTGGCGGCGACGATCACGTCACCCGGCCGTAACCCGGCCACCGCCGCCAATGCGGAGGTATTGAGCTTTTCTATCACCACTCCCTGGCTGCCGTCGCGCGCCGCGACCGGCGCCAATACGGTGCCCGCCAGTTTGGGGTGGATCTTGCGCCCGTCTTCGCTGATTTTTTTCGGTTTGGCGATGGTGACGGTGCGGGTCATGGTGTCGCCGTGGCGGATCAACTCGATTTCCAGCTCGTCGCCGATTTGCGACATGCCCACCACGTTGCGCACGTCCATGCCGTTTTTGGCCGCCCGGCCATTGATGGCGATGACCACGTCGCCTTGTTCCAGGCCGGCTTTGGCGGCGGGCGAGTCGGGCTGCACGTGGGAAATCACGGCGCCCTGGGTTTGCTGCAAACCAAACGCCTGCGCCAGATCCGGGGTGATGTCCTGCACCATGACGCCCATCAGGCCGCGGCGGATTTCGCCGTGCTTAATCAGCGAGTCCATGATGCCGGCCACCATGTTGATGGGGATGGCGAAGCCTATGCCCACGTTGCCGCCGTTGGGCGCGAGTATGGCGGTGTTGACGCCGATCAGTTCGCCGCGCAGGTTCACCAGAGCGCCGCCGGAGTTGCCGGGGTTGATGGAGGCGTCGGTCTGGATGAAGTCTTCGTAGCCCTCGATGCCGAGGCCCGAGCGCCCCAGGGCGCTGACGATGCCGGAGGTGACGGTTTGCCCCAGGCCGAAAGGATTGCCGATGGCGACGACAAAATCACCGACGTTGAGCTGATCGGAATTGGCAAAAGGCAATTCCGTCAGGTTGTTGGCTTCCACCTGGATGACCGCCAGATCCGATTCCGGGTCCGCCCCGACCAGCTTGGCCGGCAATAAACGGCCATCCTGCAGCTTGACGGTGATTTCGTCGGCCTTGTCGATCACGTGATTGTTGGTGATCAAATAACCTTTGGCGGCGTTGATGATGACGCCGGAGCCCAGGCTGGAAGTCTTGCGCTTGAGCGGCTGGTTGGGCAGTTCGAAAAAATGGCGGAAAAACGGATCGCGCATCAAGGGGTGCTGGGCGACTTCGATTTCCGTTTTGGTGGAAATGTTCACCACCGCCGGCATGGCGCGCTTAAGCATGGGCGCCAGGCTGGGCAGGGGGGCGCCGTCCACGCTTTCCGGCCAGGCGGCGTGCGCCGTCGCCAGCGTCGAGGCCAGTAAAGCAGTCAGGATAATCTTGGTCCAGCGTCCGGTTGGCTGAAGAGTTGCCAGCATGTCTGTCTCCCAGTGAGAAAATTGCAATAGTGGTTCCGGCCCGCAGCGCGGCAGCACCGCCGTGCAGCGGCGGGCGGAGTGCATGATCCACATTATAGGGACGGCCGAAGTCGGAACCAAGGGCGCTCCGCTTGTGTCGCATATGCGACGCAGAAAGCGACATTGTCATCATCCGTACACGTTTTTTCCGCCAAATCCCTTGTGAATGGCAAGGCCATGCCTGGCATGTTCTTTGTTTGTCCCGCCCCTTGACCGGTTCGGCCGGAATAACCACGACAACAGGGGGGAGGATGAGCGATACGTCCGATACGTTTTATGCGGTGATGCGCCGCCAGGGCATCACCCGGCGCAGTTTTCTGAAATATTGCAGTCTGACCGCCTCGGCCATGGCGCTGGGGCCTGCCTTCACCGGGCAAATCGCCCATGCCATGGAAACCAAGCCGCGCACGCCGGTGCTGTGGCTGCACGGCCTGGAGTGCACCTGTTGTTCCGAATCCTTTATCCGCTCGGCCCATCCGCTGGCCAAAGACGTGGTGCTGTCCATGCTGTCGCTGGACTACGACGACACGCTGATGGCCGCCGCCGGCCATCAGGCGGAGGCGGCGCTGGAAAACACCATCAAAAAATACAAAGGCCGCTACATCCTTGCGGTGGAAGGCAATCCGCCGCTCAACGAAGACGGCATGTTCTGCATCGTCGGCGGCAAGCCGTTTGTGGAGCAACTGCGCTACGCCGCCAAAGACGCGGCGGCGGTGATCGCCTGGGGCTCCTGCGCCTCGAACGGCTGCGTACAGGCCGCCAAGCCCAATCCCACCCGCGCCACGCCTATCCACAAAGTCATCACCGACAAGCCCATCATCAAAGTGCCGGGCTGTCCGCCCATCGCCGAAGTGATGACCGGCGTCATCACCTACATGCTCACCTTCGACAAGCTGCCGGAACTGGACGCCCAGGGCCGGCCGAAAATGTTCTACGGCCAGCGCATCCACGACAAGTGTTACCGCCGCGCCCATTTCGACGCAGGCCAGTTCGTCGAACACTGGGACGACGCCGGCGCGCGCCAAGGCTATTGCTTGTACAAAGTGGGCTGCAAAGGCCCGACCACTTACAACGCCTGTTCCACCGTGCGCTGGAACGATGGCACGTCCTACCCCATCCAGTCCGGTCACGGCTGCCTTGGCTGCTCGGAAGAGAATTTCTGGGACAAGGGCTCGTTTTACGACCGCGTCACCGGCCTCAACGTGTTCGGCGTGGAAAGCAACGCCGACACGGTGGGGTTGGCGGCTGCCGGCGCGGTGGGCGCCGCCATCGCGGCGCACGCGGCGGCTTCGGCGTTGAAAAAACCGGAAAAAACGCTGTAGCAGACATGATCGTTCCCACGCTCCGCGTGGGAAAGCCGCCGCGAAGCGGAATAACTAAGGCTTCTTGAATGCAGCTGGGGACGCTCCGCGTCCCGTACTCTGCTGGTTCCCAACCTCCAGGTTGGGAACCCGGCCTTGAAAGCTCCGGCTTCCAGTGCGGGAACGGGAAGCCGGAGCTTCCCGGACAGCGTTCCCAAGCCAGAGCTTGGGAACGAGCTGAACGAGAAAAAAACAAGACTAATTAAGGTACAAGCATGACCGTCATTCAAACCCCCAACGGTTTTACCCTCAACGACGCCGGCAAGCGCATCGTGGTGGACCCGGTAACCCGCATCGAAGGCCACCTGCGCTGCGAGGTCAATATCGACGACGACAATATCATCCGCAACGCGGTGTCCAGCGGCACCATGTGGCGCGGCCTGGAGATCATTCTCAAGGGCCGCGATCCGCGCGACGCCTGGGCTTTCACGGAGAGGATCTGCGGCGTCTGCACCGGCACCCACGCCCTCACTTCGGTGCGGGCGGTGGAAGACGCGCTGGGCATCCAGATTCCCGAGAACGCCAACAGCATCCGCAACATCATGCAGTTGACGCTGCAAGCGCAGGATCACCTGGTGCATTTTTACCACCTGCACGCTCTGGACTGGGTGGACGTGGTCAGCGCGCTCAAGGCCGATGCCAAGGCGACCTCGGCTTTGGCGCAGAGCATTTCGCCCTGGCCCAATTCTTCGCCCGGTTATTTCCAGGACATCGCCTCGCGCCTGAAAAAGTTCGTGGAAAGCGGCCAACTGGGACCGTTCAGCAACGGCTATTGGGGCAATCCGGCTTATAAATTGCCGCCGGAAGCCAATCTGATGGCCGTGGCCCATTATCTGGAAGCGTTGGATTTCCAGAAAGACATCATGAAAATTCACGCCATCTACGGCGGCAAAAACCCCCACCCCAACTGGCTGGTGGGCGGCGTGCCCTGCGCCGTCAACCTGGATGGGGCCGGCGGCGCGGTCAACATGGAACGGCTCAATCTGGTGTCGTCCATCATCGACCGCACCATTCAGTTCATCGAACAGGTCTACCTGCCCGACTTGAAGGCCATCGCCTCTTTCTACAAAGACTGGCTGTACGGCGGCGGGCTATCCGCCAGCAACGTGTTGAGCTACGGCGACATCCCGGAAAAAGCCAACGACACTTCCGCCGGCAATCTGATCCTGCCGCGCGGGGCCATCATCGGCGGCAACCTCAACGAAGTGCACGAAGTGGATTTGCGCGACCCCACGCAAATCCAGGAATTCGTCACGCACTCCTGGTATCACTACGACAACCCGGACGCCGGCTTGCACCCCTACGACGGCGTCACCGAGCCGCGCTTCATGCTGGGCCATAAAACCAAGGGCACGAAAACCCACATCGAAAACCTGGACGAAAGCGCCAAGTATTCCTGGATCAAAGCGCCGCGCTGGAAAGGCCACGCCATGGAAGTGGGACCGCTGGCGCGCTACATCATCGGTTACGCCAAAGGCATGCCGGCCATCAAGGAACCGGTGGATCAGCTGCTGGGCGAGTTGGGCCTGCCGGTGACGGCGCTGTTCTCCACCCTGGGCCGCACCGCCGCGCGCGGGCTGGAAGCCCAGTATTGCGCCCACCAGATGAAACACTTCCAGGACAAACTGGTGAAAAACCTCAAGGCCGGCGATTTGGCCACGGCCAACGTCACCAAGTGGGAACCCAGCACCTGGCCCAAGGAAGCCAAGGGCGTCGGCACCACGGAAGCGCCGCGCGGCGCGCTGGGCCACTGGGTGAAGGTCAAGGACGGCAAGATCGACAACTACCAGTGCATCGTGCCGACCACCTGGAACGGCTCGCCGCGCGATCCCAAGGGCAACATCGGCGCGTTCGAAGCGGCGTTGATGAATACCAAAGTCGCCAAGCCGGACGAGCCGCTGGAAATCCTGCGCACCCTGCACAGCTTCGATCCCTGTCTGGCCTGTTCCACCCACGTGATGGACCAGGACGGCAAAGAGTTGTTGCGGGTGCAGGTGAGATAGGCGTCCATAGGATAATGGCATGGACTCCTCCCCTCCCCAAACGGCATCGCGATGTGCCAAAGTGGGAGAAGTTAACCACCACTTGAAACAGGCAGAGGAGAAGTCACCATGAAGCTTACAACGA
>SCQD01000073.1 GCA_004299145.1 Methylococcaceae bacterium | reverse complement strand
AATATGAGTGGCTGCCTTGGGAGGCCTATTCCAGCTTCGGAGCACTGCAGGACGCCCTCCAGGATATTTTCCGGAACCTTGGCGGACAATACCGGATTAATTTTGCATGAGTACTTATGTGTTTATGCATAGAAAAGATAATGAACAACCCAGCGTTACCATCAAACAAAGCAGCAGCCATCCGTTGGAATCTGGTGGTGTCTTACGACATAGACCAAGCCTTACGCCAGTTTCTGGTCAGTCAGGGCGGCGGACGCAAAGTCGACCTGTCCCGTTTTGTTGAAGAGGCGGTGAAGGCGCGCATTCTGGAACTTGCCGCCGCGCAAGCGCAACAGCAAAACGCGGGGCTTTCCGCCGAAGCCGTTGATCAAGCCATTGACGAAGCGCTGAACTGGACCAGGCAGGGTTAATGCGGGTTGTTGTAGACAGCTAAGCTCAGGCTCAAAATAATTTCCCGAATTGTATCTGTTCGGAGCCAGCGACTAGATTTCCGGCCCCTGGCCTAGGCTGTCGAAATTCGGTAACTTTGAGCCTGTTTTCGTTCCCTGTTTATGGATGCACAACTGTCAACCGCAACGCGGTTGTGTAACCCAGCCCAGGGTTGGCGCGTTTCGCGCCTACCCTGGGTACGCCGCAACCCATGAAACCCTCAACCCCAACGGGGTTGTGTCGTTCGGCCGCGATGCGACGCCATGCGTAACGATCAAGATCAGGACACAACCCCGTTGGGGTTGGTGGATGCCATGGGGGAACACCTACCCAGGGTAGCGCCTGCGGCGCCAACCCTGGGCTGGGTTACAAAACCCCGTTGGGGTTTATTTTTTCGCAGCAAACCCGGCGGAACCGCTATCAGGAAGCCTTAGTGATTCAAGCAGCCTTAATAATTCCGACTAGCGTCGGCGGCTGTCCGCAAGGACGCGGCGGCTTTCGCGTTCCGCCCTACGTACCATGACTCGGAGAGATGGGGCACGGCATTACCGGGGATGGGGAACGAGCGCTGCGAGAGAGTAATCGCCTACCATAATTGATGCCGATAAATCTGTGCAATAACTGTCGCTTTATTGGCTCGCGGGTCTATATCATGGCCCCATGGCAAGCCTCATAGCCCAGCAATAAAGCGTGGTTATACTGGGCTTCAAGAAGCCTTAGTATTTCCGCGAGGACGCGGCGGCTTTCGCTGACTCTTAAGCGTTTGGCCCCTTCGCAGATTCCCCCCTTTGAAAAAGGGGGGGGGGCTGAACGGTTTCGCCGACTCACCCAGCCGATCAACATGATTTGTTTTACAGCACACTGAAAGTCATCGGGAGAGACCTTTATCAATACCCAGCCGATGATCAGGCGCAGTTGGTCGAAAACCGTTTTGGCAATCCTGGTTTTCGCCGGGCAATTGTTGTGCCCCCCGGTTTTTGCCGAAACGCAGACCCCACGGCTGGACGAGGCGCAACGTTTGCTGCAGGCCGGTCAGGCCGAACAGGCGCTGACGCTGCTGGAACGCGACTGGCAGGGCTACGCCGGTCAGGCGGATTTCGATTACCTGCTGGGCACGGCGCTATTGCAAACCGGCCGTAGCGAACCAGCGTTGTTTGCCTTCGAGCGCGTATTGATCGTGGCGCCCGATCATCTCGATGCGCGCTTGCAAAGCGCGCTGATTTACGCCGAACGCAGCGATGCGCCAGCGGTGGATAAGCTGCTGCAACCTTTGGCAAACCAACCTTTGGGCGCGGCCCGGCAGGCATGGCTGGATAAAATTCGCGCCGTTTTCGCCGCCAAACCGGCGCTGGAACCCTTGGTCTGGCAAGGCCATTTACTCGCCGGCCTGGGCTGGGACAGCAACGTCACCAGCGGCCCCGGCCTCGGCATTCTGGCTTTGACCAATAGTTCCAGCAGCGTCGCGGTGGGCAAGGCGCGGCAGGACGACGACGGCGTGGCGCAACTGGCGGCGGGTCTGACGCTGCGCAAGCAGATAGGCGACGACACCTGGCTGGCCGGCAACGCCAACGTGCGCCAGGGTTTCAATTACCAGCGCAACGACGTGAACGTGGGTTACGGCAACCTGGATGTGGGCGTGATCCGGCGCGCCGGCCAGGATTATTACGGCGCCTCGCTGCTGACGCAGGGTTTCCGTTTCGGCGATGCGTTTTACCGGCGCTCGCTGGGCGGGCGCTTGAACTGGGTGCACCCGTTCAGCGATCAAACGCGGCTCAACGGCTATTTTCAGTATATCGACCTGGATTATCCGGTGTACTCGGCCAACAACGCCGCGCGCAAAATCGGCGGCGTCAGCCGCGAGCACCCCGCTACCCCGGAACGTGCCTGGTCGTTCCAATATGGCGTATATGGCGGGGCGGAAGACATGAAAAACATGGCTTACAACGGCTACAGCTATGACGTATGGGGGCTTAACCTGGCCGCCGGCCTGCCGGTCAACGCCGATCTGGCGTTTTCCGTGGCCGGGCTGTTCGAAGCGCGCCATTACCTGGGCCGGGACAGCCTGTACTTTATTCACCGCCAGGAACAGCAATACAGCCTGGTGGCGCTGGCCGATTATCGCCTGGCTGATAACTGGCATGTCATGCCGCAATACAACTACATTCGCAACGTTTCCAATACGGCGCTGTGGGATTACGAGCGCCACGCTTTCATGCTGCAATTACGATGGGAGTTTGCCAATGAAAAACGCTAGCCTGTGGAGTAGGGTACGCTGTGCGTACCTTCAGCGCCTCAAGGTACGCACAGCGTACCCTACAACGGGGCATTGGGAAGACGAGACCGGGCTATCCGCGCCGAGGTTGTGGATCATCGTCTGGCTGCTGGCTTTTACCCCGGCGGCGTGGGCGCTGGACAGCGCCGGCGCGATTCTGGCGCTGTCCGGTCAAGTCGAGGTGCTACGCGCCGGCCAGACCCTGGCGGCCACGCGGCAAATGCCGTTGTACAGCGGCGATACCATCGTCACCGGCGACGGTCAAACGCAGATTCGCTTCAGCGACGAAAGCCTGCTCACCCTGTACCGGGACACGCGCTTTGCGCTGGACGAGTACCAATACAACGGCAACGCGGCGGATCGGGCGCAGTTCAGCCTGATCGACGGGCTGATGCACACGCTGACCGGGCGCATGGACAAAGCCAACTATCTGCTGAAGACCCGCCTGGCCAATCTCGCGGTGCGCGGCACCGAGTATTCGGCCCTGCTCGATCATGCCTTGAACGTCAGCGTACTGGCCGGTCGCGTGGAACTGTCCAATACCGCAGGGCTGCTCAGCATCGCCGCCGGCCAGAACGCCCTGGTGGCCGGGCCGGCCGTGATGCCGATGCTCAGTGACATCAAGCTGGACCCGCTGGGACAGGTCTCCGGCAGAACTTCCGCCAAACCCGTCGGCTCTGGTCAGCAACCGGCACCGGGCACCCCGCCGCCTCCGCCGCCGGGTGCGCCCCCGCCCGGAGCGCCACCGCCTCCGCCGGGTACTCCGCCACCTCCGCCCCCGCCTGGAGCACCGCCACCACCGCCACCGGGTGTCCCACCGCCCCCGCCTCCGCCGGGAGCCGGACTACCCCCGCCTGCTTGGGGCGCTGGTGGAGCGCTGCCGGGTGGCGCCCCGCCCCCGTTGCCGGGTAGCGGGGGCGGCTTTCCCCTACCGGGCGGTGGAGCCGGCCCGATGCTGCCGGGCGGCGGCATCGGTGGCCCTGGCGCGCCGGGTGCCGGCGCGGGTGGTCCGCCGCCGCCGTTGCTGCAGAATTTTTCGGGCGGTGCCGCCAAGCATCCACCGCCTCCACCTCCGCCGCCCGGTTTGCCACCGCCACCGCCTGTGTCGCCGCAAGGCCCGCCGCCGGGTCCGCCTGCCGGCCCACCGCAAGGACCACCACCGGGCCAGTTCCCCGGTCCGCCGCCCGGTTTTCCGCCGGGTCCGTCGCCACCACCGGGAGGACGGCTTGGGCCCTAAGCCGGGGAGAGTGTGATTGAAACTCCGTCTTGAAACTCCGGCTTCTCACCGGAACACGGCGTTATATCGTAGCGCTCTGAAATTAACGCGAAGCCGGAGCTTCGCGGCATGGGTTCCCAAGCGGAGCTTGGGAACCAGCCCAAGCCGACGCGCCAAAACGTAACCGTGCCAAGCGTCCTTCCACCATGATGCGCAACCTGTTGCCCTTGACCATCATCGTGCTGGCCCTGTTCGTGCAGTTGCAGGACCCGCCTTTCAGGGCACGCATCCGCGAAATCGCTTTCGATCAACTGCAAGCGCTGCACCCCGCCGGCTATCAGGACGCCGTGCCGGTCCGGGTCATCGCCATCGACGACGCCAGCCTGAACAGTCTGGGCCAGTGGCCGTGGCCGCGCACCCTGCTGGCGCGCATCGTGGACCGGCTGTTCGAGTGGGGCGCCCAAGTCGTGGTGTTCGACATTGTGTTGGCGGAAGCGGACCGCAGTTCTCCCGAGCAACTGGCCTTGCACTGGCCGGAGCATCCGGCCCTGGGCGAGATGCTGCGAAAGCTGCCCGCGCATGACCAACTGCTGGCGGACAGCTTCAAGCGCGGTCCGGTGGTCACCGGTTTTCCCGCCGAGCCCGTCGCCACAGCCATGGCCCTGCCTCATGCCAAAGCGCGTTTTCTCAGCTTCGGCGGCGATGCGCGCGCCTGGCTGCCGCGCTATGCGGGCGGCATCGCCAATTTGCCGCTGCTGGATAACGCCGCGCAGGGCGGCGGCGTGGTATCGCTGGCGCCCGACCACGATGGCGTGTTGCGCGCCCTGCCGTTGCTGCACGACATCGGCGACGAACTCTATCCCAGCCTGGGCCTGGAAGCGCTACGGGTATCGCTGGGCTTGAGCCAGCTCACGCTGAAAGTCTCGCCGCCCGATGCGGCGCGGCACGGCCTGGCATCGGGCATCCAGGGCATAGACCTCGGGCGGCGCGGTTTTTTGCCGACCGCGCCGGATGGACGGGTGTGGCTGCACTTCAGACCGCTGGCGACCGAGCGCTATATTTCCGCGCAAGACCTGCTGGCCGGCACGGTGGAGCGGCGGCTGATCAAGGACCACGTCGTCTTCATCGGCGCCACCGCCAAGGGTTTGGGCGATACCACGTTCAGCCCGCTGGGCGAAGTCATCCCCGGCGTCGAAGGTCACGTCCAGCTGTTGGAGCAATTGTTGAGCGGCACCTACCTGCAGCGCCCGGGCTGGGAAAACGATTTTGTGACGGCGCTGTTGATCGGCGCGTGGGGACTGCTGTCGCTGCTGCTGGCGCGCTTTCGTCCGGTATGGTCGGTGGTGCTGGCGGCAGCGACGATAACGGGGCTGTTCGCGTTTGCGCTGTGGCTGTTTGAGGCCTGGCGCCTGATGCTCGACCCCCTCTATCCGGTGCGCGTGCTGGTGTTGTTATTCGTGGCGATGCTGGTGCCGCGCTATTTGCGTACCGAGCGCGAGCAGCGCTGGATACGCGACGCTTTTTCGCGCTACGTGTCGCCGAACCGGGTCAAATACCTGCAAGCCCACCCGGAACACCTGGAACTGGGCGGCGTTTACCGCGAGTGTTCTTTCGTCATGACGGACCTGGCGGACTTCACGCCGCTGATGGAACAGCACCAGCCCGACGTGCTGTCGGGCTTGTTGAACGAATACCTGAACGGCATGATAGGCATCGCTTTCCGCTACGACGGCACGCTGGATCGGATTACCGGCGACGCGGTGGCGGTGATGTTTTCGGCGCCGTTGCCGCAGCCGGACCACGCGGCGCGGGCCGTCGCCTGTGCCCTGGCCATGGGGCGTTTTGCCGATGCATTCAGCCGGCGGCAAAGAGAGTTGGGCATCCCGTTTGGCCGCACCCGCATCGGCGTCAACACCGGCACCGTGCTGGTCGGCAATTTCGGCGGCCAGGCGATGCTGGACTATAGAGCGCTGGGCGATGCCGTGAACCTGGCGGCACGGTTGGAAAGGATCAACGCGCAATTCGGCACCGCCACCTGTGTCAGCGGCGCCACCGTGGCGCAATGCCCAGACTTCAAGGGCAGGCCGATGGGCCGGCTGATCGTGAAAGGCAAAACCCAGGCGGTGACCGCGTTTGAACCGCTGTCGGAAGCACAAGCGCAAGCGGAATCCACCCAGGCCTACCTGGAAGCCTATGCCCTGATGGAAGCGGAAGCGCCGGCAGCCACTGCGGCATTTGCGCGATTGGCGGAAAAGCATCCCGACGATCCGCTTGCGGTTTATCATGCCCGGCGGCTGGCTGGGGGGGAGACCGGCAGCCTAGTCGTGTTGTTGCGCAAGTAGGCGGATCGTAGGGTGGGCACCGCCCACCAAAGCTGCCGCGTCCTCGCGGAATGACTAAGGCTTCTTGAAAGCCGCCGCGTCCTCGCGGAATGACTAAGGCTTCTTGAAACCCATCGGCGACGCTGAAACCAGCCCCCTGTGCCGCACGGCTATCGCTGGATTCGGCTGGTTCCCAAGCTCCAGCTTGGGAACCCGGCCTTGGAAGCTCCGGCTTCCAGTTCCTTGACAAGAGGCCGGCATCGCAGCAACTCCCGACGGGACAAGAAGCCAGAGCTTCTGAACCGCATTCCCAACCTGGAGGTTGGGAACGAGCAAACAATCATTTCAGGCTGGCATGATCATGACGGATAATAAGAAAAAAGCCACTCTCCACGAAAAATGCGTACTGCTGGACGACAGCAAATGGGCGCGCGATTTTGAATGGGCCGACGTTCAGGCCCTGGTTAAATACATGGACCTGTTGACGGCCCCCAAAGGCGCCATCATCATCAGCGAAGGCAAACGCGCTTCTTTTCTGGGCATCATCGTCAAGGGACGCGTCGAAGTTTACAAAGAAGATCTGGTCAGCAAGCGCCGCGTACAACTCGCGGTGATGCACGCCGGTGAAGTGCTGGGTGAAATGTCGCTGTTCGACGGCGAACCGCGTTCGGCCTCAGTGGTGGCGCTCGAAGAAACCGACTTGCTGGTGTTGACCAGCGACCAGCTGAATCAGCTCATCAAGGAAAACCCGCAACTGGCCATCAAAGTACTGATGAAACTCGGCAAATACATCAGTCGGCGCCATAGAATGGCGCACGGCAAAATCATGGAGTAACCATGAACCTCAGCAGCACCGACCTCGCGAATACCGAGCTGTTCCGCAACGCTCCCGAAGCCATTTTGCAAATGGTTTTGCAGCAATCCAAACCGGTGAGGCTGGCGGCGGGGGAAATCCTGTTGTCGCCGGAGCGCGACAACCATCACGTCTACCTGTTGCTGTCCGGCAGTTTCGGCCTGCATTTCAACTCGCCGCATTCACCGGAGATCCGCGAGCTGAGCGCGGGCACCTCGGTGGGAGAAATGTCGGTCATCGACTGGACCAAGCCATCCGCCTACGTCATCGCCAAAACACCTTCACGGGTATTGCCGATCCACCGCGACATCATCCAGCAGCTGGTGGAAGACGCCAACCCCATCGCCTGCAATCTGCTGAGGCTGATGACCCGGTGGATCAAGGCCAACACCCAGCGCATCATCGAAGACCAGGCGCGCATTTTCGAATTGTCCTGTCACGCCAACGTCGACAGCCTGACCGGGCTGTACAACCGGCGCTGGCTGGACAATGCTTTCGGCCGCCTGCTGGAACAATCGCAAAAAGAAGACCGTCCGCTGTGCCTGTTGCTGATCGACGTGGACCACTTCAAAGCCTACAACGACGGCCAGGGGCATCCCGGCGGGGATCAGGCGCTGATTGCGCTGGGCAACGTCTTGAAAACCACGCTGCGCCCTTATGACTTCAGCGTGCGCTATGGCGGCGAGGAGTTTTTGGTGCTGCTGCCGAATACCGGCAAGGAAGAAGGGATTACCGTGGCGGAACGTATCCGCCGCAAAGCCGCCGATAAAAAGATCAGTTTTCCCGACCATGCGCCGCTGCCCGGCATCACCGTGTCCATCGGGTTGGCGGTCAGCGACGTCACGGTGACGCCGGTATCGCTGATCGCCGCCGCCGATGTGCAGCTTTATCGGGCCAAGACCGCAGGGCGGAATCGGGTTTGCGGTTGAGCAGGGACAGGGACTCGGGAGGGGGCTGGGACCAGAAATCTAGCCCCTAGCCCCTTTAGCCTTTACGGTACCGGCTGAGTGATCTCCACCGTATAGGTCTGCCCCGCCACCGGCGCTATCGGCGCGCTGAGCCCTTGCAAATCGCCGGCAGCCGGCATGGCCTGGCCGGATTTGGAAATCCTGGCGCCCAACTGGATTTGCGGGAAAGCCGACAGACTCATGCCCGGCGCCATGCTCATGCTGTCGTCCAGCGTCACCGTCAACGGCAGATCCTTCACCTGCTTGCGCACTATCGCCAACGGCATGGGCGGGCCGTCCACCGCCTTGGCGAACACGAGCAGCGTATCCTCCGCCTGCGCTTTGCCGGCCAATGACGGCGCCAGGCTGACGTTGACCGTCAGGCTGAGCTTGGGCGCCGATGCCGGCGCCGCAACCGGCTCCCCCAGCACCGCCATATAGCCGCTGAGTTGCTTGGCTTCTTCGCTGTCGGCCGGATATTGCTCTTTGAGTTTTTGCCAATAGCCCAGCGCGGCCTGCGCGTCCCCCCGTTCCGCCGCCGCCAGTCCCGCCAGCCACAAGCCGGTGGGATGGTTGGGATCGGCGGCAAGAATGTCTGCGACAAGTTGAGCGGGCCGGCCTTGCAGGCGGTTGCCCTGGCTTTCCGCCACCGCTTGTGCGTACAGGGCTTTGACGTCCAGGTTGTCCGGCGCCAAAGCCATGGCTTTCCGGTAAGCCGCCTGAGCCTTGTCCGCCTGCTGGGTCACTTGGTAGGAGCGGGCCAACAGCATCCAGCCCTGCAGGTCGTCCGGCGTATTCTCCAGGCGCTGCGCCAGGCGCTGGATGTTTTCATTCAAGGTTTTGCTGTCGGGCGCGGTCGCCAGGTTGGCGGGAGCGTCCAGCAAATCCGGCCGGCCCAGATGGGCGTACAGGCCGTAAGCCAGGAACGGCAAAACCAGCAAAGCGAGCAGCACCGGCCAGCGGCCCTGGGAGCGCGGTGCCGTTGCAGCAAGCCCCTCTCCTGCGGGGAGAGCGAAGCGAGGGGGGCGAAGCCGGTTGGGGTGAGGGCCGGAAGCGTCTGCTGAATCGGCCAGCAATTGCAAATCCAGCTCCCGGCTAAGCTGCTCGAACGCTTCAGGCTCCAGGCTGCCCTGCTCCAGTTCCTGTTGCAACTCGCGGCACCGCTGCCGGTACAGCAGCAAGGGCACGGCCTGGGCCGGGACAGCTGATCCGGATTTGCCCAGCAGGGCGGGTATAAACAAAAGGTAAGCGACGGCCAGCAGCGCGCCGGCCCAGAGAAAAAATTCAATCATGAATGGTCGTCGGTTCGATCCGCTTGGGCGCGAAGTTGTTGGAGCCGCTGGATGTCGGCATCGCTGAGGATGGGCGTAGCTGTGGCGCTGCGGTGGCGTTGCCATTGGCGCCACACGATGCCGCAGCCTACCAGGCCCAGCAGCAATGGCCCGCCCCACAGCAGCCAGGTCAGCGCATTGAACGGCGGGCGGTAGAGCACGAAATCACCGTAGCGGTCGACCAGAAAATCCACCGCTTCCTGATCGGTTTTGCCGCTCTGGATGATGCGGTATACCTCGTCGCGCAAATCCTGCGCCAGATCGGCGTCGGAGTCGGACAGCGCCTGGTTTTGGCACACCAGACAGCGTAACTCCTTGATCAGGGCTTCGTAGCGCGCTTGTTTGGCCGGATCGTCGAACTGGCGCAGTTCCATGGCGGCGGCGCTGGTCCACAGCGGCCATGCCAGCACACCAAGCAGCAATATCAAAAGGGTAGGGTAGGCTGTGCGTACCATTTGCCGGAAGGTACGCACAGCGTACCCTACATTTGAAGCACTCCGCTGCACGGTCATGGTCCCGCCTCCTGCTGTAAACGCGCCACCAGCGGCAGAATGTCTTCCGCCAGCACCTGATCGGTAACGGGGCCGGTATGCTTGTGACGGATGACGCCGTGCTTGTCGATGACGAAGGTTTCCGGCACGCCGTACACGCCCCAGTCCAGGCCGGTTTTACCGTCGGGATCGAACGCCGACGCCGTGTATGGATCGCCGAAACGGGCCAGCCAGTCCTTAGCCGCCGCGCGTTCGTCTTTATAGTTGAGGCCGTAGATGGGCAACACCTTGTCCTTGGCGAGTTTCAACAATACCGGGTGCTCCTGCCGGCAGGATACGCACCAGGAAGCCCAGACGTTGATCAGGCTCACGCGGCCTTGCAGGTCGTTCACGCTCAAGGACTGGTTTTCATCGCGCACCTGGGACAAAGTAAACGCCGGGGCCGGCTTGCCGATGAACGGCGACGGCACTTCGCGCGGGTCCAGGGTCAGGCCGATGGCCAGGAACACCACCAACACGATAAAAATGACTAAAGGCAGCAAACGCGCCACGTTGCGTATCCTTATGAAAGAAAAGCGGTCGCACAGTTTACGGGCTTATGGGGCTTGGGACAAAAAACCGGCGCAGTTTGGCGGGCGAAGTGAGCGCCCAGGTGGAGGCGGGGATGAGGTATACAATATTTCCATTATCGGCGTTATACTTCCCCCAGATAGGCGATATTCGCCTATTCGAAATAAAAGAACGGCCGCCCGTGCGCTACAATCCAAGAGAGTTTCGGCTCCGCGTACGCCAGCGGCCAATTTTTTTTCTGGAGCATCCTATTGCGCAGCTACGCAATCTTGATCGACGCTGGGTTTCTCAAGCGTAAATTAGGTTCTCAACGCATGCCCATGACTGCTGATCGCGTGGGTGCGTTTGTGCAAGCCGTTCGTGACCATGCGCTGCTTGACGGACTGACGCTGCACCGTATCTATTACTACGACGCCCCACCTCTGGAACAAACCATCAAAAAACCGCTTGGTGGTGCCCAAATCAACCTGGGCGACACTGACCTGTCCCGACGAAATAAATCCCTATTGGCAAAATTGGCGACCATGCCTTTTTTTGCGTTGCGCCTGGGTGAATTGCACTTCCGGGGATGGCACGTCAAAAATGGCAAACTTCCAGAAATCGACGCCCAGGTGACTTTAGCTCACGCCGATCTGCAACCCAATATTCAACAGAAAGGCGTCGATATGCGTATCGGCCTTGATATCGCGGCGCTGACTCTCAAAAAACAAGTCCAAATCATTGTGCTGGTTACCGGGGACAGCGATTTTGTGCCTGCAATGAAATTTGCCAGGCGCGAGGGCACTCAGTTATTTTTGGTGCACCTGGGGCATGACGTGAAAGACGCGCTGATTCATCATGCCGATGTCGTTATGCACGTTGAACTCCCGCCCATGGAAACCTGATCACCCTTACTCTCCAGTGTTACCCATCGACTTAACCTCCCCCGCCTTCATCGCCGACCCTTACCCTGCTTACCGGCAGCTGCGCCAGACCGGCGGGCCGCTGTACCCGCTGATGCCGGGCCTATGGCTGGTCACGCGCTATGCACCAGCCGATGCCTTGTTGCGCGATGCGCGTTTCGGCAAGGATTATCTGTCCAGCGTGGCGCGCCGCTATGGCCCGGAGCAAGCGCGGCACCCACTGTTCGCCACGGTCAACCGCTTCATGCTGCTCATGAACCCGCCGGCCCATACCCGGCTGCGTGCCTTGGTGAGCAAGGCGTTCGGCATCAAGCAGGCGGGCGAATTGCGCCAGTTGGCGCGGCGCGCCTGCGACCGTCTTATCGAGGACATTTACCCCACCGGCCGCGCCGATCTGGTGGCGGCGTTTGCTTATCCTTTGCCGGTGGCGGTGATCGCCGCGCTGCTGAACGTGCCGCTGCACGAGGCTTTATCGTTTCAACCGCAAAGCCAGGCGCTGGTCAAAGTGTTCGAGCTGGCCCCGCTGAGCGCAGCGGATTTGCAAGCCGCCGCCGACGCCGCCGAGATGTTCGAGGCTTATTTCCGCCCGCTGCTGGCCGAACGGCGCCGGCAGCCGGGGCAGGATCTGGCGTCGCTGCTGCTCAAAGCAGCAGAGGGCGAGGACAGGCTGAGCGAGGACGAAATCATCGCCAATATTCTGCTGCTGTTTCTGGCCGGCCACGAAACCACCGCCAATATGATAGGCAATGCCCTGCTGGCCTTGTTCCAGCACCCGCAACAATTGGCGCTGCTGCGCGCCGACTGGACGCTGTTGCCGCAAGCGGTGAACGAGTGCCTGCGCTACGACAGCTCGGTGCACTTGGCGGCGCGCGTGGCTTTGCAGGACGTGGTGTGGGAAGGCGTCGAGGTGGCGCGCGGCGATACCGTGTACATCAATCTGGGCGCCGCCAACCGCGACCCGGCGGTATTCAGCGATGCCGAGACTTTCGACATCCTGCGCCCAGACGCCGCGCCCAAACCGTTATCGTTCGGCGGCGGCGTGCATTATTGCCTGGGCGCCCGGCTGGCGCGCATCGAACTGGAAACCGCGCTGGCGGCGCTGCTGCAACGCCTACCCGAGCTGCAACCGGAAGATTTGACTTCGCTGCGCCGGCGCCCCACCAACACAGTACGCGGCTTGGAAAGCTTGTGGGTAACCTGGCAAACCTAAGCTTTGCCGCCTCCCCCCCTGAGCCACGTATGACTACAACCCCCGCTATCGAGCCCATCACCGCCGACGGCTGGCTGAGCACGGCGCGGCATCTGCCTTCGCCCAACGCGGACGACCGCCCCGACCCCGCCGACATTTCACTGATCGTCATCCACTGCATCAGCCTGCCGCCGGGTGAATTCGGCGGACCGTGGATAGACCGGCTGTTCAACAACAGCCTGCCCGCCGATGCCCATCCCTATTTCGCAGGCATCCATCACCTGAAAGTATCTGCCCACGTGCTGATACGCCGCGACGGTGAAATCGTGCAATACGTGCCTTTTGCGCGGCGCGCCTGGCACGCCGGGATTTCCCGCTTCAAAGGACGCGAGCGTTGCAACGACTACTCCATCGGCATTGAACTGGAAGGCACGGAAAACCAGCCCTACAGCGATGCGCAATACGCCGCCCTGGCGCCACTGGTGGCCGCTTTACTGCGGTGCTATCCTGCTTTGTCGCCGGCCAATATCGCTGGTCACAGCGAAATTGCCCCGGAACGTAAAACCGATCCGGGGCTAAGCTTCGACTGGCCGCGGTTGCGCCGTTTATTGAATGAGGCGCTCAGCGCCTGATCGTCCGTTTTTTTATCGAGGTAAAAGTTATGGCAAAACGCTATGGAATGATGGTACTGGCCGCATGGATTTCCACGGCCGGCGCAGGGGAGCCGGAAAGCTATCTGGATGCGGTCAACGATAAATTGGTGCGCGGGGCCACCAATGTGGCTTACGGCTGGATGGAAGTGCCCAAAAACATCACCAACGAAGTCAACGAAAACGGCATGCTGTATGCCCCCATCGGCCTGACCAAAGGCTGGGTATACGGGTTTGGGCGGTTTTTTACCGGTTTTGCCGATCTGGCGACCGTGCTGATCCCCACCGGCCCGATGATGCAGCCGCCCCGGGTGTGGGATAAAACCGATACGGAAACCACGTTTCTGGGCCAGGAAACCCAGCCCTGAACAGTCGTGGAGCGGGTGCTAAACCCGTTCCAGACTATTGGCATGCCGGCCTGGAGTCGTTACTTGGCCAGGTTGCTGCCACGCAGCGCTTTTTTGCTCAGCTCGTGCGCCTGCATGGCGGCCTGCCCCGCTTGAATGGCGTGCTGGCTGGTCGGCGCGCGTTCGGCCTGGCGATGATGGGCTGCTGCGGCTCGGTGCAGCGCGGCGGCTTCCTCATGAATCCGGGCGGCTTCGTCGTTGGCCTTGGCGGCGGCTTCGTGGCCGTAAGCGGTGACGTCTTCTTTGTGGTCGGCCAGCGCCGGCAACGCAAAAATGCCCCAGATCATCGTGGCGGCCAATACGGTAATTTTTGGGAAAGATGATTGCATAAGGATGGCCCTTCGGGTGGATGGGTTGGTGGTCATGGACAGTGCCGGCACCCTGCCTGATATAACGGCGCCGTTGCGAGCTATTATGCGACAAAGCGCGCCGGCTATCCTGGCGAAGTTTTTCAGCGGAATGCCGGGTGATTCCGGCGCAACGGGTCAACGAAGCATAGCTCCTATGCATCAACGACGTCAGCATTTTGCGCATTGTGCTGCCAGCCTTTTCCTACGACAGCGCTCAACTATTACCCACCCAGCCTTTTTTGATGCCTTAATTAACTGTTTTGCAAAGGATTTTTCAGAACCCCAACCGCAAAACAGCGAGATGCGCATAAAAGGTAGACAGTTTGTCTTTTTTCATTAAACTGTGCGGCAGGTCTCGGGAACGGGGCTGCTCGTAAGAGCCGTCAAAGAGGAGCATCGATAGTCCTTGCGGACAAACAACAATAATAAGATGAAATAATAAACTTTCTTGGCCGCTGCTATTGCGGCACAAAGAACATAATAGATAATAAGAAAAAATATGCCCGCCTTGCGCGGGCATTTTTATTGGGCAGGATTACTTCAGCGTTTCCATGCGAATGCGCTTGACCGGCGCACTAACAGTCGGCAAGGCGGCAATTTGGGCGATAGCGGCATTCAGCTCGCGCTCCAATACTTTGTGGGTCAGCAGAATCACCGGCAGGTTACTGGCGCCTTCCAGAGGTTCTTTCTGGATGATGGCTTCGATGCTGATGTTGTGGTTGGCCAGGATGCGGGTAACATCGGCCAACACGCCGGGCTTGTCCTCGGCCGAGAGGCGCAAGTAATAGGCGGTTTCGGTATCGTCTATCGGCAACACAGGGATGTCGGAAATGGCATCCGGCTGAAACGCCAGATGCGGCACGCGGTTTTCCGGATCGGAAGTCAGCGCGCGGGTCACGTCCACCAAATCCGCCACCACCGAAGAAGCGGTCGGTTCCGCGCCGGCGCCGGCGCCATATGACAGCGTCGGCCCGACGGCGTCGCCCTTCACCAGAATGGCGTTCATCACGCCGTCCACGTTGGCGATCAGGCGCTTGGCTGGAATCAGCGTCGGATGCACGCGCAGCTCTATGCCTTTTGCCACCCGGCGGGCGATGCCCAGCAGTTTGATGCGGTATCCCAGCGCTTCGGCATAAGAAACGTCTTCCGGGGCGATGTCGCTGATCCCTTCCGTGTACACCCTGGAAAATTGCAATGGGATGCCGAATGCGATGGACGCCAGGATGGTCAGTTTGTGCGCGGCGTCGACGCCTTCCACGTCAAAAGTAGGGTCGGCTTCGGCATAACCCAGCGCCTGCGCCTCTTTAAGCACGTCGGCGAAGGAACGGCCTTTGTCGCGCATTTCGGTGAGGATGAAGTTGCTGGTGCCGTTGATGATGCCGGCCAGCCATTCCACCCGGTTGCCTGACAGGCCTTCGCGCAGGGTTTTGATGATGGGAATGCCGCCCGCCACCGCCGCTTCAAATGCGACCATGCGGCCGTGCTGGTGGGCTTTGGCGAAAATTTCATTGCCGTGCAGGGCGATCAGCGCTTTATTGGCGGTCACCACGTGCTTGCCGTTTTCCAGCGCTTTGAGCACCAGCTCCCTGGCCGGACTGAAGCCGCCGATCAATTCGACGATGATGTCCAGACTGGGATCGTTGACCACTTCGAATGGATCGGTGGTCAAGGTGATGCCGTGGGTATCGCAGATGCGCGGCTGCGCCAGGTTGCGCGCCGAAGCCTTGCATATCTGGATGTCGCGTCCGGCACGGCGGGTAATTTCGCCGGCATTGCGCTTCAGTACGTTGATCGTGCCACCACCGACGGTGCCAAGACCCAGTAATCCAACTTTTACCGGTTTCAAATGTCTGTTCCCCCTGCTGTTCGGGACGCGAAGCGTCCCAAGATGCGTTCCCACGCGGAGCGTGGGAACGATAACGATAAAATCAAACGGCGCTGTCCTTGCGGAACATCTGGCGGATGCCGCGCATGGCCTGACGGGTGCGGTGTTCGTTTTCGATCAGGCCAAAGCGCACGTGGCTGTCGCCGTACTCGCCGAAACCGATGCCGGGCGATACCGCCACTTTGGCTTCCAGCAGCAGTTTTTTGGAAAACTCCAGGGACCCCAAATGCCGGTATTGTTCCGGGATGGGCGCCCACACGAACATGGTCGCCTTGGGCCTGGCCACGTCCCAACCCGCCGCCTGCAAGCCGTCGCACAGCACGTCGCGGCGTTTGCGGTACACGTCGCAAATTTCGCCCACGCAATCCTGTGGGCCTTCCAGCGCGGCGATGGCGGCCACCTGGATCGGCGTGAAGGTGCCGTAGTCCAGATAGGACTTGATGCGCGCCAAAGCCGCCACCAACTCGCGGTTACCGCACATGAAGCCCACGCGCCAGCCCGGCATGTTGTAGCTTTTGGACAGCGTGAAGAACTCCACCGCCACGTCGGAAGCGCCGTGCACCTGCAAGATGGAAGGCGCCACGTAGCCGTCGAACACGATGTCGGCATAGGCCAAGTCGTGCACCACCCAGATTTTGTATTCGCGGGCGATGTCTATCACTTTCTCGAAAAAATCCAGCTCCACGCACTGGGTGGTGGGGTTGCCGGGAAAATTGAGGATCAGCATTTTCGGCGTGGGCCAGGAATTTTTGATGGCCTGTTCCAGTTCGGCGAAAAAGTCCACGCCCGCCGCCATCGGCACGTGGCGCACGTCGGCGCCGGCCAGCACGATGCCATAGGGGTGAATGGGATAAGCCGGATTGGGCACCAGCACGGTATCGCCGGGGCCGGTGGTGGCCAACGCCAAGTGGGCCAGGCCTTCCTTGGAGCCGATGGTGACTATGGCCTGGGAGTCATGACACAAATCCACGTCATAGCGCCGCCGGTACCAGTCGCAAATGGCCTTGCGCAGACGGGGTATGCCTTTGGACACGGAATAACGGTGCGTGTCGTCGCGCTGCACGGTTTCGATGAGCTTGTCGACGATATGCTGGGGAGTCGCGCGATCCGGATTGCCCATGCCGAAGTCGATGACGTCTTCCCCCCTGGCGCGCTCCTTGGCTTTCAGATCGTTGACGATGTTGAAGACATAGGGCGGCAGCCGCTTGATTCTCTGGAATTCTTGCATGCAGCGATCTTTAAAGAATGGATGGTAATTGGCTGGGCGCGTCGACCGGTGCGCTCAGCCTGTAAACAGACGTGCAATTAAAGCACAACAGGCGGCGGGTTGTTAACTGGACAACAGCAAACCACTGGATGTAGAGTGCGGCGGTTTAATCGTGGAATGTTTTCACGCATAGCGTTTTTTCATATAAAGCCATGGAGAAAAATAATGAAATACTGGTTACTCATCGGATTATTGGCAGGAAGCAGCGCCTTGGCCGCAAATTCCACCGCATCCGGCAACGCCGGCGTTACTTTCAATAAAGACGTGCTGCCCATATTGCAAAAAAATTGCCAGGTCTGCCATCGCCCCGGCGAAATAGGGCCGATGTCGTTCCTGACTTACCAGTCGACGCTGCCGTGGGCTGGTGCGATCAAAAGCGCCGTCGTCGCTAAAAAAATGCCGCCCTGGTTTGCCGACCCCCGTTATGGGCACTTCATGAACGAAAAACGCTTGAGCGACGCTGAAATAGCCACCGTGGCGGCGTGGGTCGACCAAGGCGCGCCCGAGGGCGATGCCAGGGATAAACCGGCTCCCTTGCAATTTCGTGAAGGGTGGAATATTCGCCCCGACCGCATATTCCGTCTAGCCAAACCATTCAAAGTGCCTGCCAAAGGGACCGTCGATTATGTGTATTTCACCGTGTCCTCGCCGTTCCAGCAAGACACTTGGGTCAGCGCCGGTGAAATTCGTCCCGGCAATCACTCTGTGGTGCATCACGTCATCGCCAACGTGCGTCCGCGCGGCTCCAAATGGGTACAAGCGGCTCAGCTCGGCACCGAACCTTATATGCCGGGCCCCACTTACATTAACGACCTGATCATGGCCAACGGCGGCGATCCATCGGTGCTGGACAATCAATTCCTGGTCGGATTCGTGCCGGGCATGGAAGCGCAGCGCTTCGATATCGACAACTCGGCCAAGCTGATTCCGGCCGGGGCCGATATCGTGTTCGAAATGCACTACACCCCATCGGGCGCCGAGGAAGAAGACCAAACCATGCTGGGACTGGAACTGGCCCCGGCCCCGCCCAAACGGCGCTTTTTATCGGTGGGAGCGGCAACATTGAACCTGGACATCGCTCCCGGCGACCCCAATGCCGAAGCGAAAGCGCAGCTGCAATTCGGCCCGGCGGTCGACTTGGCGTATATGCAGCCCCACATGCACTTGCGCGGCAAAGATATGCGCATCGACGCCATTTACCCGGGCGGTGGACGTGAAACGCTGCTCAACGTACCGCACTACGATTTTGAATGGCAGATCGTCTACTACGAAAAGCAACCGGTAAAACTGCCGGCAGGAACCACCATCGAATTGATCGGGCATTTCGACAATTCAGCCGCCAACAAAAACAACCCGGACCCGGCACAGCGCGTGCGCTTCGGTTTCCAAAGCGAGGAAGAAATGCTGAGTGCGCCGCTGGCCGTCATCGTGGACCGCGACGTGGACCCGGCCGGCATCGTGATACAAAGCGGCATCCCCGGAGCGCTGGGCACCGGGGTTGCACAATAACCCCGAAGTTTCGTTGCGCCCGGCATAACAGGCGCAACGAAACCTTAAGCTGGGCAATACCGCTATAATTCCCCTTTTCCCATAGCCCACTCCTAATTCAAGAGGACACCCGTCATGCCTTCCCGCCGAGAACTCGCCAACGCCATTCGCGCCTTGAGCATGGATGCCGTGCAAAAAGCCAATTCAGGGCACCCCGGCGCCCCCATGGGCATGGCGGACATCGCCGAAGTGCTGTGGAACGATTACCTGCGCCACAACCCGGCCAACCCACAGTGGCCGGACCGCGACCGCTTCGTGCTGTCCAACGGCCACGGCTCCATGCTGATCTACGCCCTGCTGCACTTGACGGGCTACGAACTACCCATCGAAGAACTGCAGAACTTCCGCCAACTGCACTCGAAAACGCCCGGGCACCCCGAATACGGCTACACGCCGGGCGTCTCCACCACCACAGGGCCGTTGGGCCAGGGTATCGCCAACGCGGTCGGCATGGCCTTGGCGGAGCGCACTTTGGCGGCTCAGTTCAACCGGCCCGGTCACGACATCGTCGACCACTACACCTATGCGTTTTTGGGCGACGGCTGCCTGATGGAGGGCGTTTCGCACGAAGCCTGCTCGCTGGCAGGCACCCTACAGCTGGGCAAGCTGATCGCGTTTTATGACGACAACGGCATTTCCATCGACGGCGAAGTACACGGCTGGTTCACCGACGACACGCCCCGGCGCTTCGCCGCTTACGGCTGGCACGTGGTCGGCAAGGTGGACGGCCACGACCCGGAAGCCATCAAAGCGGCGATCGAAGCGGCGCGCGCCAACACCTCACAGCCCTCGCTGATCTGCTGCCAAACCATCATCGGCTTCGGCTCGCCCAACAAACAAGGCAAAGAGGAATGCCACGGCGCCGCCCTGGGTGCCGACGAAGTCGCCTTGGTGCGCAAAACGCTGGGCTGGCATCACCCGCCGTTCGTCATTCCGGATGATGTTTACGAAGGCTGGGACGCCACGGAATGCGGGGCCAAGCTGGAAACCGACTGGGATGACCGCTTTGAAAACTACCGCCGCGAATATCCGGAACTGGCCGCTGAATTCGACCGCCGCATCGCGGGCGAACTGCCGCACGATTGGCCGGAAAAATCGCGCGCTTTTATCGCCAAAGTCGACGCCAAGGCGGAAACCATCGCCAGCCGCAAAGCTTCGCAGAATACCCTGGCCGGCTTTGGCCCGCTGCTGCCGGAATTGCTGGGAGGTTCCGCCGATCTGGCCGGTTCCAACCTGACCCTGTGGCCCGGCTGCCGCGACGTCAACGCGGACGACAAGTCCGGCAATTACGTTTACTACGGCGTGCGCGAGTTCGGCATGTCCGCCATCATGAACGGCATCGTCCTGCACGGCGGCTTCCGCCCTTACGGCGCGACATTCTTGATGTTTTCCGAATACGCCCGCAATGCCCTGCGCATGTCCGCCTTGATGAAAGCGCCGGTCATCTACGTCTACACCCACGACTCCATCGGCCTGGGTGAAGACGGCCCCACGCACCAGCCGGTGGAACAAATCGCCACGTTGCGCCTGATTCCCAACATGGCGCTGTGGCGCCCTTGCGATGCGGTGGAATCAGCGGTGGCCTGGCAGGCCGCCATCGAGAGAAACGACGGTCCCACCACCCTGGTCTTCTCGCGCCAGAATCTGCCGCACGTTGCGCGCAGCCCGGCGCAAATCGCCGCCATCGCGCGGGGCGGTTACATTTTGCGCGATGGCGACGGCACTCCCGAGGCCATCGTGATCGCGACCGGTTCCGAAGTCAGCCTGGCCCTGGCGGCGGCTGAGCAATTGAGCGCCCGGGGCCGTAGCGTGCGCGTGGTTTCCATGCCGTCCACGCAGGTGTTCGACGCCCAGGACGCCGCTTACCGCGAAGCGGTATTGCCGGCTGCGGTCCAGGCCAGGGTGGCGGTGGAAGCCGGCATTTCCGCTGGCTGGTACAAATACGTGGGACGGAATGGGTGCATCGTCGGCCTGGACCACTTTGGCGAATCGGCGCCGGCGGCTGTTTTATACGAAGCGTTCGGTATCACGGCGGACCACGTCGCCCAAGCGGTCGAGACGGTTTTGAACGGCTAATTTATCGTTCCCACGCTCGGCGTGGGAATGCATCCGGCGACGCTCTGCGTCGCGTTTTGCATACCCCCGGGGCAGAGTTTTTGGCGAACCCGTGGGTACATGCAAATGTCTGGCGTAGGGTACGCTGTGCGTACCTTCGAGGGCATCGAACGGTACGCACAGCGTATCCTACGTACTTTATGTTCTGATCAAAGTATTTAAGCCATGTCAAAAAAACACCCCATCATCGCCATCACCGGCTCGTCCGGCGCCGGCACGACTTCGGTCAAAAAAGCTTTTGAGCACATTTTTTTCCGGCTAAAGCTGACGGACAAAGTAGCCATCGTCGAAGGCGACAGCTTTCACCGCTACGACCGCGCCGAAATGCGCGAAAAAATCGCCAAGGCGCAGCGCGAATACAGCAATTTCAGCCATTTCTCCCTGGAAGCCAACCGGCTGAAAGACCTGGAGCAGTTGTTCAAAACCTACGGAGAAACGGGCACCGGCAAGCGCCGCTATTACGTGCACAGCAAAGCGGAAGGCGATAAATTGGGAGGGTATGAACCAGGCACGTTTACCCCCTGGGAAGACATACCGCAGGATACGGCAATGTTGTTTTATGAAGGTCTGCACGGCGCGGTGCAGGCCGAGGACATCGACATCCCCAAGTTCGTCGATTTGAAAGTGGGCGTGGTGCCCATCGTGAACCTGGAGTGGATACAAAAAATACACCGCGATACCGAGCAGCGCGGCTACAAGCCGGAAGACGTCACCGACACGATACTGCGGCGCATGCACGACTACGTGAACATCATCACCCCGCAGTTTTCCAAAACCGACATCAACTTTCAGCGCGTACCGACGGTAGATACGTCCAACCCGTTCATCTCCCGCGACGTACCCACGCCGGATGAAAGCTTTGTCATCATCCGTTTCCGGGAGCCGGAAAAGTTCAACCCGGACTTCCCTTATCTGCTGGCGATGATCAAGGATTCCTTCATGTCGCGCCGCAACAGCATCGTCGTGCCGGGCGGCAAAATGGAAATGGCCATGGAACTGATCTTCATGCCCATACTGCAAAAAATGCTGGAGAAACGCGGCTGATCCTTAGCGATTCCGGCATGGCTTAAGCAACGCCGGAATCCGTCACAGCGCTCACCGTTATTCCTCGACCAACCGGGTTCCGTCGTTCCAGCGTTGCACCTGCACTTTCCAGCTCCCATCGGCCTGCTGCTTGAGCACGTGGTTGACCAGCCCCTGATAGTGATAGCTGAGGTGACTGCCCGTGGGCTTGCCCAAAGGCTTGTCGGCAATGACTTCCATGCGCGTCACCACGGTATCCTCGCTTTCGCGGCGCGCCTTGACCAGACGGAACTGCGACATGCCTTGCGGCGCTTCCAGCATGCTCTTCCAAAAATCGCGGATTTCTCCGCTGTTGTGCGCCACCTGGCCGGCGGGTTCTATGACCATGGCATCCTGGGTAAACAGCGACAGAATGCCGTTAAGGTTGCCCTGGGCGACGGCGCTGTTCCAGCGCGCCACGTCCGCTGTTGCTTCCGCCACCGGACTCAATGTTTCACCCGCCGCCACGGACTGGCGCACAGGGAATAACAAGCCGGCACACAAGGCCATTGAGATAATGGAATACTTCATAGCGTCATACCTCCTCACACGCCGCGAAGCGGCGCTGTTAAATCCAAAACCGGCGGTTTTAGAAACCACCGCAACTGAAAACTGCCGTGGCAGGCATTCTTACGCAAGATACGCGCCCTAACACGCCAAACCCAGGCAAAGCAAGCGATACAGCACATTCAGCTTTCCTTCGGCAGCGGCGCTGACGCACCCATTTGGTGCGCCGCGCACTGATTTAACAGCACAATAAAGCTCATGGAATACTTTCCTCGCTAATCGGATGTGCCGCATGGGTATTTCCACCCGCAGGTCTTAAGGCTCGATTTTCATCACCACGCCGCTCTCCCCCTGGGGCGTGCCGGACTGGTTGCCCAGCACGTAGAGTTCTCCCTGGGCATCCTGCCCTAACCCCAACAAGTACAGCCCCAGCCCGGTTTGGCCGGATAACTGCATTTCCACCACCGAGCTCCCGGAAGCCACGCCGGTTTTGCCGACGATATTCTTGCGCGTCAAGTAGAACAGCCGGCCATCGTTGTTGAAGGTGCGCGCGTAATCGCCGAACACGTAGCGGCCCTGCAAATCAGGGATGGCCGCTCCTCGGTAGACGAAACCGCCGATGATGGCATGGCCTTCGTCATGATCGTATTGGGCAACCGGATCGATGGATTTGCCGCAGGACGTGGCGGCCGTGACCACGCCATCCCCGCTGCCTTTGGGGTCAAAACAGAATGTGCCTTCCTTGACCCTCCAGCCATAATTCCCGCCCCGCTTGATGACGTCGACTTCCTCAACGGCATTTTGGCCCACATCGCCCACGTAAAGATCGCCTCTGGGCAAGTCGAAGGAGAAGCGGAAAGGATTGCGCAAACCATAGGCATAGATTTCATCGCACTTGCCGTCCGCACAGCCGGCTGGTCCACCGCTCGGCCTTTTAGCATTGAAAAACGGATTGCTCCCGGGGATGCCGTACTGACCATTAGCGGCGGTCCCGACATTCGGGTTGATGCGTAGTATCTTGCCCAATACATTACCGCGGTCCTGACCATTGCCCCGGCTGCCGTGGCCGTCACCCTGATCGTCGGCGTTGCCGCCATCGCCGGTGGAAATATAAAGCATCCCGTCCTTGCCGAAATTGAGGCCGCCGCCGTTATGGTTGAATTGTGGTTCGTCGATACGCAAAACCACCCGTGAACTGCCGGGATCGGCCACGGATGCGGTATCCCTGGGATTAGGCACCCGCCATTCCCTGATTACGCTTTGATGATTCGCCGCGGTACCGGCGGGCTGCGTGGAGAAATCCGCCGCTCCGTCGACGGCTTCCGAGGTGTAGGTATACAACAGGCCATTGCGGCGATAGCTGGGGTGGAAAGCGACGCCCAACAGACCGCGCTCGTCATAACTCCCGCCGCCGATGCCCAGCGGTGCAAACAGCAAGCTGCTCAAATCCGCAAAGACGCTTTTATTGCCGCTGGCCAGATCGATGGCCCACAGCGTCCCCACCTGATCGGTGACGAACAGCCGGCCCGTATCTCCCGGCGCCGAGGTGCCCCAATTAGGCGCCGTTAACCCCGTGGCCAAGGGAGTCAGCTTAACCATGACATTACCCGGTTTGATGGGTTGGGTAATGGGATTGCCGGGGTCAAAATTGTCGGCTTCGGCAACATGGATGAGGCCCGTCATACCGAAAGAACAATGCGGAGTGCAAAAATACGGGTAATCACCAGCCTCGTCGAACCGCTGGGAAAACTCGAATCCGGCGCTTTTGACGGCGGAGTCGAACTTGCCGTCAGCCGTGCAATTGCTGCCCGAGGTAACGGAATGCGAGCCGTTCCTCCATATCCAATGGACGACGTCGCCTTTCTGAATATCCAGCGTCGCAGGACTGAACGCAAAATTCTGCACGTCGACATTGATGGTGGCCGCCGTGGCTGTGGAATCAAACAAAGCGAATGGGCAGGAAACCAGTAGAACCAGTATGCCCAGGTATTTCAGGAAAAAATTGTTTTTTCGGCACATGACAAATCCTCCAAACCAAACAGGGGAATAACGATGGGATGTATCGGCATAGCTCATGGGGAGCTGTCCTCGGAAATCAGGCTATGTCAAACGTGGATGTGCTTGATGCAGCGCCAAGCAGTCTTCAAGACGGGTCCAGGTCGGGCAGCGCGTCCAATTCGCTGGTATTGAAGTGTAGACCAGCCAGGACATTGTGCGTGTTGGTGCGCCGCGCACCGATTTAACAGCACGCACCATCCCCGCAATCGGCGATTTGCCGCCCTCCTTTGCCGGCACTCGCCGGGCGGCGGGTGCCGGGCGGGGCGCACCAGGGAGTGGGATCGGCCAATACCCTGGGCTCAATGCCGATGAAATCCTGCTTGAACGGTCCGGTGCTGAGAAAACGGAAGGTGCGTTCACACACGGCGATGCGTTCGCCGCGCAAAAATACGTGACCTTCGTCGTCGCGGATTTCCGCGTAAGGCCCCCGGTAGATGACGGCGTGGCCACGGTCCAGGCACTCCCGCCCGTGGCCTTTGACGGCCAGCAGGGTGGCGGCGCGGAACTCGATGCCTTCGATCACCCGCCAGGGCTGTTCGCTCCACTTGTCCAGGCAAACGCCGGCAAAGCCGGCTGTGGCGAAAGCGCGGCTGAACGCCTGTTCCTGAAAAGCGCCGGACAGGCAGCCGCTCCACAGCTCCGGGTCTTGTTTCAGGTGCTCCGGCACGGCTTCGTCGGCGACGATGTCGGAAATCGCCGCCCGGCCACCCGGCTTGAGCACGCGGAAAATTTCCCGCACCAATTGCTGTTTGTCGCCGTCGTCCACCAGGTTCAGCACGCAGTTGGATATCACCAGGTCCACCGACTGATCGGGAATCAAGGGACGCTCGTGCCGCTGCCGGGCCTGCCAGGCTTGCAGCCGCGCCAGGGAGGCCGCGTCCGTCACCGCCTGCGTTGCCAGATGGCTTTCCATGGCTTCCACGTCCAGCGCCAGGTCCTGGATATAGCCTTTGACGAAGCGCACGCGGTCGCCGCCCAGTTTTTCCGCCATTTCCGCCTGGTAACGGCGCGCCAGCGCCAGCATGTCGTCGTTCATGTCCACGCCGATGACGCGGCCCTCCGGCCCCACCAGTTGCGCGGCCAGGTAGCACACTTTGCCGCCGCCCGAGCCCAGATCGAGCACGGTGTCGCCCGGCTGAACGTAGCGCGACGGATCGCCGCAGCCATAATCCTTGTCGATGATTTCCTGCGGCAGCAGCGCAAGCAGTCGCCGGTCATAATCCACCGGACAACACAGCGCTTCCTGGCGCTGCCGGGCGCCCTCCGAATAACGTTCACGCACGGATTGTTCGACCAACATGGTGTTAAGCTCCTGAAGTGGGGATGAATGAGGATTTGGCCGGAAATCACTTTCCTGCCTTGCTATCAATGCAGGGTACGCAATGCGTACCGTTCAGCGCCGTCGAAGGTACGCACGGCGTACCCTATGCAGTACCGCACAGCGCCGCCTATAACGCCCCGCCGCAACTGCTGCCGTTGCCGGCGGTGCAGCCATGGCAATGGTCGGCGACGGCAATGGGCGCGCCTGTCAGGCGCTCCGGCTCCAGTTCGCCGATGCATGGCGCGGCTTTTCCCCCTCCCAGGGGTAATCCCAGCATCTGATTAAAATCACAGTCATGGACTCGGCCTTGCCAATCCACGCTGATCAGGCTGCGGCACATGACCCGCGCCAGGTTTTCACCGCGATGGGCTGCGCGCAACCTATCCAGGTAGGCGTGGAATTCACCCCGCGAAATCAGCGTGCTGCCGAAGCGCTGGATGGGCATGTTGGTCAGCGCATACAGCCGGTTGAAGACGATGCCGTAGCGCGCCGCCAGTTCGCGCCGGTAGGCCGCCTCCAATTCCACTTGGGAGGGCGGCAACACCGGGCCTGGCGGGTTATAGACCAGCGTGAGCAGCAGGCCCGATCCTTCCAGCCCATAGCCCAGGTCGTTGAGTTTGTGCAAAGCCCGCAGGCTGGCCTGGAATACGCCGTTACCGCGCTGGCTGTCCACGTTGTCTTCCAGGTAGCAGGGTAGCGAGGCAACGACTTCCACGTGCTGCGCCGCCAGAAAATCCGCCAAGTCCTGGTATCCCGGTTCTTCCAGGATGGTCAGGTTGCAGCGGTCGATGACGGTAACACCCCTCTCCCGCGCGGTTTGCACCAGATAGCGAAAATGCGCATTCATTTCCGGCGCGCCACCGGTCAGGTCCAGCGTGGCCGCCGTTGAGCGCCGCAAAAAATCCAGCACCTGTTCGACGGTATCCCGTTCCATGGACTCACGGCGCGTGGGTCCGGCGCCAACGTGGCAGTGCAGGCAGGATTGGTTGCAGCGGTAACCCAGGTTCACCTGCACGGTTTCCAATTGCTCCCGGATGATGGAAGGGAAATCCGAAGGTTGCAGCAGGGGCAGACAGGCGTGCATGGCGGTTAAATTCCCATGGAATGGTGATAATACTGATCGGCAATGGCGATCTACGCTCTGTCCCAAGCGATCACGAAACGCGTACAGCCCGGCCGGCTGGCGACGGCGAGCGAGCCATTGCGCAGCATGAGCGCGGTGCGCGCCACGGTGAGCACGCCATAGCCGTGACCGCCGCTGGTTACTTCGGGGTCGAAGCGACCGAAATCGATCACCCGTTGCAATCGCGTGAGCCGTTCGACAGGAATACCACTGCCGTTGTCTTCGACCGCCACGCACATGCGATTACCGTCTACGCGCATATGCACGCCGATGCGTTTTGCCGCGCCGTGCCGCCTGGCGTTATCCAGCAATAGATCAATGGCGGTAACGACACCCATGGGTATCGTTTCGGCTTGATTTTCAGCCGGAATAGCCACTTCAATCCGTGAAGGCGCATTGCGGGTTATCAGGATACGCCGCAATTCGGCCAGCGAAGCCGTCACCGGCGCCGACACATCGCAGCGTTCGGCAATGGCGGCAAGCCCATGCAACTGGCATAGCGCTCCCGTCACAAATGCCTGCAACATTTCCCGTATATCCTCAGCGGAAAAGCCGGCCTCCCGCATGACGGGAAAATTTTCGGGATAGGAACCCAAGCCTTTCAACGCATGAATTTGCTCGAACGGGTCCGCCGCAAAACGGCGCGCCGACGGCGCCAGCGTGAACAACCGGCCTTCCGCTACGGTCCGTTGCAACGCGCGGTAGCGAGTACCGCCGGCCCAGACATGGGCAACAACATCATCCGCTTCCCGTGACTCCAGAAAAGCACGCCACACCGATAACTGCGACTCATGAATGCCCAGCGCCGCCGCCGCTGCCGACGCGTCGGCATACTCGCCTTGCGCCGCATGATTAAGTAGCTTGACGACACCCGTCTCAGCAACAAAACCATACTGTGGAATGGCGTACCGCATGAAATGTCCAACGGCGTCCAACTCGTCCGGCGACACGTGACGTGCATGGGGCAGCGGCGCGCACACCGTGCGGCTGTCGCGTAGTATCGATTGTTGCTCGGTCCTTTTCTGCATATAGCGTAGCGTGAGAGCCGAAAAGTCCGGGTATGTCGCCACCCACTGGTCGATCAATACCGCCGGCGCGCCGGTCAGCGCTGTCGTTTCGTGCTGCCTTTCAAGCTCGGCCAGCGTTGCTTCCGCCAATATCCGCATTGCCTTGATTGCCGCTTCGGCCAAAAAATCCTGGGCGATTTGCTGAAAATGCCGCAATAGCCGCTCGTGCGCGGTAACGTTCGAAATCGTGCACTGCAACTCGCCGGTTCCACGCCTGACTGCGACCATTTCGTAAATATATTCGACTCCTTTCAATAAGAGGGGATCGGCTATTTTTTTGCCGGGAGCCAACTCACGCACGACCCACAGCGCTTGCTCGGCAACGCCGGGCAGCAACCGCAGCCGCACGAGCGACTCGGCAAGAGTGGCCGGACGGTGAGCAGCGGCAGGCACGGCCGCACCGCCCCACTGCCATGCCGTCGATTCATCTGCCGCAAAAACCATCAACCACACGCGGGCACGCTCGGCAAAGCTGATGCGCGCGTGGCGCAAACTCTCGTTGGAAGAGGCGAGTGATTCAAGTAAGGGGTACATATTCAACTCCACTTTATTCGGTAAGCCATCCGTCATCGCCGTGCTTGGGACGCTCCGTTTCGAAAAAGCCGCCGTCGCGGCCGTTCATCCGCTTGGTCGTACCGGCGGGCATTTCTTTACAGGCGCTTCAGGGACAGCTTGGGTCCCAAACCAGGCGGGCGATGTCCGTCAAGTCGGCATTCTTGTCGACCGGGCAATGCGGGCAATCCTTGCGATTGGGGCGATTCGGGCAATCTCCGCACTGGCGGATCAGCACGTCGGCCCGTTCCAGGTCGCGTTCCAAGGCTTCCAGGTCGTCCAGCAAGCTGCGAACCCGCTTGCGCAAGTCTTCCAGCAGCGGCTGCATGGCCGCCGAAGCTTCTTTGCCGGTTTGGCAGTTTTCCCGCGTACCCGCCAGCCGTTGTACCGATTCCAGCTCAATGCCCACGCGCCCCAGGCGCAATGCGACCGCCATGCGTTTCACGTCTTTCTGCGCATAGAGCCGGGTGCCGCCTTCGGTGCGTTCGGGCACAATCAGGCCAAGTTCTTCATACAGGCGGATGGTTCTCGGCGTGGTTTCCAGCGCTTCGGCCAGTTCGCCGATCTTCAGAACGTCACGCTGGTGCTTGGGAGGTAGGCGCATAAATGCTTGGCATAATCTTACGTCAAGGTAATATAATGTTTTCCGGCAGCCGCTGGTGTTTCGTGAAAACACAGAGTGTATCGCTGTCCGTGCATTGCAGAATATATCTTTAACGGAGGAAAACAACATGTCCATACCCACCGAATCCATCGGCAGCATTCCACGCCCTCCGCAACTGCTGGATGCGCTCAGGGAGTTCCGTGCCGGACGCCTTTCCCAAAATCGCCTTGATGAATGTTGCGACGCAGCCTTGCGCGATACCATCCAGCGCTTCGAGGCGACGGGCTCGCCGGTGATTTCCGACGGCGAACAGGCCAAGCCGAGTTTTGCCACCTACCCGCTGCACGGCCTGGGCAACATCGCTCAGGACGGCATCGTCATCAATTTTGCGGATGGGCATACGCGCCAATTGCCCCGGCTGACCGCAGGGCCGTTTCGCTACGGCGTGCGGGCCGGCAGCTATGTCCAGGCCGCCAGGCGTTATGCCAAGCGGCCCGTGAAGCAAGCGGTCATATCGGCCTCGGCGCTGAGCCTCGTCTATCCTGCGCAGGGCATTGCCGGCTATGCGCGGGAGACATTTTTGGACGACCTGGTGGCGGAGGCCGTGGCGGACATTCGCAGTTGCCTGGACCAGGGCGCCCACCACGTGCAAATCGATTTCACCGAAGGACGCTTGTCGGTCAAGCTCGACCCTTCCAAGCAATTGCTGCAACATTTTATTGACCTGAACAACCGGGTGCTGGAGCACTTCAGCCCGCAAGAAAGGTTGCACCTCGGCGTACACACCTGCCCCGGCGGCGACCACGATTCCACCCACAGCGCCGAGGTGGATTATGCCGAGCTTCTGCCCAGTCTGTTCCAGCTCAAGGCCGGCAATTTCTACATGCAATTGGCGAGTGAAAAGGACCCGGACCGCGTTTTGAGCATCGTCAAGGCCCATTTGCAGCCCGGCCAGCGCATCTATGTCGGCGTCATCGACGTGTTGAATCCGGCGGTGGAAACGCCGGAAATGGTGCGGGATCGCGTCTTGCGCGCGGCGCAATACATTCCTTGGGACCAGCTTGGCAGCACCGACGATTGCGGCTTTTCGCCGTTCGAGGACGACGCCTCGACCGGACGGGATACAGCTTTCGCCAAAATCAGGGCCAGGGTCGTCGGCACCGAACTGGCCGCCAGGGTGCTAAATTGCTAACCCGCTTGGCCGGAGCGGCTCAAGGCATAGGTGATAACTCCGTCCGTAAACGCTCCGCCATCAAATCGACGAACGAACGGACTTTCGCCGACGAATGGCGGCCTGCGCGGTGCATGATATGGATTGGAACCGGCGGACTCTCGAACTCGCCGAGCACGATTTTCAGTTTGCCGGTCTGTAGCGGCTCGGCAATTTGATAGGACAGCAGGCGGGTAAGCCCTAAGCCGGCCATGGCTGCGCCAGCCGCCGAGTCGTTGTCGCTGACGCTCAATATCGGTTGTAACTTGACCGTCCGCGGCAGGCCACCCTGCAGAAAGCGCATTTCATTATGCGGATTCAAGCCGCGCGCCAGGATGATTCGATGCTGGAGCAAATCGTCCGGCGTTTGCGGCATGCCGTGCGTTGTCAAATAATCCGGCGCTGCACACAGCACCCGCCTTGCCGAGCCGACCCGCAGCGCCCGGTACGACGAATCGGGCAATTCGCCGATGCGGATCGCCACGTCCACGCCTTCCTCCAGCAGGTTGACCACCCGGTCGACGAACAGGGCGTTGACTTCCACCACCGGGTAACGGCGCAAATACTCGACGATGCCGGGCATCACGTAGATGCGTCCGAACAAAACCGGGGCGGTGACGGTTAATAGGCCGCGCGGTTCGGCGTTGAGGCCCAGCGCCGCGTCGTCGGCTTCATCGGCCAAGGCGATGATGCGTTTGGCGTCCTCGTAGTATTTCTGGCCTGCCTCGGTCATCCGCACGTAGCGGGTGGTGCGGTTCAGCAATTTAACGCCCAGGCGCTGTTCCAGCGCCGCCACCGCGCGCGTCACGGCCGGTGGCGACATGCGCAGCTTGCGGGCACCGCCGGCAAAGCCTTCGGCTTCGACCACCGCGACATACACGCTCATTAAATGCAAACGAGCCATGGATAATTCCAATTATCGGAATAGTGAATTGATAATTCTAGTTATTCTTTATTTTTATGCAATAAGACACACTGTACCCGCCTGCTGAATTTCAACCCAGGCGCATACCCCTTTCATTTTTTGGAGAACCCTCATGAGCCGTATTAGCACTGTTAGCGACGAAAGCGCCGACACCGAACAACGCAGCCTGTTGGATGCGATCCAAAGCCAGTTGGGCATGGTGCCTAATTTCTTGCGGGTGTTCGCCCACTCGCCGGATGCTTTGAAAGCCTTCCTCGGCTTGCATCACATCGCCAACCACGGTTCGCTGGACGCCGCTACCCGCGAACGCATCGCGCTGGCGCTGGCCCAGCAGAACGAATGCGAATACTGCCTGTCCGCGCATACCGCCATCGGCCGCCAAGCCGGTTTGAACGGGGCGGAAATCGAAGCCAACCGGGCCGGCTCCAGTCAGGACGCCAAGGCGGCGGTGGCGGTTAAATTCGCCCGCGCCCTGGTCGAGCACAAGGGCGCGGTGAGCAACGCCGAGTTGCAGGCCATGAGTGACGCCGGTTTCAGCGAGGCGGACATCGTCGAGGTGATTACCCACGCCGGCATGAACATGCTGACCAATATCCTGGGTAAAGCCAGCCGGGTCAGCATCGACTTCCCGAAAGTGGCGCTAAGCCAGGCGGCCTGAGTGAACCGGGCCAAGTACCAGGATGGACTTGCGCCCGGATGCTTGCGCTGATAGTTAATGCCAATGTTTCAATCCCAATCAGGAGCAAGGCCATGATCCGCGCTTTTGCCAAAATCAGTTTCACCCCCGACGTGCAGGCCGTACAAACCGAAATGGGCAGTCGCGCCGCGTATCGGTCAGCGGAACTCGGCGTGGCCGAGGAGGTGGCGCTGGGCGACGCCGAGCAAGCTTTTATTGCCGAGCGCGACAGCTTTTATCAAGCCACGGTGAGCCAAACCGGCTGGCCCTACGTGCAGCATCGCGGCGGGCCGGTGGGTTTTTTGAAAGTGTTGGATGAACGCAGCATCGGTTACGCCGATTTCAGCGGCAACCGCCAATACATTTCGGTCGGCAATTTACGCGGCGACGACCGGGTGAGTCTGCTGCTGATGGACTATCCTCGGCGGCGGCGCTTGAAAATCTGGGGCCGGGCGCGAGCAGTGGACGAACGCACCGAGCCGGCATTGCTGGCGCAACTGGAATCGTCCGATTCTCGGGCCCCGGTCGAACGCGGCATCGTCATCCGCGTCGAAGCCTTCGACTGGAATTGCCCCAAGTACATCACGCCACGCTACAGCCGGGACGAAGTCGAAGCGCTGCTGGTTCAAGCCCGCCAACAAACGGTCGCCCGGCAGGCGGAAAGCCGCCTATCGATGTAGGGTACGCTGTGCGTACCTTCGAGGGCATCGAACGGTACGCACAGCGTATCTACGCGGAACGACGTTGTTGGTGAAATCTGACAAAGTAAAATTAAACTTGCTGGCGTTGCCCTACCAAACTCGCTCGGTGGATTTGCTCAGCGGCGAACAGCGCAGCCCGGACTATTTACCATGTGGCAGCCTTAACTTACCCACCAATCAATAACGGAGAAAAACCATGAACGAAGCCATCAAATCACCCGTCCCGCCCTTTACCGCCGAAACTGCGGCGCAAAAAGTGCGCATGGCCGAAGATGCCTGGAATTCCCGCGACCCGGACCGCGTCGCGCTGGTCTATACCGAAGACACACTCTGGCGCAACCGCGCCGAATTCCCGCAAGGCCGCGAACAAGTGCGGCAGTTTTTGCAGCGCAAATGGGCCAAGGAACTGGATTACCGCTTAATCAAGGAATTATGGGCGTTTACCGACAACCGCATCGCCGTGCGCTTTGCTTATGAATGGCATGACGATTCCGGGCTATGGTTCCGCAGCTACGGCAACGAAAATTGGGAATTTAACCGGCAAGGCTTCATGCAACGGCGCTTTGCCAGCATCAACGATCTGCCGATCAAGCAAGAACAACGGCTGTTCCACTGGCCACTGGGCCGCCGCCCCGACGATCACGCCGGTTTGAGCGATTTGGGGTTATGAGCGGCAGCTTGGCGGGCGTTTGAGAAAGGGAAACCGGTCATGGCGCATCTTGCAAGACATCCAAACGTTTGGAGCGGAGGTTAAACCCCGCCCCGCTCCAGCCTTTCCCTTGATCGCCTTGATGCATCAGGCGATTTGCGATGATTTCCAAATTGGTAAAAGAGGCCTTGGCTGACCGTCGGCGGCAGGATGTTTCCGCTCACAGAGCAATAAAACCGGTGGGAGGCTGGTAACCTTCGACCGGCGCATTGCTCCCTGCGCTATAACGGGTGCCACCGCCGATCACCTGGTTGTGTTGGGATAGTTCCATGTTCAGCTAGCTGGCTTTGTCGTTCCCAAACTTCATTCCGATTCCATGCCACCCCGTCTGTCCATCATCCTCCCCACGCTGAACGAAGCCGCCGCCATCGGCGATACGCTGCAAAGCCTGCAAGCCATGCGCGGCCGGGGCGTGCAAGTGATCGTCGCCGACGGCGGCAGCTCGGACGGAACCCTCTTGCTGGCGATTCCCTGGGCTGATCGGGTATTGAGCGTTTCCAGCGGGCGAGCCCGGCAGATGAACGCAGCCGCGGCGATGGCACTGGGCGAGGTATTGCTGTTTCTGCACGCCGATACGCGGCTGCCGGAACAGGCCGACGGTTTGGTGCTGGACGGGTTGGGGGCCGGCGACAGGTTGTGGGGCCGTTTCGACGTGCGCATCGCCGGTCGGTCGTGGCTGCTGCGGGTGGTGGCTTTTTGCATGAACCGCCGTTCCCGCTGGACCGGCATCGCCACCGGTGACCAGGCGCTGTTCGTGCGGCGCGAGACGTTCCAGGCATTGGGCGGTTTTCCCGATCAGCCGTTGATGGAGGATATTGAACTATCCCAACGCCTGTGCCGGCTCGGCCCGCCGCTGTGTCTGCGTGCACGGGTGGTGACTTCGGGCCGCCGCTGGGAAACGCGCGGCGTGTGGCGCACCATTTGGCTGATGTGGCGCTTGCGCTGGCTGTACTGGCGCGGTGTGTCGGTGGATCGGCTGGCGGAGGAGTACCGATAAAGCACGGACCTCAATCCGTTAGATTGCTTGGAACAAACCACCCAGCACCCAACTTATGCCAGCGCCAATCAAAGCCGCCAGCGGCAGAGTGACCAGCCAGGCGATGAGGATGGCGCGCAGAGCGTCGGCCTGGCGGGGTTCGGAGCCATCCGCGAAGCGCACGCCCATTAACGAGCCGGTGCTGACGTGCGTGGTGGAAACCGGCAAGCCCAGCGGGGAAGCGGCCAGCACCAACAGCGAGGTGCCTACATTGGCCGCCAAGCCTCTGCCCGCGTCCAGTTCCGCTACCCGAAACGCCAACACCCGCGCCACCCGCAGACCGCCCCACAGGCTGCCCGCCACCATGCTCGTCGTCACCGCCCCCACCGCCCAAAAAGTGGTTTCTACTGCGGACAGACCCAGCGCGGGCAGCGCCGGGATGAGGAGAGCAGCGATTTTAGGCACGTCGTTCAGGCCACGGGCGAAGCTCACCGCGCCACTGCTCAACCAGTGCAGCCAACGCAACAGGCTCAGCCGTAAAGGTTTGCCGGAATCCATCCCTTTCGTAGCACAACGGAACGGATCGGCTTGCCACTCCGTCGGCTCACAGCATCCCGGCCGCCAAGCCGGGATGTGTTCGGCCAACCAGCGCACCGCCAGCAATAGCACGCCGCACAGCACGATAGCCAGTAGCGGGCTGAACAACAGCGGTAGCAAGGCTTTGCTTGCCACGGCACTGCCGTTCAATCCTTCCCATCCGGCTTTCGACCAGACTGCGCCGACGATGCCGCCCAGCAAACCGTGGGTGGTGGATACCGGCAAACCCAGGCGCGTGGCGATGCCTACCCAGCCGAACGCGCCACACAGGGCGCCGGCGACGAAGGCGGTATCCGGGCGGAAATCGGCGGCCAAATAGCCATGGGCAAAAGTGCTCGCCAACGCCGAGCCCCAAAAAGCCGCCGCCACACCCCCAAGCAGCGTCCAAAACGTGCCCCAGAGAATGGCGGGCGCGGGTTTGCTCAAGCCGCTGCCGATCAGCGTGGCGATGCCCTTGGATACGTCGTTGGCGCCGTTGGCCCAGGCCAGCAGCAGTGCGGGCAGGGCGATGGCATAGAGTTGTGCGTTCATGTTTTATCCTGTGTCATGTTTGGATTTTGACTGATGCGCCGTAGCGCCACCGGCAGCAGCGCCAACAGCCCCAAAAGTCCCAGGGAAACCAGCACTTCCGCCGAAACCAGTCCTTGCAACGAGTGGATTTCGCCCAGGGAACGCCCCAGGTTGGCGAACACGAAAGCGCCGGGCAGGATGCCGGCCACGGTGGTCCACAAATAGGTCGACAGCCGCACCGGGGTAAACGCCGGCGCCAGGTTCACCAGCCAGAAAGGAAAGGCCGGCACCAGGCGCAGAAACAGCAGGTAGCTGACGGCATCCCGACCGAAACCGGCCAGCAGCCGCGCCGCCGCCGGGTTTTGCGCCAACCGCTGCCGCGCCGCGTCGGCGAACAGATGGCGAGCCGCGCTGAACACCGCCACGGCACCCAGGGTAGCCGCTGCCAGGATGAGCGCGGTGCCCAGCCAACGGCCAAACAAAAACCCCGTCATCAGCGACAATAACGCGCCGCCCGGCAGGCTGAAAGCCACGGTGGCAGCATAAAACAGCCCCCAGCCGATAAAGAACGGCCAGAAATGGCTTTGGGTAAAGCTCAGGAGTTGTGCGCGATGGGCCTGAAACGCTGCAAGGCTCAGCCATTCGTCGCCACCCAGCAGCCAGAATGCTGCCGGTACAGCGAATAATGTGATCAGTAACCCCTTTTTATTGAACCACTGTGCAGCATTCATTGTTGATCTCCCCGCAGGCCGAACAGTCGCTGAATCCAGCGCTTCACGCCCGGCGTTAGTTTTGTTCTCAGGTGCAGTTCGGCCACGCGGCGGTTGATCTGCGCCAGCGTGGGGTAAATATGAATGACGCCGGCCAGGTCGGACACCGTCATGCCCTTGGTTAAAGCCAATACGTATTCGTGGATCAATTCGCCTGCCTGTGAACCGCACAACGCGGCACCCAGCAGCTTACCTCTGGGTGAAACCACCAGTTTGGCGCGCCCGTGGGTGGCGTCATCGGCCACCGCCCGGTCAATGTGGGCAAAATCGAAGCCGTAGACCAGGTGGGGTATGCCATGTCGCACCGCCTCACTTTCCGACAGGCCGACGCGGGCCAGTTCAGGGTCGGTGAACGTGCACCAGGGCACGGCGGTGGGGCTGCAGCGCGCTGGCCAGTGGAACAGGGCGTTTCTGAGCACGATGCCGGCCTGGTATTCGGCCATGTGCGTGAAAAGATACGGCCCGGCCACGTCGCCACAAGCATAAATACGTTTATTGGTGGTGCGCAGGCGTGCGTCCAGCTTGAGCCGCCCGTTTTCCAACACCACCCCGGCAGCGTCCAGACCCAATCCGTCGAGATTGGGATTACGCCCGGCGGCGATGAGGAGATGACTGCCTTCCAGGAGGGTTTCCGCCTCGCCGCAGCACTTCAAGCGCAATTGCAACGCGCCGGCACCGTTCTCAATGGAATGTATCCGTTGCCGGAAATGAAAGCGCATGCCTTCCGCCGCCAGCCGTTGCTGTACCAGGGCCGCCATGTCCTGATCCTCGCGCGGCAGGATGCCGGGGCCGGTTTCGATCAGGTCGACGGCGCTGCCCAAGCGGCGAAAGGCCTGGGCCATTTCCACGCCGATGGGACCGCCGCCGACCACGATGAGGTGCGGCACCGGTTCGCGCAGGTCGAACAGGGTGGCGTTGGTCAGGTAAGAAACCTGCTCCAAACCCGGTATGAGTGGCTGCGCGGCACGGCTGCCGGTGGCCAAAACGTAGCGATTGGCGGTAATGGTGCGTCCTTCCACTGCGAAGCGATCCGGCGTAGTGAAGCAACCTGCGCCGAACAACACCTCCACGCCCAGGCTGCGGAAGCGTTCTGGGCTGTCGTTGGGTTCGATGGTACGGATCACCGAGCGCACCCGTTCCATCACCCCGGCCAGATCAACCATGGGTTCAAAGTTATCCAGACCGGCCCGTTCCGCCGTGCGCAGGGTGTGCGCAACACCCGCTGAGTGCAGCAACGCCTTGCTGGGCACGCAGCCGTGCCACAGGCAATCGCCGCCGAGCCGGTGTTTTTCCACCAGCGCCACCTTGGCGCCCAACGCGGCGGCGCCCGCTGCCGTTACCAGTCCGGCGGCACCGCCGCCGATGACGCATAGGTCATATTCGGGTTTATTGTGGCGCATCATGCCTGGACGCCCAATGCAGTGTTGAACTTGGCCGACATGTTCTGGTGCGCGATCAACGCCGCCAGTTCGACGATGGCATCGTCGCTGTAGTGGCGTTTCAGGCGTTCCATTAATTCGGCATCCACTTTACGGCCTGTTGTCGTGACGGTCTCGGCGAAGGCCAGCGCGGCTTTTTCCGCTTCGTCATACAGCGGCGAGGCTGCGAAATCGGCCAGCGCCAGCAGCTTGTCTTGCGCCACGCCCAGCTCCAGCGCCCGGCTGCCGTTGAGGTCGATGCAGAACGCGCAGACGTCGAGCTGGGAAATGCGGGTACGGATCAAGGCGCGCAACGGCGGGGGCAGCGGCGAGGCCCTGCTTTCCAAAGCGCGCCATGACCAGAGAAACCCCAGAAAAGCCACCGGCACACGCGCCCACAAGCGCACTGGTTCGGACAGCGCCCCGGTTTTGCGCCGCAGCAGAAACAGCAGCGGGCGGATAAACCCAACATAGGGATAGTTTTCGGGTGTTGAAATAAAGCTCATAGCGACTCCTCGGAAGTCAGGTTGTGCCAGATCAAGGGATACTCCCGGCCCAGTGCCAGGCAGTCTTCGGGACGGTCCACATCGGGCAGCGGGTCCAATGCGCTGGTTTTGAAGTCCAGGTCTGCCAAACGCTCGCGGGTTTGCTGCAACACGCGCCCGCTTCCCCAGTCCACGCCGGCAAATAACGCCGGGGACACGCGCGCCAATCCCAGCAGTACATAACCACCGTCCTCGGCGGGGATGAGCACGGCATCCCTGCCTCCTTGCAAATCATGCTGCACTTGGCGGAGATGGCCCGGCGTCAGCCGCGGGCAATCCGTGCCCATGATCAACGCATAGCGTTCCTGCGCCAGCGTCATCCTGGCGGCGTGCAATATTTTTTCGCCCAGATCGCCGCCGCACTGGCCGTGAAGAGCCACGCCCAGTTCCGCGCTCAACGCGGCAAAAAAAGCATGCCCGGCGTCGGGCGCGCACCACAGTTCCACCTGCCCCACATTGGCGGCCAGTGCGGTGACCAGCGCCCGCCGCGTCAAGCGGGCCTGCAAACGGGCAGCGCCTTCAGCACCCAACAGAGGCATCAAGCGGGTTTTGGCCAGGCCGGGTTCTGGGGCTTTGGCAAACACCAGAAGGCGCGTATTTCCGTTATTCGTGTCAAGCATGGTTTGCAACCAAATCAGGTTCCGTGCGGGACGGGGTTTGAACCCCGTCCCAACGTTTGCTTGTGCCGGCAAAGCTCATTGCAAGCCCAAGCGTTACGGACGGGGTGAATACCCCGTCCTGCCAAACCAGCGAAATCAGCGTAGCGCGTGGAAACGATGACGAAAAGCGCCGGTAGTTTGCCTGTTTGGTCGCCCCGGCCCACCATTCCTTACAGCGGATTCGTTGACGGTGCGTGGAATATTGTTCCTCCGGCATTTACGTCACAATAAGCGTTTTTCAGCGCCGCGAGACCGCCATGCCATCCTCCCTTCCGCCAGACGAGCGCCAAGCCACAGCCCCGGAAACCTGGCTCGACAGTTATGGCGATTACTTATACCGCTATGCTTTGCTGAGCGTGCGCGATGAAACGCTGGCCGAGGACCTGGTGCAGGAAACCCTGCTGGCGGCGTTCAAGGGGCGGCAAAGTTTCGACGGCCGCGCGGCGGAACGCACCTGGCTGACCGGCATCCTCAAGCACAAAATTCTCGATCAGTTGCGCCGCCAATACCGGGAAGCGCCTTTGCAGGACGATGCGGGCGCGGAGGTTGAGGAAGAGGGCTACGGCATGAACGACGTTTTTACCGATGAGGGACGCTGGGTCAGCCGGCCCAGCGCCTGGAACGACCCGGCCAAAGCCACGGAAAACGCCTACTTCTGGGAGGCGTTGCACGGCTGTATCGAGCGGCTGGCGCCCAAGCAGCGCCAGTTGTTCGTGCTACGCGAGTTGCACGGCAACAGCAATGAAGAAATTTGTAACGAAATGGGCATTTCCATGACCAATGCCGGAGTAATGCTGTACCGCGCGCGCATGAGTCTGCGGCAATGCCTGGAACTCAACTGGTTCGGTCAACGGCCAACACAGGAGAAGCTTTGATGCTCAATTGCCGACAGATCAGCCGACTATTCTCCCGGAGCCAGGATAGGCCTCTGACTTTCAAAGAAAAACTATCGCTGCGCCTGCACCTGATGTTGTGTGGCGCCTGCCGCCGTTTTGCCGGGCAACTGCGTTTTTTGCGGCAAGCGACGGTGCTCATGGAAACCAGGGCATTCACCGAGGAACCCGTAAAGCTCAGCGAATGCGCGCGCGAACGCATCAAACGTACGCTAAGCAGCTGCGGCAACAACGAATCCGCCGTGTAAAACGGCGGCGGCGCGCTTACAAAAACAGGGTATTTGACTTTGGAACCGATCGGTTCTAAATTGTTCGCCATGAACATTGGACGCCCCCTTGAATTTGATCCCGACCAGGCGCTGCATGACGCCATGCACGTTTTTTGGTGCAAAGGCTATGAAGCCACTTCCCTGCAAGACCTGCTCAAGGCAATGGACTTATCCAAAAGCAGCTTCTATCAAACCTTCGGCAGCAAACAGCAGTTGTTTGAACGCTGTATCGGCCGTTACCGGGAAAGCATGGCGACGGCGATGCGGGAACGGCTGGATCGGGCGGCATCGGGACGGCAATTTATCGCGGAGATGTTTTATGCCGTTGCCGACGAGCCCAACGGCCCGGTAAAACCACGCGGCTGTCTGGTGATGAATACCGCCAACGAATTTGCCCAACGCGACCCGTTGGTTGCCGAGTGGGTCGCGCAGTGCGTGGACCGGTTCAAAAATATTTTCCAGGCGGCGGTGCAACGCGCCCAGCAAGAAGGCGACATCGCCGCCGACAAGGATGCCGCGGTATTGGCGCATTACCTGGTAAGCAGCATGAGCGGACTCAAAACCATGGTGAAAGCCGGGGCGGGAGCAAATACGGTCAAGGACATCGTAAGAGTCATCCTGTGCGCACTCGACTGAGTTTCTATCCTGTTTTTCAACGACGACCCAAGGAGCAAACCACACCGGCAAATTCCATCAACCGTTTTGTCTTTATTTAATTTTGGACCGAAAGGTCCCTATATAACCCATAGAGGCTCACTGATGACTACGCAAAACACCACAAACCCCGCCGTCGCGCTGGCGGAAATCGAGCAGGCTTTCGGTTTTGTGCCCAACCTGTTTCGTGCCTATGCGGCCTATCCGCCGTTACTGGCGGCCAACTGGGCCAAGGTGCAGGCCACTTTGCTGAGCGGCGTTTTGCGCCGCGAGGTGAAAGAAACCATCGCTTTGCTGATTTCCAAAGACAATGCCTGCGGCTACTGCATCGATGCCCATAGCGCCATGCTGCAAATGCTGGGTTTTGCGCCGGAAAAAATCACCGCCATGGAACATACCCTGGCCGACGCCGGTTTCAGCGACCGCGAGCAAGCGCTCATCGCCTTTGCCCGCCGCGCCAACCGTGAAGCGGCGCGCGTGGCGGCGGACTTGGCCGGTCTGGCGGCGCAAAACATTCCCATGGCGGAAATCGTCGAAGCCTTGGGCGTCATGGAGTTGTTCGCCGCTTTCAACCGCTTTGCCGACGCCCTGGGCATCGCCTCCGATTTGTTTCCACCCCAGTAAGGAGCCGCCATGCATGCACTGAAATCATTCTTCATCTGAGATCCGTCGTTTTAGCCCCTATTTTGGACCGATAGGCCCAGAACAGGGGTTATCGAAGCCATCAGCGCGCGGAGCGTTGCGCCAACATGCGCCGCAAATCCTCGTACATTTCGGGATGCTCCCGATGGCTTTGCTCGCGGCCGGCGGCAAAGCGCTGCCTGGTCTCCTCCATGGTTTCGGGCGCCAAGCGCACGCCGATAGCCGGCGTGGCGGCCGGCGCGAACATCTGCTCCAGTACCGCCTCGCCGTATTCCCAGTTGAAATGGGTCAAGTCCTGCCAGTATTGCATCGGCGCCTGGGTCACCCGCTCCGTCGTGTAAGCGTTGTATTCGTAGAACGACCACAGCGCGAACAGCCCGTCGTGATTCATGCCGGCCACCCGTTGCGCCGCGTTCTCCATCAGCGCCCACAGCTGCCGGCCAGGGCAGGCCAATTGCGTTTCCATGAAATAGGCGTGATGCGGGTAAAAAAACAGGTCGACGCGCACCCCCCGCTGCCGGGCGCTGCGCAAAATGGACTCCAGCCCGGACAAATCGCCGACTGCCGCAGGCGGCGTGGCGGCACTTCCGCAACCGGCCTGCCGCAGCGCCTGGCTGAAACGGCGCTCCGGCCCCGCCTTGCCGCGCCAGCCCAAAATCAGGCCCGTATGCTTGCGCATGCTGGGCCGGTCCTGATTGATCAGCGTGGTGACGCTCGCGCTCAGCGCTTCCGTGGAAAACAGCCGTTGCCGGAGGCTGGCGTGCTGCACGGCGTTTTCGGGCCGATCACAATCCACGGCGGGCATGGCTTCCAGCTTCAGCCCCAGGATAATGTGCCGGGTCGCGGGCAAACCCAGGGCGTACAAGGCGTGGCACTGGATCAGCGGCCACTGCGCACCGAGCAAGCCATCGTTGTAAGCCTGGCGCTCCCGCAAAGCCGGACCTTCGGGGTCAAAGCCGATTTCGGCGATGGAATTGCCCAGGATCACCGTGGCCGGCCGCAAGCGTTGCAGGATGTCCGGCTTGACGTAGCGCTCGTAGCGGCGCGCTTTGACCTTGACCGCGTTGATGCCCGGGACGGTGGGGCTCCAGTAGTAGTCGAACGGGTCCATGAAGCGGTTGAACGCCGCCAGCATGCCGGCAAACACCAGCATCAGGCCCAGCGCTACGCCCAGATAAGCGCGAAAAATCGGGGTCATGGCTAAAAATTGAAATAAAGAAATTCGCTGACTTCGGTCAGACCGAATACGGCGATGACGCCCAGCAAAGCCGTGAACGCCGCCCAGGCCGGCGTGGGACGCCAGCGCAGCCAGCCGCCGCCGCCCTGGCCGTCGCGATCCGCCCTGAAGGTGCGAAAACGCACGAACTGCTGGGTATTGGGCAGTAAAAACACGATCAAAGCCAGGCCGATCAGGCGCGGAACGCCGGCGTGGCTGGAAAACACCGCGAAGCCGTGCACGCCGTCGCCGGCGAACATCAGCCACCAAAGCTTGAGCGTGGTCGTGAAATCCGGCGCGCGAAACGGCACCCAGGCCAGCACGACCAGGACAAAGGTCAGCGCCGTGGACAGGCCACGCGCCGCCCAGCCGGAGCTGCGCTTGCCGCGCACGGCGCGCCAGGCGTGGTTAAGCGCCAGCAGCGCGCCGTGTATGGCGCCCCACAGCACGAAAGTCCAGCTGGCGCCGTGCCACAGCCCGCCCAGCAGCATGGTGAGAAACAGGTTGAGGTAGCGGCGCGGCACGCCGTGCCGATTGCCGCCCAGCGGGATGTACAGATACTCTTTGAGAAAGCGCGACAGCGTCATGTGCCAGCGCCGCCAGAACTGGATGATGCCGGTGGCGCGGTAGGGTGAATAAAAATTCAGCGGCAGTACGATGCCGAACAGATAAGACAAGCCGATGGCCATGTCGGAATAGCCGGAAAAGTCGAAATAGAGCTGAAACGCATAGCCCAGCGCCGCGCCCCAGGCATCGGCGAAACTGAGCTGGTCCGCACCCTGCGCGGCGGCAAACACCGGCGATACCAGCGGCGCAATGCCGTCGGCCAGGATCACTTTTTTGAACAAGCCCAGCACAAAGACCGTCAGACCCAGCGCGAGATGGCGGTAACTCAAGCGGTAGGTGCCCGGCTTGGCGAACTGCGGCATCATTTCGCCGTGGTGCAGGATGGGCCCGGCGATCAAGTGGGGAAAGTAGGTCACGAACAAGCCGTAGTGCAGCCAATTGGCTGCGCGCGCTTTGCGTTGCCGGGCATCCACCAGATAAGCAATTTGCGTGAACGTGAAGAAGGAAATCCCCAAAGGCAGTTCCACCGCGCTGACCGGCAACCCCAGATTCAACCAGGCGTTCAGGTTGTTTGCCAAAAATACGGCGTATTTGTAGTAGGCCAACAGGGATAAGTCCACGCCGACGCCGATGCACAAGGCCAGACGCGCATGGGTGGGCCAGCGAAAAATCGCCAGACCGATCAGGTAGTTGAAAGCGATGGAGCCCAGCAGGATGGGCAGGTTGGCCGGATTCCACCAGCCGTAAAACGCCAGTGAAGCGAACGTCAGCCAGGCGCAGGCAGGAACGGCGCCTTTTTGCGCCAGGAGAAAAAACAGCGCCGCCGTGACGGGCAGATAGCAGAAAATAAATTCGTATGAGTTGAACAACATCGCTATATAACGGCCTGAATTGGCTCCGACGGGCTGGGGGTTAACTCTTAATCCCTGGCCCCTGCTTCGAACTGGATTTCTTCGTTGTCGAGATCGGCGTAATAATCGGCAAAAAACTCCAGCGCCTGGCGCGGGTAATCCAGGATCAGGTTTTTGAAGTTTTGGTCGTGCATGGCGCGGCTCCGGGGGGATTGCTTGCGATCAAACCCTTAACCGTCGGCTACACCTTCCCGGCAATCAGCACGCCGCTGGTGCCGCCGAAGGCGAACGAATTGGACATCACGTAGCGTAGCGCAACGCCGCTGCGGGCAATATTGGGAACATAGTCCAAATCGCACGCGGGATCGGGATGATGCAGGTTGATGGTGGGGGGCAATACGCCGCGCGTCAGCGCCAGGATACTGATGATCAGCTCGATGGCAGCCGTCGCGCCCATCAAATGGCCGTGCATGGATTTGCTGGAACTGACCGGCACATAATCCGCCGCCGCCCCGAACACCTGGCGGATCGCCGCCGTTTCAGCAGCGTCGTTCAGCGGCGTGGCGGTGCCGTGCGCATTGATGTAGCCGATATCGCCCGGCGCCAGGCCGGCACTGCTCAGCGCCGCGCGCATGGCGGCCGCCTGCCCTTCGGCGGAAGGCTGGGTGATGTGCCGACAGTCGTTGTTGCTGCCGTATCCGGCGAGTTCGGCATAAATGCGCGCGCCGCGTGCCACCGCGTGCTCCATATCCTCCAGCACCAGCAAGGCTGCACCTTCGCCCAACACCAAGCCGCTACGGTCGGCGGCAAACGGCTTGCACGATGCAGCCGGATCGCCCGCATCCTCCGTCGCCAAAGCACGCAACGCTTCCCAGGCCTTGATGGTCGCCAGGGTCAGCAGGGCTTCTGAACCACCCGCCAGCATGACGTCGGTGCCACCGCGCCGGATCAGGTGGAACGCCTCGCCGATGGCGACGGCGGAAGAAGCGCAGGCGGTGCTGAAGGTAAGATTGGCGGCGCGCAAATCGAACTCCAGGCCGATTTGCGCAGCGGCGGCGTTCATCATCGCCATCACCACGCTCAGCGGTCTGAGCCGGCCGCCCTGTGGGCCATAAACGCGCTCGCAAGCCTCTTCGTTGGTGGTTTGGCCGCCCATGGCGGTACCCAGATAAATGCCGATGCGCGACTTATCGACAGCATCCAGGTTCAAACCGGCATCGTCGATGGCCTGTCTGGCCGCCGCCAGCGCAAACTGGCTGACGCGGTCGAGGCTGCCGGCTTTGCTTTTGGAAAAATACTGTAGCGGGTCAAAATCCACCTGGGCGGCGATTTTGCATTCCAGGCGCCCGCTGAAATCGGCCCGCATGCGCCGGATGCCGGAAACACCGGCCAGCAGATTGGCATACAGTGCGTCCAGCGTACTGCCCAGCGGCGACACCAGCCCCATGCCGGTCACCGCAACGCGCCGCTCAACCATGCTGTGCTGTAACCAGCTCGTCGATCAAATCGACCAGATTCCGCACGGTTTTGATGTCCAGCCGGTTGTCCGGCACTTTGATATGGAAAGCGTCTTCGACGCTGAAAACAATTTCGAACAGATCCAGCGAATCCAGCTCCAAATTTTCCAGCGTGCTCTCCAGCGTAATGTCATCCACATTGACTTCGGTCTTCTCCGACATGATTTCCTTGAGAGTTTGCAACGTATCGGTCATGGTTTTTCCTGATAGTATCCATTCCGGATGATAACGAAATGCCGCAAAGGTGCAAGCTCATTGTAACCGGCAGCGTGTAACACCCGCGTAATATCGGTGATTTAGCCTTGAGTCGAATACCAGCGCAATCAGCATGGGAGCCGGCTTTGAACTTGCACATCACCCTTGAAAACCTGATACATCCCGAACTTGCCTCCGGCCCGACAACCCGAAACACGGGGGCACGACATGAGTAAGCTGGATACAGCCGTCTGGCTGCAAGGCTACCTGGCCGGCATGGCGGGCATGCAAGCCGGGGTGCCGTATGCTCCCGGCGACGCCCGCAACTGGGTGTGGACGTCTGGTTATATCGAAGGCACCGCCGCATCCACCTGCCGCTCCAGATTCCGCTCCGTGCGTCATGACGGAGCGCACGGCTAAAACCTTGCTATGGATTCCCGTGGGGCGTACGGTTTATCCTGCGGGTCTACTGAGCGAGAAAAACCGATATGCCCATCCCCCCAGATTTGCCGGAACCCGACGGCGAACAGCCCCCCCCGGAACGGGAGCCCTCCGTCAGACGCAGTACCTGGGTCAGCGTAATCGTCAATGTTTCCCTGACCATCGCCCAAATCATCGCGGGTTTGCTATCCGGCTCCCAAGGGTTGATTGCCGACGGCATCCATTCCCTGTCCGATCTGGTGGCGGATTTTGTCGTGCTGCTGGCCGTGCATCACAGCAAAAAAGCGCCGGATGAAGACCACCACTATGGCCATCAGCGCTATGAAAACGCGGCGTCCTTCGCGCTGGGCGGATTGTTGCTGGCCGTCGGGGTAGGCATGATCTGGTCGGCTGCCCATAAGCTGCAAGCGCCGGAAACCATTCCCACCGTCCATCTGTTCGCCCTGTGGGTGGCCTTGAGCGCTTTAATCGCCAAGGAAGCGCTGTTCCGCTATATGCTGGCCGTCGCTGAACGGGTGGGCTCCAGCCTGTTGGTGGCCAATGCCTGGCATGCCCGCTCCGATGCGGCTTCTTCGCTGGTGGTGGCGCTGGGCATTGCGGGAAATTTACTGGGTTTTGTGTTTTTTGACCCCATTGCGGCGCTGATTGTCGGCTTGATGGTTGCCCGGATGGGCGGAAAATTCACCCGGCACGCGCTGCACGATCTGATGGATGGCGCCATAACCGAGGATCAGATCGCCGGCATCGCCGCCGAAATTCTGGCGACCCCTGGCGTATTGGGATTGCACGCCCTGAAAACCCGCAAGACCGGAGACATGATACTGGCCGACGTCCATTTGGAAATCGACGGCGGCCTGACGATTGAAGAAGGACACGCCATTGCCCGGCAAGCGAAGCTCAATGTGATGGCCGGGCATCCCGTGCTGTATCTGATGACGCACGTCGATCCCGTTGCCCCCGCGCCCACCAAGGACGAAGCATCGTTTGAAAAAGTAGCCGAATTGCTCAAGAAGCAAAAACTGGTGGAGGGCATGCTGCATACCCAGCACATGCCGCGTCACAACCTGATCGAAACGATGGTGCATAGACAGCATCTGATCGAATTGCAGAACGCCTTGGCCAAGCTGTCATCCGCGGAAATCGGCAACATCCTTGAAGCCATGCCGGTCGAGGATGCGTTGCTGCTCTGGAAACAGGTTCCGGAAGAACGCGAAAACGACATTCTCTGGGAAGTATCCGACGCCCTGCGCAAACAATTGGCGGGCAACCGGGAGCCCAGCTTTGCCGAAAGCCGGATGAATGCTTTCGAGCTGATCCATGGCAAGCTGCGGCAGGTAACCATTACCTGCCGCAAGGATCTGGAAAACGTCAAGCCGATCTGGATCGACCTGCTCAATGCCACAACGGCGGAACGGAGCTATGTGGGGGGGCATTTTGGACTGAAACTGCCGGACCCCGACGATACGACCGATCTGGAAGTCAGCTCTCGTTTTCACATCGAAGAAAACGATGAAATCCACCTGCACTCGAATTTTCTGCTCGACCGTGAAGGCAACTCGCGCAGCGTTCCGGTGGTTTTTATTCTGCACGACGGCATTCTGTTTTCCGCGCGCAACGAAGAGCTGCCGGTATTCCGGCTGCAGCGGCGCCGCGCCAAAAACCAGCCGGGCTACGTGTCCGACTGCTACGATCTGCTGCTCGATTTGTACGGCGCGGTCATCGAATATGCGGCGGATTCGCTGGAAGACATCTATGCCACGCTCGGCAAAGTGGGACACCAGGTCCTGAGCGAAACCATGAGTGACGAGGAAGCCGCCGCCAGCCTGGCGGATATCGCCGAAGAGGAGGATTTGAACGGACGCATTCGCAGCAATATTCTCGATACCCAGCGCGCGCTTTTGTTTTTGCTGCGCTGCAAGGTTTTATCGTCGGGGCAGTTTGACGACATCAAGCAAATCTTGCACAACATCGATTCGCTCAACAGCCATACGGCGTTTTTGTTCGACAAAATCAACTTTCTGATGGACGCCACGATCGGCTTCATCAACATCAACCAGAACCGGCGCGTTTCTCAACTGACCATGTTCGGCTTGATCTTCATGCCCATCAATATTCTGGCGGGCATCGGCGGCATGTCCGAATTTTCGATGATGACCCAGGGCATTCCGTGGCCCGTGGCCTATGGCGCATTCATCGCCGGCATGGCGCTGGTCGGCTGGGGATCTTTTGTAGCGCTGAAATACCTTGAAAACCGCAAGGTAAAAAGGGGTGGAAAATTCGAAAAAAGCATGGGCCGGTATGCGCGATGCGGCGATCCTGCCCCGCTTCGGGCGTTGCCATGAAAGTCGCGGCGACCTTATTCCCCCTCTCCCTCCGGGAGAGACTCCAGCGCGTTGCCTACGCCGAATGGCACCCTGGAACCGGTGACTTCCGGCTCCCTCTCCTCTCGGGAGAGGGTTGGGGTGAGGGAATTAAAAAGCCATAGCCTTTTATCTCCCCTCATCCTAACCTTCTCCCGGAGGGAGAAGGAACCGGAAACGAACCCCCTTCTGTTCCTGGGCGCCATTCGGCGCGGGGAGCGCGCTGGAGTCTCTCCCTGGGGGAGAGGGAATCTAAAACCGCAGGTTCCTGGGTAGGGCCGGGGTGAGGGGAACGATCATGGCGCGCGTGGCGTTTCATGGTCAGGGGCGGCGCGCGCGCCATGATCGTTAGAGTGAGCCTTGCTTGACGGCAACAGGGGTGGCGATGCTAGAGTAGGACCGGCTTACCCCTTTCAACCCGACGACGCGCACCTTTGATGCAACACCTGCTCTCGCCCAAGCTGAAGCAGAAGGGCCTGGCAGAATTCGACTTCATCCAGCCCTTGCTGCATCGAATGGCGGCGCATGAACGCGCCGCCGGCGCCCTGCCCTTTGTTACGCTGAGTTATGCCCAAAGCCTGGACGGCAGCATCGCCATCCGGCGCTATCATGCTTGCGCGCTGAGTTCGGGAGATTCGCTCAGGCTGACGCATTTTTTGCGCGCCCGCCACGCGGCCTTGCTGGTCGGCATCAACACCATCATCGCCGACGATCCGCAACTGACCGTGCGCCTTTGCCATGGTGAGAGTCCCCTGCCGGTGATTTTGGACAGCAGCCTGCGTTTTCCACTCGATGCGGCTTTGCTGAAAGCGGCGGCGCAGCCGCCCATCATCGTGACCAGCACGACGGCGGACGAAGCCAAAATCCAGGCATTGCTTCAACGCGGCGCCCAGGTGTTGCGCGTGCCGCAAAACGCCCACGGCCGGCTGGAGCTGGATGCCGCCTTGCGCTTGCTGAAGCGGCAGGGCTTGCGCTCCGTGATGGTGGAAGGCGGCGGCACGGTAATCAATCAGTTTTTGCGGGAACAGCGCGTCGATTATTGCGTGATCACCGTGGTGCCGAAACTGATCGGCGGCTTCAAAGCGGTTGGCGAATTGTGCCTGACGCCCGAACGCGAACCGCTGGCCATCGCCGACTGCCGCTATCACGCGCTGGGAACCGACATGATCGTGCACGGTTCATTGGGCGCAGGCTGATGCGCACCCAGGTTTTGCAGCACATCGCGCCACGGCAGGTCGAGGTGCGGGATATGGCGCTGGCCCCGCCGGCGGACGGTGAGGTTTTGTTGGAAACCGAATATTCGGCCATCAGCCCCGGTACGGAATCGCTGATTTTCCAGGGCCGCATGCCCGCCGACCTGCCGCTGGACGCCACGCTGGCCAGCCTGCCGGGCACTTTCGCCTATCCGTTTGCCTATGGTTACGCCCTGGTCGGCAAGGTCATCGAGATCGGCGGGGCGGTGGCGGCGGATTGGTTGGGCAAGCGGGTGTTTGTGTTTCACCCGCACCAGCGCCACGTCGTCACGCCGGCCGATCATTGCCTGCCGATCCCGGATGACGTTTCCTCGCGCGCCGCGCTGTTTTTGCCGAACATGGAGTCCGCGCTCAACTTTGTCATGGACGGCGGCCCGCTGGTCGGCGAAACGGCGCTGGTGTTCGGACAGGGCGTGGTCGGGCTGCTGACCACGGCCGTATTGGCGAGCTTTCCGTTGCAACGCCTGGTGACGCTGGATACGCTGGCCACCCGCCGTGACCGTGCGCTGCAATGGGGAGCGCACGAGTCCATCGACCCTTTGCAGCCCGAGGCGTGGCGCTCGCTGCAGCGCAGCCTGTTTCCCGGTGCTGGCGGCGCCGAGGGAGCGGATGTCTGCTTCGAGTTGTCGGGCAATATGGCGGCCATCAACCAGGCCATTGCATTGAGCGGTTTTGCCGGCAGGATTATCATCGGTTCCTGGTATGGCGATGCGTCGCAGCCGCTGGATTTGGGCGGGCATTTTCACCGGCGGCGCATACAGCTGATTTCCAGCCAAGTCAGCACCCTGCACCCCGCATTGAGCGGCCGCTGGAGCAAGCCGCGCCGTTTGGCGCTGGCGTGGGACTGGCTCAGGCGCATCCGCCCGGACAACCTGGTCAGCCACGAATTTACATTCGCCGATTGCCGTAAGGCTTTCGCATTGAACAGCGCCAGGACGGATGGCGTATTGCAGACGATATTTAACTATTCGTAAGTTTATGTACCAACTCTCCATCACCCGCGACTTCATCGCCCAACACTTTCTCATCGGCGGCGACTGGGGCGCGGAAAACCAGCGCCACAGCCATCATTACCGCGTCGAACTGGTGATCGCGGGCAGCGCCCTGGACCGGCACGGTTATTTGATCGACATCGTCGACGTCGACCGGGTGTTGAGCGAAGTCACCGCGATTTTCCGCGACACCACGCTCAACGAACACGCCGCTTTTCACGACTTGAACCCCAGCATCGAGCGTTTCGCCCGTCTGCTCTGGGAAATGCTGGTGCAACGGCTGGCCCTGCAGGATAAAACGCTGTCGATCAAACTGTGGGAAAACGGCACGGATTGGGCGGCATACGGACCGGCGGCCTGAATGGGCGTATCTTTTGCCGATTATCTTTGCGCCAAATACCCGCTGGACGAACGCAGCCTGAACCGTCCGGTATACCGGCAATTGACGGCAACACTGGCCGGACGGCAGAGCTTGCGCTGCCTCGACGTCGGCACGGGCAACGGGGCGATGCTCAAGCGCTTGCTGGAATGCCTGGATGTGCCCCAGCTAGCGCTGACCGGTCTGGACCAGCAAGCCGGCCTGCTGAATGATGCCGCATCCGCCTTGGAGCAGGCGCTACAGCAGCAGGGATATGCCGTGGCACCGACCCCGCAAGGCCTGACGGGCCGGCGTGGCGATAAATGCGTCGAAGTGGAACTGGTCAATGCCGTGCTGACGGATTTTTCCGCGCTCCCCGGCAGCTTCGACTTGATCACCGCGCACGCCTTCATGGACATCGTGCCGCTGCAACCCAGCCTGCGCCGCTTTGCCGACTGGCTGGCGCCGGGCGGTTTGTTCTACGCCACCCTCAACTACGACGGCGACACCGCGCTATTCCCGCTCTACAGGGATGCAGTTTTCGAACAGTGGCTACTGGCTTGCTACGATGAATCCATGGAACAGCGCCGCGTCGACGGGCTGGCGACGGGCGGCCGCCGCTGCGGGCGGCGCTTGCACGCCGAGCTGCTTGCCATGGGATTTACCGTACCGGCCTACGGCAGTTCGGACTGGCACATCACGCCGGTAAACGGCGCCTACCAGGACGCCGACGACGTATGCCTGCGGGCACTGCTGGACTTTATGCGCGCCGAAGCCGAGGCCGCGCGGTTCGATGCCGCTGCGCTACGGCAATGGCATGCCGTCCGGCTGCAACAAATCGAAACGGCGCAACTGGGGATGATCATCCATCAACTGGATTTGCTCGCCGCCAAATCGGGTGCGCAGAGCACAGGATTCCATATTCCGTAGGCTTGGCCTATCCGTTTCCGCCCCTTTCGTCCGGCGGTGTCTTATTAGCCATATCCTTGATGCAAATGGATATAGCGCACCACCCCCAAAAGATAGGCATCCCGATCTACCATGATCGCCTTGTAGCGCCCTTGAAATAAATGCCCGAGGCGCTTTTGCTTCTTCAGCGCGAGGCCGCGTTAGCGTTCCCGTTCAGCCGCCTTGAGCGGCTGACATTAGAAAGCCCCCGGCCTCGCCGGGGGAATTATTACTGAATAGCAAAGCATGAGGACACAACCATGAACACGCGCATTCATTCCACGACCCCAAACACGCCGGAGGCGGGCCAAGTCCGGGAAGTCGCCTTCATCGCTCCCGGCCTCGCCGATACCGACACCCTGCTGGCCAATCTTAGGCCCGGCGTCGAGGCGGTGCTTTTGGAACCGGGCCGGGACGGCCTGGCGCGGATGGCCGCCTGGGCCAAGGACCACCACGGCTATGCCGCCATCCACGCTCTCTCCCACGGCGCGCCGGGCGAAATCTTGCTGGGCGCCGGCGTGCTCGATGCGGCCACCCTCGCTTCCCAAGCCGAGACGCTGGCGGCCATCGGCAAGGCGCTGACCCCGGACGGCGACCTGCTGCTGTATGGCTGCGAGGTGGCGGCGGGGGGAAAAGGCCAGGACTTTATCGACCAACTGGCGCAACTGACCGGCGCCGACGTGGCGGCCTCCGACGACCTCACCGGCCTAGGCGGCGACTGGTTATTGGAGCGCCACAGCGGGCCGGTGCGGGCCGAAGCGCTGGCGGTGGCCGGCTACGCTCACGCACTGACCCCCGGCCGCTTGGTGGTGGGCGACGGTAGCGGCGGCGGGGGCGCCGGCTACTACCTGCCCGGCGGCAATGGCGGCGGCGACGCCGACGTACTGGGGCAGGGTGACGCCACCGGCTACAACTATGCCGGTGACGACGTCCTGTTCGGCGACGGCAGCGGCGGCGGCGGTGGCCCGAACGTAGAAAGAGGCTACGCCGGGAGTGGCAACGATACGCTCGAAGGCGGCGCCGAAC
>SCQD01000072.1 GCA_004299145.1 Methylococcaceae bacterium | reverse complement strand
ATATCGGATTGCGCGCTCACCCCGGCGTTGACGCCCAGCAGGCTGGCGGCCGGCACTTCATTTTTGGTGGCGTAGTAAGCCGCCGCCAACAGAGTGCCCACGCGGATATTGCCGGCGGCCTGGATGGTGACATCGTTACCGTCGCTGTCGGCGCCGGCACCGAAACGCACGTCGGCCAAGTCCAGCGCGCCGCCGGCGGCCACGCTCAGATCGCCGTTGCGCACTTCGACCAGCTCCAGCGTCAGCAAACCAACGGCGGTCTGGGTCAGGCTCAAAGCGCGCACGTCGGCCTGCAAGCTGTCTATGTCGGTATTCAGCGTGGCGTTGCCGGAAACTTTCAGCGTCAACCGCAGCGCAACCAGCAGCGAACCGCTATCCGCCGCCAGGCCGCCGTTGATCACGCGCACAGTGGCCGCCACGCCGGCGGCGGCCTGGCCCAGAGCCACGTCGCCGATATTGCTGAAATCGAGGCTGCCGCCGGTCTGCAAGCGCGTGACGGTGACGGCGCGGCCGTTGACCAGGCTCAGGTCGGCGTTGCCGCTCACCACCACGTCGAGGCCGGCCACGGCGAGGCTGGGCTGCAAACCACCGGCGCTGCTGCTCATGCGCGCGGTAAAGCCGTCGCGCGCCCTGACGAACAAACGCTGGGCGATGACCGGCGCATCCAGCAGCAGCACCGCGCCTTTGGTTGCCGTCAGGCTCAACTGATCCGGCACGCTCAGCGCCACTTGCGGCAAATCGACGTCGCCGCCTTCGGCTCCGGCGTTCAGCGTCACGTCGCTGACGCTGTCGCCATTGCCGGTCCTGGCGTCGATGAAAGTATCGATGTCGCCGTGAATCTGACCGATGTAATCCCAACGCGCCAGCGTGCCCGCCGTCAGCGTGACGGAACCCCGCACCGCCAGTTCACCGCCGGCCAGCTCAACGTCGCGGCCCGCGCTGAAAGCGACATCGCTGCTGGACGCCACCTTGCCGGCGATGACCAGATCGCGGCCGGCGTCCATTGCCACGCTGATGCTGCCGGCATCGGCCCCGGCAAGCACCGCGCCCACGTAGCCGGCGTCGGCGATGCGCAGATCGCGGCCCGCCGCCAGCGCGATGGCGCCGGCCGAGCGCACTTCGGCGCGCGCCGCCAGGGTGGTCGCAGCGTCGGCGCCCAGCGGCAGCAAGCCTTCCACCACCAGATCCTGGCCGGCCTGCACGGCTACCGTGGCGCCGCTGATCAAGGCGTGCACGGCTACGCTGCCGCCTGCGTCCAGCCGCAGCTCGCCGCCGGCGTCCAGCGACTTGCCGGCAAAGGCGCCGTAGTTGAAGTTGCTGGGCGTATCGTCGATGCGCTTCAGCGTGAATACCGTTTCCTCACCGGTGACCGGCGTGGTGGTGTACTGGATCAGCGTCTTCAACACCGTGACCGGCACCTGCACCTGATCGGTCTGGTAGCGCGTGCGGTCCTCGTAGATCGGCGCCGCCTCGCTCACCCACTGGAACGACTGGGTCAGGCGCTTGTCGGTAATGTCGTGCCACTGGCCGACCCAGTTGTAGTGGTAGTCGTTGAACTGCTCGGTAACGACGTGATTAAAGGTCCATTCTCCAGCTACGTTGAGGTCAAACCAATTGTTGCCTCTGCCGTCCGAATTACTGACTTCTCCCGTATAAGTGCTCGTTCCAATCGATAAGCCATTCCCGTTCGACGACCACGAACCGATCCAGTCGTCGCTGATATCGTCGATTTCCTTGTATTCAAAATACATATCCACCGTTGCGGTGTGCGGCACCAGGACATTGAACAGGGTTACATTCGGATACCGGGTGATTTTATCCGTATCATCCCATTCACGACTCGCCGAAAACCCGTTGGAGCCGGTGATGTTGGACGACACGTACATATAGTGCTCTTCATCGCCAGACTCCGTATTGATGCCCAGATAGGCCGTGGTCCATACCAGCGACGTCCTGTAGAGCAGGTCTTCGGCGGTGCCGACATCGACGCTATGGCCTCCAACCCAGCTCTGCTGGTCGATGATTCTTGAATCAGAAACATAACCTACGGGCGAATTGATGAGATTGCCATTAATATCGGCAAGAGTGCTCGACGTATCCAGACTGACGCCGCCGCGCGCCCAGTTTGGAATATAGGTCTGAGCCACCATATTGCCGCCATTGCGCCCATCGTTGATCGAATACCAGCGGGTGCCGGAATCGACGTAGCCTACCTGCCAACGGATATAGCTGTTGTCGTAATCCGACTCCCGGTAATAAGTGCTGCCGTTGGCGGTATGCCCGGAGTTGATCTGGGTATAAAACACCCGCCCCTGGTCGTAATACTGGCCAACCACCGGATGGCTCACGCCGGCTTCCCCCTGCGACACCACGCGCAGCACGTCCTGCTCGGCGCCTTGCGGCATGCGGATGTAGCGGTCGGTCCAGCCCGGCACGTTGACGAAGTAATAGCGCTGGGCGTTGTTCTTCCACTCCGGCGTCCACGGCTGCACGCTGATGGTGCCGTTGCGGTCGATGTAGCGCAGCGGCACCTGGTCCACGTCCAGCACGCCGTTGTTGTTGAAGTCTTCGCCGGCATCCAGCATGCCGTTGAGGTTGATGTCCTCCACGTCCAGCACGTTGTTGGCGCCCAGGCCTGTGTCGGCGTAGCTGAACTGGTACACCGGCTTGTAACCCAGCGTTTTCAGCACCGCCAGCCGCATGTCGTCGGACAGCGCGTCGAAGCTCAGATAGGTCACGCTGCCGTTGCGATAGTTGGAAGTCATCGCGGTATTGATGCCGAAGCTGACCCACTGAATCACCGGCAATGCCGTATTGATGGTATGCGTGGTGCTGGTGCCGTTGCCGGCCTGGTTGTAATCGGCGGCGTTGTAGTAATCCACGCCTTCGACGAAGTATTCGCGGAACTGCCTGCCGGTCACGGCGTTGGGGTTGTAGTAGCCGGTCTGGGCCAGGTTCACGTTCATCACGTGGTATTCCTTGCCCACTTCGATGCTGTCCACCCCGACCGCGTGATTGACGGTGGTGGTTTCCCACTGGATTTCCGGCACGGTGAAAGTGCCGGTCGCTTCCTGGCGATAGCCGGTCACCACGGTGATGGTCTGCGCCTCGGTCACCAGGATGGGACGGGTGATGCTGCGCGTGCCGGATTGCAGCGCCGATTCGGCTTCGATGGCGACGTCGCCGCCGGCCAACAGGGTCAGCTTGCCGCCGGCTTTGAGCGCACCCGTGGCCGGTATGCTGATGGAACCGCCCAGCAGATCGGCGCGGTTCAGCACGCCCGCCAGCACGGCGTCGTCCCAGTGGGTATCGACGCCGGCGTCCAGCTCCATATCGCCGCCGGCGATCAAAGTGGTGGTCAAGGCGATGGCGTCGCTCGCCTGCAAACGGATGGTGGAATCGACGGCGGTCAGCGCCACGTCGCCGTCGAGCTGGATGCGCGCCGCCAGCACGTTCAACGCGGCGTCCGTTTCGATGGCACCGGCTTGCAGCGTGCCATAAGCGCCTTGCAGCCAAACTCCGCCGTTGCGCGCGCTGATGGTCACCCTGCCGCCGCTAGTGCGGGTTTTCACCTGGCTGCCGGCCAGCAGGCTGACGCCCTGGGCGCCGGCCAGTTCGATCAAATCCTTGGCGTTGATGCGGCTGTCGACCACCACGCTGCCGGCGCTGGACGCGACGTGCACTGCACTGGTGCGGGCGCTGACGGCGGCGCCGACTTTGACGAGTTCACCCACGGCGTTGTGGATGAGGATATTGCCGACGGCGTTCAGATAAATATCGCCCGCCGCCGCCGTATCCACCACGCCGCCGGACAGGCGCACCGGCGCAGCGCCCGGAATCGGCGTGGCGCTGGCATTGCCGGCGGCGTCGACGTAAGCGCCGGCGGCGTCGACCAGATAACCGTCGGCGTCGATCAAGCGGTTTTGCGCGTCGATCACCCGGCCCTGGGCGTCGGTTTTGAGCAGCAGCGGCTGAATCACCAAGCCGGCGCCGGTCGCGGCATCGCGCCCGCCGCTCAGCGTCACGCTTAGTCCTGCGCGCACCACGCCGTCGACCAGGATCAGGCCATCCGCTTGCAGGCTCAGCGTGCCGGCGTTGTCCATCGCCTCGATCAGGCCGTAAATCTGCACGGCGCCGGCCACGCGGATATCGATACTGCCGGACTGGATCGGCGTGGCAAAGGCGCCGCCGCCCGTGGCGTCGGCGCGGATGGCGGCTTTGCCGGCCAGGGTCAGCAGCGCGTCTTTGCCGCTCAGGGTAATGGCGATGTCGCCGCTGGCGGCCAGCGCGCCGGCGTTGTCGGCGTCGCCGACATACAGACGGCGGCCGGTTACGTTCAAGTCGGCGCCCTGCCCGGCCCAGACGCGCTGGTTGTCGCCGTTCAGCATCGCGCCGGCGAAAGCGCCGCCCAGCAGGTTGATGGTATCGGCATTCAGGCTCAGGCTGCTGAGATCGCCGCCGGTCATCAGCTCGACGCCGGGGTTGACGCGCAGCAAGCCGCCCGCTTTCAGGGTCAGGCTGGCATCGGCCAGCAGGCTGGCGCCCCACTGTTCGTTGCCCAGCAACAAATCGCCGTCGGCGTCCAAACGGATGCGCTGGCCTGCCGGCGTTTTCAGCGTGGCGTTGTAAACCTCGATGTCGCCCGCCGCGCGCGCCAGCAAGGAGCCGGCCAGGGTGAACGTGCCGTGCAGCTTGGCGTCGCCGGTGGCGTCGATCACTACTTCAAAATCATTCGGGTCGGCGCTGGCCGCGGTGGAGCGCACCCAGCCGGCCAGGTCGATATTTTCGCCGCTGAATTCGATGCGGCCGCCGGTTTCGACGATGCCGCCCTCGCCCGACAGGCTCAAAGTACCGTTGGTGGAAACCAGCTGCACCAGGCTCAGGTCGTTGCTGCCCGGCCCGATCTGGCTGTTGACGAGCACGTCGTTATAGCCCACCAGCACGATGCTGCCGCCGGCCGTGCTGGTTTTAATCACGCTGGAGCTGTCGGTGCTGAGCGATATTTGTCCAGCCTGCGGCGCGGTGCCGGCTTCCAGATACACCTGCTGGCCGGCTTCGACGTGGCCGCGGATATCCAGCAGCGTCCTGGAGAAAATGTACACCTGGGAATCGGCGCCGCGCGCGATGACATCGCCATAGACCACGCCGTTGACACCGGGATTCAGCGCGATGGACGCATCCATGGTTTCGATGGCGCCGCTGTAGCGGATTTCCACGTCAAGGCCGTCGCTGCTGGTTCCGCTGTACAGCTTGACGCCGCTGTGGGCGATGATGCGGTTGGCGATGTAGATTTTGCCGTTCGGACCTGCCGGTCTGCCGATGGTGACGGTAGCGCCTTCGCCGCGCGCTTCGATGCCGTAGACGTCGGCGGCGGGGTGTTCCGGCGCCAGGATGTCGATGCGGCCCACGCCGTTCAGCAGCACTTCGGCGTTATCCGCCGTGGCGATCAGCTGGCCGCTGCCGTACAGCACGATACCGCGCCCGGACAGATTATTGGTCGGCTCGATGGGATCGTCGCCGCCGCTCAGCTCCAACAGGCTGCCGGAGCGGATCAGCTTGCCGACCACGATCTGCTCTTCGGCGGTGACGGTAATGCTGCCGCTGCCGTCGTGATAAGCAAACGTGTCGGCCAGGCGATTGCCTTGCGCGTCGTAGTGCATGAGTTCTTCGGCGCCGGTCATCACCCAGCCCAGCAGATAGGCATCGCCGGTGGAATGGATGTCGATGGCGCCGTCGCCGTCCTGTACCAGCAACTGGCTGCCGCCGTTCATTTTGACGCCGATGCCGTCGGGATTGCGCCCGCCGCTGATATCGATGGCGGTTTTCGCCTGCACCACACCCCAAGTCTCGGTCTGCCCACCGCCCTGAGTATTCGCCATGCCGCCGATGAACACCTGGCCGGCGGCGGCGATGGACACGTAGCCCGCCTCGTCGCTCCACACCGTATCGATGGCGGTCAGCACGCCGCTGGTATAGGTCACCGCCAGGCTGCCGCCGGCCAGCACGGTGCCGACCAATTCCACGTCGCCCTGCGCCAGCAGCGCTATCGAGCCGCCGACGTCCTCGCTGGTGCGGCCTGCCGCCACCAGGCCGCCAGCCGAAGTCAGCTTGAGGCTCAGGCCGTTGTCGTCCGGACCGGGCACGCCAGCAGCTACGGCGATGCCGCCGGAAGCGCTGTTGGAACCGTCTATCCACACCTGCTCGCCCGCCGCGATGGCCAGGCCGGCGTTGTCGCCGGTCCAGAGGATGCCGTTGGGTCCGATGACGCCGCCGGCCACCGTGGCGCCGTGCAGTACCACGTCGCGCGAACCGCGTATGACGATGCCGGCATCCAGCGCGGTCACCAGGATCTGCGAGGTGGCGTGGCTGTAGAAACTGTTGCCCTGGGCATCGGCGCCGAAACGGTCCAGACCGCTGCGTTCCAACCCGGCGGCTATGTCGACGCCGCCGTTGACCTGCAACATGCCTTCCAGATACACCCAGGCGTCGGACTGAATGACGAGGTTGGCGTCGCCGCCGAGCATGCGGATATTGCCGCGGATGATCACCGCCTGATCGCTGCTCAGGTTCAAAGTAATGCTTTCGCCCAGGCTGGTGACGGTGCCGGTCACCATCACGCCGAAGCCGCCGTGGTAGCCGTGCAGGTAGTGATTGGCCGGCAGGATGTCGAAATAATCGCCGTGGGCGTCGCCACCGGTCCCGCCGTTGAGGGTGATGGCCCCGGACGCGGTCAGGCTGCCGTCTATCCACAGTTCCGCCGGTGAGTTCAGCGTCACGCCGGCGTTTTCGCCGGTCAAGCGCGCCTGCGGCACGCCGCCGGCGTCCACGAAGCGGGCGCCGGCGGTCACCGCGCCGCCGGAAGCAATCAATACGCGGGTGCGGCTGGTCAGTTCCACCTGGCTGTCGGCGGCGCGCGTCGCCACGGTGCCGCCCAGCATCACCGTGATGTCGCTCAGGCTGTCCATGCTCACCCGGCCACCCGTGCCCAAAGCTTCGGCCACGCCGGCCAGCTTCAACGTGCCGACCGCGGCTACGTCGATGCGGCCGTCGTCGGCGCGCACTTGCAACAAGGACCCGGTGTCGGTTTTCAGGCTGTTGGCGCCGTCGTTATAGCGGATCAGCGCGATGCTGCCGACGCTGGCGTCGACGTTGATATCGATCAGCCGGCTGGCCGTCAGCCAGCCGCCGATCAGCGCCTGTTCACGCACGTCCAGATAAATGCGGTCGGCGTCAATGCCGGAATCGGGCAGGCCCATGGAGTCGTTGACGTTCTTCGCCATCACCCACAGCAGGTTGCTTGCCAGGTGCACGTCGTTGCCGCCGGCCTGCACGTTGCCCATCACTTGCAGCAGGCCGGCGCGCAGCCATAAATCGTCTTTCACCGCCGCCGCCGTCACGCGCGGCAGACCGGAAGCTTTGAGGGTAGTGGCGTCGTACAGATCGCCCGCCCACATCTGGTTGGCGGCCGGCACGCCGGAACCGGCGTGGCCGATGGTGATGCCGGCAAAGCCGTCGGCCAGCGCGGCGAAATCGCGCATCGACAAATCCAGCGCGCGGTCGCGGCTCAGCGTGGAACGGTCTTCGCCACTGGGCAGTTCCGCCGCACTGCCCAGGCGGTAGTCGGTGTAAATGTCATGGCTGGTCAGCAGCAGATTGCCGTTGGCCACCAGGCGCTGTTCGCCGGACAGGAAGTCCATGTCGTCGGCTTCCAGCCAGATCGCCGCGTTGGCCGCGTTGGCGGCGATGCCGCCCGAGGCCAGCGTCAGCAAGGCCATCTGCTGGGTCAGGGTGATGTGGATATTGCCGTTGACCAGGCTCACCGCCTGATCGTTGCGCTGCGCGGTCGCCAGGGCCAGCCAGGCGTCGTTGGCGGCGGCGCGCCAATCATTGGCGCCGAACACGCCGCTGCCGATGCGCGCGCCGGCAAAGCCGCTGAGGCCGGCGACCGGGGTAAACCAGCTGGCGGGGCCGAATTGCTGCGCCGTCAGCGTCAGATCGTCCGCTTCGATCAGGTTCAAATCGTTGGCGGCGGCTGACCCGGTGCGCAGGGTCAGCGTGGCTACCTGGGTACGCAGCACGCTGTAATTGAGTTGGCGCGCAGCGATGTCGAGATAGCCGGCGGCGGCGCTCAGCGTGGCGGCGTCGGCCAGGGTCAGCGCGCCGCCCGGCACTGCCAGGCGGATGGCTGCGCCGGCCACTATCGCCTGTTGCAAGCTGATGCCGGCGTCTTGCGCAAACGCCTTGACGTCCAGCTCCTGCTCCACGCTAACTTTGCCTTGCAGGGTCACGCTGCCGTAGGCTTCGATCACCAGGTCGCGCCCGGTGAAATCGCCGCTCACCAGCACGTCGGCGTGGGTCAGTACGCGCAGGCCCATGGAACCCAGATTCAGCGCGCCCAGCGACAGCATTCCGCTTGCCGCCGCCGACAAATCGAGCCCGGCGATGCCGCCTGCCACCAGCGGGCTGCCGTCCAGCGGCAGGGTTTGCGTGGCCAGGCTGACGACGGCACCGGCATCCAGCAGGCTGACGCGCTCCATGCCGCTCAGCGCGTAGTTGGCGGCGCCGTTGCGCAGGCTGTTCGGCGTCAGCAGCGGCGTCCGTTCGCCGGCCGCCAGGCGCACGATCAATTCATCGCGGCCACCGGCGTCCGCCAGGCTGAAGTCGGCGGTGGCGCGTTCTATCAATGCCTGGTCATCGCCCCGGCCCAGTTTGAGCAGGCCCAGCAGCGGATAACCGCCGGCGGGGCTGTAAATGGCGCTGCCGTCGCTGGACAGCACGCTGAAGGCGTCGTCGCGCGCCACGATGAACGAGGCCGCCGCGCCGCTGCGCGCCGCCAAATCCAGCGTGCTGACGCCGTCCGGGTCGTACAGGCTGTCGCGGCCCGAATAGCCGTCACCGAACACATAGCTGTCGTTGCCGGCACCGCCGCGCAACTGGTCGTCGCCGCGTCCGCCCAGCAGGGTGTCGTCGCCGTTGCCGCCATCCAGGGTCGAACCCGCTCCGCCGCTCGCATCCAGCACGTCATTGCCGTCGCCGCCGTACAGGCTGCCGACGCCGCGGCCTTTGTAGGTGATCAAATCGTTGCCGCTGCCGCCGCGCAGGATCACCGGCACAGCCACCGAGCTGTCGACCAGAATGTTGTCCACGCCGGAACCGGCATCCAGCACGATGCTGCCGACGTTGTTGAACTGCTGCACCTTGCCCAGCATCATCACCGACACCAGCGAGCCGTCCTGGCTGATCTGCACCGCATCGTCGATCACGCCGTTCTGATAGTTGCGCAGATAGGCGCGGTCACCCACGTTGACGTTCAGCGTCGATCCGTCCAGGGTCGCCAAAGCCAACTGGGGCTTGGGCGTGGGCGGGCCGAAGCTGAACGGGATGCTCAGGATGGTGAATTCGAAATCAGCGATGCCGAAATCGAGGAACACGTCCAAATCGCCGGTATCACTGCTGTAGCTGGCGCCGATGCCCATCAGATCAAAGCGGATGTCGATGGAGAACAGCCCGAAGTCGATGCTGATTTCGATAAAGGCTTGCACCCGGCCATAGATTTTCAGCACTTTGTTGCCGTCGCCGAACGGTTGTCTACCGTTGTTGTCGAGGAAGCTGAAGCGCAGATCCAGGCCCATGCCGACGATGAGGAACTTGGCCTCGGTCTTGAAAGTGAACTCCAGCTCCATTTCCGAGCTGAAGAAGCCGCTGATGGCGACGTCGGCGCTGATGATGCCCAAATCCAGCTTGGTGCCGAATTCCATTTCCGCCATGAAATAGCCGTCGATGTAGAGGATGCGGGCGCGGCCGTCGGCGTTGAAGAAGCCCAGGAAATTGGCGCGGCCCATGACGTTGACTTCCAGCGAGGCCGAGGCCAGCGTCATCAGCACCGGCGTGGCGGACACGCGGCCGGTGTTGTAGTCGTAGACGTAGCGCAGCACGGTCTGGGCGCTGCGCGTGGTGTTGATGTCCAGGCTGAGCGCGCCGGAGATGTTGAGCAGGTTGCCCAGGCTGATGCCGCCGGTGAGGATCAGGCTGCCGTACATGCCGTCGGCGACGAAGGCCAGGAAGCCGGACACGCTCAGCGTGGCGATGTCGCCCAGGTCCATGTGGGCGCTCACGAACAGCCGCACGCCGCTGCCGTCGATGGTGAACATGAAGGCGCCGTTCAGCGTGAACGCGCCGCCGATGATCAACTCGCCCTTGCCCATCAGCGCCGCATAAGCGCCGGCCGCGGCGTAACCGCCTTCGATTTTCGGCGCGCCCGCCGGGATCACGAAGCGCCAGGCGGTATCGGAATTGTTGATTTCGCCGTCCAGGTTGGTGTCGTCCAGGTACGGCCCGGTGGTAAAGCCGCCGCGCAGTTCCACCGGCAGGTCGTACACCACCTGCTTGCCGGTGGTGTTGAGCAGGAAGCGGAACTGGAAGCCGAACTGCAGGCCGGGAATGTTCAACTGGCTGGACAGCTCCAGGCGGATGGCCAGCCCGTCGCTGTTGGCTTTGATCAGGCCCAGCGCGTGGAAGGTCAGCATGGAAACGCCGCCGATGGTGAGGTCGCCCTGCACGAACAATTGCAATTCGGAGGTGCTGATGCTCAGGTCCACCGTCGCCAGCAGGCTGAATATCTCGGCGCCGCCGATGTGCATATTGAGCACCAGCTGGCCGCTCAAACGCAGCACCAGGCTGTCGTAGTCGAGCAGGAACGGCGTGCCCAGGCGATTGGTGCGGAAGCCGCCGTCGAACGAGCGCTTCAGGTCCATCACCGCCGTCATATTGGCCAGCATGCTGGTCACATCGCTGAGGCTGCTGATGGCCGGGGTGGACAGGCCGATGTTGAGGTCCAGGCGCACGCCGAGCGCGGCGGCGGTCAGTCCCGGTATGCCCACCACGCTGATGCTGCCGAACACGGCTTTGGCGGCCAGGTAGCGCGACAGCGACAGCGAGTCGGAATTTTTCATCAGCATATAGCCGAAGCTGGTGCTCTCCAGCGCGAAGCCGACCCGGCTGCCGCCGCTGCCGAAGCCGACAAAGCCGCGCAGATCAGAGGCGCCGATGGCTATGCCGTCCAGCAGTTTGCTGCTGCCGTCGCTGAGGAAGACTTTCTGCCGCATCAGCAGTTGCACGGTATAAGTGCCCACCAGCTCGATGCCGACCAGCGGCAGATACATGCGCCCGGCCAAGCCGATGGACTGGCTGTTCGGCAACAACGTCACGTCTTCCAGTTGCGCGGTGACGGTGCCGCTGTCGACGTCGTAGACGTGGTGCTTGACCACCTGCGCTTTGTTGGTGCCGTTGAAGTCCAACGCGAACGCGCCGGACAGTTCGAATACATACGGAATGCGGATGCCGCCCGACAATTGCAGGCTGCCGTATACGCCGTCCTTGCCGATCGCCAGTTCGCCGGTGGCGGCCAGCACCGCGACGCCGGCCAGGTCGAGATTGGCGGCCACTTGCAGTTTCAGCTGCTCTTCACCGATGGAGATGAGGAAACGGCCGTCCAGGTGGAACAGCTTGGCGATGGTCAGCTGGCCGCTGCCGACCACCACGAAATAGGGGCCGGCGGTGGCGTCGTAGCCGTACAGATTGGGCGCGTTGCCGTGGATGACGATGCGGTACGGCTGATCCAGGTTGTTGACCAGGCCATCGGCATTGGTGTCGTCCATGTAGCCGGTGGGATGGATGGCGGCGCGGAACTGCTGCGGTATGTCGTACACCACGTCGCGCCCATAGGTGTTGACCAGCAGCTTGAACTGGAAGCCGGCGTCTATCACCCCGCCCAGCGACAGAGAAGTATCCAGGTCCAGGCGCATGGCGAAGCCGTTGGCGTCGGCCTTGATCAGGCCCAGGGCGTGGAATTCGGCCAGGCGCAGCGAAGACGGACCCAGGGTGAGGCGGCCATCGACGAACAGGGTCAGGCTGGGACCTTCCACGGTCAGATCCAACGTCACCGTGGCGTTGAAAACTTCCACGTCGGCGATGGTCAGCCCCAGTTCGAACTGGCCGCGCACGATGAAAGTGAACTGGGTGTAGTCGAGGAAGACCGGACGCGCGCCGGTGGCCACGGCAAAGCCGTCGCTGATCTGGCCGTCGCCGTTGTAGTCTTCGTTCCAGTCCAGGTGCTGGTCGTGATCCAGGTCTTCGCCCGGGTCGAGCAGGCCGTTGTGGTTGGCGTCCTCATTGACCAAATCCAGCCTGCCGTCTTTATCCAGGTCTTCGCCCAGGCGGAAGCTGCGCTTGAAATCGATCACCGCCAGGCCGCCGGCGCTCAAGCCCATATTGACGGCGATTTTCAAATCGTGCGCCGCCAGGGTGAAGCCGGGTATGCCCACCAGGCCGACCTGGCTGACGCTGACGCTGGCGGCCAGATAGGCCGCCGGGTCGGCCAGGAAATTGGTGCTGCGCATCAGCACGATGCCGGCATCCAGATGGCTGAGCGCAAAACCGACGGCGCCGGTATTCTGGCGGCCGTCGAAATTCACGTCGTCGCTGCTGTCGAAGCCATCGCCCTTGACGTCGTACTCATACGGCCCGCCCACGCCGACAAAGCCGTTGACGTCGGCAAAACCCAGGGTGATGGAGGTCACCGACTTGGTCGAACCGTCCGACAGCGTCACGTTGTAGCTGGGGCCTTTGATCAGCGCCGCGCTGCCGGTCAGGAACAGCGAACCGGCGATGTTGACGTAAATCCGCCCCAGCACCACGCGCAGCAGATTGGCTTCGAAATCCAGCTTGACCGGCGCCGTGGTGGTGCCGGTGGGCACGGCGTAATAGCCGTCGTTGGCGCCGGCCGACAGCTCGAAAGTTTTCTTGAAATTGATGCTGGGCAGGTTCAACGCCTGGGCAATCGGCGGCAAGCCGGTGATGGACGAGGTATTCAGCTCCAGGTTGATGGCGCGCGCTTCCAGCTTGAAAGCATCCGGCGTACCGACGATGCCCGCCAGACCGGCATCCACTTTCATGGCCAGGAAAGTCGGCGCAAAGCTGCCCAGCGCCGGTATCGTGCTCTTGGCCATCAAAATGCCGAAATCGATGTCTTGCAGCACCACGCCCAGGGCGGAACGGTTGGTCTCGTTCACCGTATACAGGCCATCGCGGTTGCTGTCGACGAAATAACCGCCGATGCCGGCAAAAATGCCGACGTCGCGCCCGCCGATGGTCATGGCTTGCAGCTGGGTGGTCAGGGTCTGCGGAATCGTCTGACCGCTCAGCGTGCTCAGCACCGGCGCCACGTCGCCCATGTCGATTGCCGCGTCGAAGCGCACGCCTTTTTCGAAGGCAAAGCTGCCCACCACCTGCACAAAGCCCATCAGGTTGAGCAGGGCGTGATCGACCGAGGCGCGCATCACTTCGTAGCCGGGGAAGTCCAGGTACACCGGCGCGAATGCCCCGGAACTGGTGGCGACGGCAAAGCCCGCCGGACGTCCGCCGGCTGCCGGGAAGCTTTGTGCGAAATCGATGACCGCCGTGCCCAACCCACCCGGCCACTCGGTGCCGCTGTTGAGGTCCAGGTGCAGGTTGCGGCCGGTCAGCTGCACGCCGCTGCTGTCGCCGCCCAGCAGCAGGCCGAACGAAGCGCTGTCCAGCTTCATGGCCTGGAAGCTCAGTTTGGCCATGCTGACCGCTTTGAACAGCCCCAGGCCGAAAGTCAGGTCGTTGACGTACAGCCCCACCACGTTCTGGCTGGCCGGCGCGCTGTTGAAGTCGTAATCACCGAAGCCGATGAAAGCGCTGGCGTGGGCGGCGCCGAAAGTCATGGTGCTGACTTCGACATTGCTGATGCTGCCGAGATTGCCGCCGAAGCGCATGCCGGTGAAAGCGCGCAGCTTGCTCAACACCGGGCTGAGCAGCGGCGCGACGTTGGCGGCGATCACCGCGTTCACCTGGACCTTGGCCAGCTCGAACGCCGCGCGCACCTGGGCGGTGACCACGTCGCTCACCCGCCCGGCGATTTCTTCCACCTTGCCCTGGGCCAGCGCCGCCACGTTGTCGATGGCGTTGAAGATCGGCGTAAAGATCGGCTCCAGCAGCTTGGCGGTCAGCGCGTTGAACTGGTCTTCCAGCAACTTGTCGATGCCGCCGTAGATATATTCGTCGATCATCTCGCCGATCATGCCCTCGCGCAGCGCGGCGGGCAAAAAGCCTTTGAGCGCATTGATCAGCGGCGTCAGCAGGCTGTCTTTCAGCGGGTTGACCACGGCGTAGAACGCGCTGCGCAACTGGCCTTCGATGGAAGATTTCAAATCCGCCACCACCGTGCCGAGATCGGCGGCGGTACCGCTGATGGCGTCCTGAATCGCCGTGCTGACGTCGCTGATGATGCCGCGGATGGTGTCGTCCAGCTGCGCGTAAGCGGCGTCCATGACATCGCCCGCCAGGCGCTGGAAGCGCGCCACCAGGCTGTCCAGCACGCCGTCCATGTCGTGCAGCATGCCGTTGAGCAGGCTGGGCGCGTTGCCGAACAAGCCACCCAACTCGGCGGCGATGCCGGTCGACACCGTAACTTTCTGGTTGCCGCCCATTTCAAAGGCAAAACTGCCTTGCAGGTGCACGAAGCCGGCGATGTCGACCAGCGCCTGGTCCAAAGTGGCGCGGATCAGCTTGGCCGTATAGGCGAAGCGCAGGCTGCCGGCGCCGCTGCTCACCGTCATGCCGCCGCCCGCCATGGCGCTGAAGTCGATCACCGGCGCGTTGCCGCCCGCACTGCTGCCGTTGTATTCGAACACGCCGCCCTGCGCCTGCAAGTCCAGGCCGGGCACGCCGACCAGCGCCACTTCGGCGGCGCTGGCCTTGACGGCGTAATACTTGGTGCTGCCGGCGGCCGCCGTGGCCGGCTTGAACAGCAGCAGCGCGAAGCTCGCGTCGGTCATCGACACGCCCACCGCGCCCTCGTTGGCGGCATCCTGGAGGTTGATCAAGCCGTCGCCGTTGCTGTCGCTGCGATAAGGCCCGCCGGCGCCGAAGAACAGGCTGACGTGCTCGCCGGCGAATTGCAGCAGCTTCATGGTTTTGTTGGTGTGCAGGCCGTCGTTCAGCGTGATGGCGCGGCTGGCGGCCTGGGTAAAGCTGAAGCCGCCCTGCAAATAGAGATAACCGCCGACGGACAGGGTGGCGCTTTCGATGTCGACGCTGAGGACGCGCTCGCTCACGCTGACTTCGAGCACGGCGCTGCCGGTATCCAGCGTCATGCCGCCGCCGGCCATGCTGCCGAACTTGACCACGCTCAGGTCGTTGCTGTTGTTGCGGTTGCTGCCGCCGTTGTACAGCACCTCGAAACGCTGCACGTCCAGGGTGAAGCCGTCGATGCCGACCAGCGCCACCTGCTGGCCGGACAAGGTCAGCGCGCTGAAGCTGTAGCCGGTCAGATTGCTGTGGCCGGCCACGCTGGAAGTCGTGCCTTTCAGCAGCGCCAGCCCCAGGTTGATGTTGTTCATCACCAGGCCCACGGCGTCGCCGTCGACGGCATCGGCGGCGGTGTAGCGGCCATCGCTGTTGCTGTCGGTAAAGTACGGGCCGCTGCCGACGAACACGCGCACGCCGGCGGCGCCCAGCACGTTGGCCGAGACCTTGCCGGTCTTGTTGTTGGTCAGGGTAACGGTCTGATCGGCCAGCTGGGTGAAAGCAAAGCTGCCGGATACCTGGATGAAATCGCCGATGGTCAGCAGCGCGTTGTCCACCGCCACCCGCGTCAACTGCGTATCGTAGGTGAAGCGCGTGCTCTGGCCGTCGCCGCGGTCCACGGTCAGGCAGCCGCCCGGCAGCTGGCTGAAATCCAGCGCCGACGTTTTATTGGCGTCGCTGCCGTCCTTGCCTTTGTTGAGTTCGATCCTATAGCCGCTGCCGTCCAGCTTGAAGAAGCCGGGACCATCGCCGACGCCCACCAGGCTCAGGTCCTGGGCGGTGGCTTTCAGGGCGTAATAAGAAGAGTGGTCGCTGCTCGCGCTGGGCTTGAACAGCGCCAGGGCGAAATCGACGTTGCGCAGCGCCAGGCCGACCGCGCTGCCGTCGGGCGTGTCGCCGGCCTCGACGCGGCCATTGTGGTTGGAATCGACAAAATAAGGTCCGCTGCCGACGAAGAAGTTGACGTTGCTCGCGCCCAGGGTGGTGAGGGTGACGTTTTTCTGGGTGGTGCCGTCGGTCAGGGTGACGTCGATGGGGGTGTTTTGCTTGCGATAAGCGAATGAACCGGAAAGCTGCACGTAGCCTGCGATATCCAGCACGCCGTAACCGACGCGCAGTTCGGTAACGGCGCCGGCATCGTCCAGGCGCAGTTCGCCGTCGGCGGTGAGCACGCGGTAGTAGCCGCCGGCCTGGCGGCTGAAGTCTATCCACTTGCGCGTGGTATCGCCCAGCGACTGGTTGTAGCGGATTTCCACCGCCGCAGTGCTCAGTTGGAAATCGTCGATGCCGACCATGCCGGCCTGATCGGCGCCGGCGCGCAGCGCTTTGAACTTGTCTGTGCCGACCGTGAACACGCTCAGCGCCAGGTCGACGTTGCTCAAGGCAAAGCCCACGGCGGAGTCGCTGGTACTGCCGTCGGCGTTGAAGTACGGGCCGTCGCCGGCGAACACGTTGAGATTGTTGCCGCCCAGGGTCAACACCTTGGCGGTCTGGTCGCTGCCGCTGACGTTGGCGCCGGTCTGCGACTGCACGTAAACGCCCACGTTCTCCTGCTTACTGAAGAACAGGCTGCCGCTGACCTGGATGAAATCGCCGATGGTCAGGCTGGCCTGCTCCAACCATACGCCGAATTCCACGTTGGCGCTGCTCAGCGTCAGCGTGCCGGCGCCGGTGGACAGTGCCGGCTGGCGGCTGGAGAAATCGATCCAGCTGCCGTCGCTGGCTTTGCCGTTTTTCACCACGGTAATGCCGTCGGCGTCGATGGGGAAATCAAAGCCGACGGTGTTGAAGTTGGCGGTATAGGCCTTGACGGCGGTGTATTTCAGGCCATCGGCCAGTTTGTAGCCGGCGTAGACGAAGCTGGCGTCGAGTATGGCCAGTCCGGTGGCGCTGCTGCTCGGGGTATCCTGGTTGTCGATCAACCCATCGTTGTTGCTGTCGAGCAGATAAGGCCCGTCGCCGGCGAACAGCGACAGGTGTTCGCCGCCGAATACGGTCATGGTGGCGGCTTTGGCGGTGGCCGCCAAGCTGCCGGCGGTCCTGACGTCCACCGTGGTCTGCGCCTGGCGGGTATAAGCCAGCCCGCCGCTGACTTGCAAGTAGCCGCCGATTTCCAGGCGGGCATTGGCGAGGCGCGCCACCGTTTCCACCACGCTGCTGGTCAGCCGCAGGCTCATGCCCGGCAAGGTGTAGCCGCCGCCGGCCATGCTGCTGAAATCCAGCCAGCTGCCGTTGGCGGCGGCTTTGTTGAGGCTGACCTCGACGCCGCTGGTCATCAGCGTGAAATCGTTGAAGCCGACCAGGCCGGCTTGCGCGGCGTTGGCGATGAACGACTTGTAAGTGCCGGCGTTGGTCTTGAACACCGCCTGGGCAAAGCTGACGTCGTGCAGCATCAAGCCGGTGGCGCCGGCGATGACCTGGCCGTTGTCGCCGTAGTACGGACCGTCACCGACGAACAGGTCGACGTGCGTACCGCCCAGACTGGTCAGCGCCGCCAATTTATTCTCCACCGTTACCACTCCGCCGGCGCCCAGCGTGGCGACCTTGACGTTGACGCCGTTCTGGCGGGTA
>SCQD01000071.1 GCA_004299145.1 Methylococcaceae bacterium | reverse complement strand
GGCAGCTAGATCCGGGGCGTCCATGATCAGTACTGCTGTACGACTTTAACGCCGGCGGGAGCGGTAGTGACATACCCTACCCCGCCCGGCGTTTTTTTAACGAAGTCGATGATTTCGGCATCGACACTGCGAGCAGGCGGTTGGCTGACGCCATCGCGGAAGGACTTTTTCACCCACACGGCGTCGTATTTTTCCTTTTCCATGCCCATGACCTTGGACAAAAACGCCGCCTGCGCCGCCGTATTGTCGGTCGGTTCCAGCTTGACGGAACCGCTGAACTGCGTCTCCCCCAGGAATACCGCCTTGATTGCGCCGGGATCCAGCGTCAACCCTGGATTACACACGACATACAGCCCATCGGCAAACCCCGGCATCGACCCACACAGGAAAAATACCGCTGCCACCCACTTAACCAATAACTTATTCATAATCAACACCTCTAATATCGAATTTTGAAAGCGCTCAAGGTTCCCGCATGGCGCCACGACCATGACCGGAACGCATGCGTTTAGAACCTAATCGAATATTGCAGGCGCGACTCCCAAAAATCTTCCAGCGGATTATTTTTCTGGGTCTGCGTGTAGTTAACTTCCAGCTTAAGAGCGGACTGCGGGTTGATGTCGTAGCGCAAACCGGCCGCTTCGCGGGCATAGGCGTAACCCAAGGCCATCGAGTTGAAATAAACGTCTTTCTGGTCGGTGTCGGCTTTTTCCAGACGGGCATACGGCATCCAGCGATCCATCTGGCGGCCTACGTGCACAAAGCCCGCCCAGCTTTTACGCGACCCCGTGCCGGTATGCTGGTCGTGGTTCATAAATCCATAGACTTCACTGATGACTTCCCAGTCGTAATTGTTGTAATAGGCATAACCACCCGCCATGTTCATCTCCACCTGGCTACGGGGCGCGGCGTTGATGCTGTCTATCCTGACTTCCGAACGCATGCCGTGCAGGCCGATATTCAGGCTGTCCAGCGCGCCGCCGGAAAAGGTGTAGCCGACTTTACCGCCAGCGGTAAGACTGGCGTTGATCCAGCCCGATGCGTTCAAGTCCAGCGCCCCGCCATTGAGATCGGTATCGTTGGCAATTTTGGGTGTATTGCCCGCATAGACGTCATAGGTAAACTTGCCGTCCCCCGCCTGCATGCCGCCGGTGCCCCACAAACCCACGGTGTGCGCCGGCAGAATCCCGCCCTTGTCTTCGAAATCGATGAATCTGGGCCGCAACAGCGACGGCTGAATTTGTTGCCCGTGGTGATAAGCGGTCTGCCAATAACCGTATGGGGTATGGAAACGCCCCAGCCACACGGTGGCCTGATCACTGAACGCATACCCCAGTTGCACGCGCTCCAAGTCCGTCGCCAGGCCACCGAATTGATCGTATTCAAAGACCAATTCCGCCAGCGAGCGAACCTGGCCGCCCAGCTTGGGTGTAATGTAAAGGTCCAACGAGCCCACGCCGAAGCCCTGCGGGCTGCCGCTGGAGCTGTAAGCGCCGCCCGCGTCGGCGAAACCGTGCAGCCAATCGAAGGGAATGACGCGCGACGCCGAGGCGCTGTTCAACTGTGTAACCTGCTGTTGCAGGGTTTCGAGACGGGCGTTTTGTTCGGAAACGGTTTTTATCACATCCCCGCTGACCGGTTGCGGCGCAATCACGCCGGACTCGCTGGTTTTACCGGCCGACGTTGCGGCCGCAACACTGGCTTTCGGTGCTTTGGCGGCCTTGTTGACCGCTTCCAGCTGCTCCACTTTATCCGACAGCTTATTGATAACGCCGATGGCGTTTTGCAGTTTGCGCTCCAAATCGGCGATGCGTTCAGCCTCGGTTTGGGCGTAAGCCGTGCCGGCCGTCAAAACGGTCGACATCATGCCGGCCAGCAAGGGTGTCAGGGCTTTACGCAACACCGCAGAACTGCCGGTATTTTGACGACGCCCTGGTTCTTCATTTTTATTCCTAGGCATATAACACCTTCTATTTATTCTATAGTACAAGCCAACACACGTTGGCAACCCATGACTCACGCCCAATCTTTTGCAATATCAATGCCACTTCCTGTAAAACCGGCAGTCCCCTGCATATGTCAGGGTAAAAAAACACCAGCCATGCCCCTCAAAAGCGGCAGCAAAGGGCAAATTATACGATAAGCGTGAATTCCGTCACATTTTTATAATCTTAAGTCCAAACCAGTATTGACACGCAGACAACACGCGGGCACATCAAGCCGGCACCGGCAGCTGCGCCAATATTTTTTCCACCACCATTTCCGGCCGCAGTCCGGCGAACTGGGCCTGCGGGTCCAGCGCGATGCGGTGGGCGATGGCGGGCACGGCCAGCTCCTGAATGGCGTCGGGGGTCACGAAAGCAAACCCGTCCAGCAACGCCAATGCTTGCGCGCATTTCATCAAGGTCAACGCGGCCCTGGGGCTGGCCCCCAGCCGCAAACCTTCCGCCTGGCGCGTGGCGCGCACGATGTCCACCAGATAGTGCTTGAGTTCCTCGCTGACGCCGATATTGCGGACCTCGGCCTGCAAGCGGCGGATCTGTTCCAGCTCGACGCAGGGTGCCAGCCGTTGCAACGGATGGTCTTGCTGCTGGGCGGACAGCATGGACACCTCCTGTGCCCGGCTGACGTAGCCCAAGCCGAAGCGCAGGGCAAACCGGTCGAGTTGCGCTTCCGGCAGCGGATAAGTGCCGTGGAATTCCAACGGATTTTGCGTGGCGATGACGAAAAACGGCGCATCCAGGGAATGAATCTGCCGTTCCACGCTGACTTGCGCTTCCGCCATGGCTTCCAGCAAGGCGGATTGGGTGCGGGGAGAAGCCCGATTGATCTCATCGGCCAGCAGGATGTGACAAAAAATTGGCCCCGGCGCAAAACGAAACTCGCGCGTGACGGAATCCAGTATCGAAACGCCGACGATATCCGCCGGCAGCAAGTCGGGAGTGAATTGCACCCGCTGAAACTGCGCCCGGCAGGAGCGCGCCAGCGCTTTGGCCAAGGTGGTTTTACCGGTGCCGGGCACGTCTTCCAGCAGTACGTGACCACCGGCTGCAAACGCCGCCAGCAGCAAACGTATCGCGTGCTCCTGGCCGTGCATCACCAAGCCGAGGTTGTGGGCAAGATTTTGTAAAGTGGCGCGGGCTTGCTGATAGTGGTCGGTCATGAAATTAAAGCGGGAATGGGTACCGGAAGGGTATGTTATCCCGTTCCCAATGCCTTGCACCATGGCCGTCGAATTACCTCGTAGTTTGACCCAGACAGCTTGAATCGCTACCCTCTCGGCCATGATCACCCGGCAATTCCCCACCGAATGGCGCGCGCCATTCAGGTGCTGCAAGGGGTGTAATGCAAAAGGAAATGGCCGAGTATGTGTTCGGGGAAGCCGCCACGGCACTTAAGGCATTGGCCATCACCAACAACTTAAAAGGCTGCTGCGACTTTCACGGTAAACGGTGCAATATGACGCTAAGATTCGGCATCGATTTGGGCGGTAGCAAAATCGAGATCATCGCTTTGGACAGCCAAGGCAACGAGTGCTACCGGCAGCGCGTGGCAACGCCGGCCGGCGATTACCCGGCAACGCTGGCGGCTATCGCCGGTCTGGTGCAACAGGCCGAAAGCGTACTGGGGACACGCGGCAGCGTCGGCATCGGCACGCCCGGTGCGGTATCCAGGCTGACCGGGCGCATGAAAAACTGCAACTCCACCTGTCTCAACGGCCAGCCCTTGCCGCACGATCTGGCGCAGTGCCTGGGCCGCGAGGTGCGGCTGGCCAACGACGCCGACTGTTTCGCGCTGTCCGAGGCCAGCGACGGCGCGGCGGCGGGTGCCGCCACGGTATTCGGGGTGATACTGGGCACCGGCGTGGGCGGCGGCATCGTGGTACAGCAGCGCTTGCTGGCCGGCCCCAACGCCATCGCCGGAGAGTGGGGCCACAACCCCCTGCCCTGGCCGGATTTATCCGAACTGCCGGGGCCGGCTTGTTATTGCGGCCGTTCCGGTTGCATCGAAACCTATTTGTCCGGGCCGGGCCTGAGCCGCGACTATGCGGCACTGACCGGACTGACGTGCAGCGGTCCCGACATCGTCGCCCGCAGCGCAGCCGGCGACGACCTGTGCGAACAAGTGATGCAGCGCTATGAAAACCGTTTGGCGCGCGCCCTGGCACACGTCATCAACATCCTGGACCCGGAAGTGATCGTGCTGGGCGGCGGTTTATCCAATTGCGCCAGGATATATCGCCACCTGCCGCAACTCTGGGGCCGGTACGTGTTTTCCGACCGGGTGGATACGCGCTTGGCCGCGCCCCGCTTCGGCGACTCCAGCGGAGTGCGCGGCGCGGCGTGGTTGTGGGAAAATTCCCAGGCATAGAACTCCGAGTAAATGCTCCATATCGCTTTTTCAACCACATACCGCCACGCGAGGTAAGGTAAGACAAGGTGGAAATTATATTAAGCTGGCTAGTACATAACAAAGAATGGCTATGGCTGTTCAGCAGCATTATCATCATTGTTATTTTGATCATCGCAGATTGGTTACCCCACCTGAAAAATAAAAAAATCATCGAAGATATCCGGGTGGAGCCCATTGCCTTACAAAATGAAGTTAAAGAACTGAAACAACAATTACGCGAGGCGGAGGAACGCTACAACACGCTGCGCACCGCCTGGAAAAGCAGTACCGCCCCGCTGGACCAGGCCGCCGACCTCGCTTTCCGGCAAAGCAACTGGGAAAAAGCCGCCGAGCTGCTGGACGAAGCGCTGACCATACAAAATCAGGAAGCAGCGGCCCGGCATTACCGCCGTGGCGAACTGTTTTTGCAGCAATTCCGGCCTGAAAAAGCGCTGCCGCACCTGGAAAAAGCCTGGGAGTTGCAACCGGACAACGACGATTACGGCGTGACCTGCGCCAAAACCCTGCAGCAGCAAAATCAATTCAATCAGGCCATTACTATTTACCGCGCGCTGCTGAAAAAATTCCGTGCCCTGGCCCAGCAAGATCCCGACACTTATTTGCTGCGCGTGGTACATAGCCTCAACAGCCTGGGCAATTTATACCGGGATACCCAGCGGCTGGGCGAAGCGGAAACCGCTTATAAGGAAGCCTTGGAAATACGCCGCAAGTTCACCAAAGACAAACCCGCCGCGTTGCAGCAGGATCTGTCGTTGACGCTCAACAATCTGGGGACTTTGTACAGCATTACCCAGCGGCTGGACGAAGCGGAAACCCTGTATCGGGAGGCGCTGGATATCCGCCGCACCCTGGCCCAGGATACGCCGGCCAGCTACCTGCCGGATCTGGCCATTTCGCTGAACAACCTGGGCATGCTTTACCAGAATACCCGGCGTCTGTCTGAAGCCGAGTCGTCTTACAACGAAGCCTTGGCGACGTATCGCCGGCTGGGCAATCTCAACCCATCCGCCTATCGGGCGGATTTCGCCATGACGCTGAATAATCTGGGCAATTTATACCGCGATACCCGACGCTACGACGAAGCGGAAACCTCGTATAAAGAAGCCTTGGATATCCATCAAACGCTGGCGCACGAAAATCCTTTCGCTTACCGGCATTATGTGGCCCTGACCTATAACCACCTGGGCAATTTATACAGCGATACCCAGCGCCTGGGGGATGCCGAGGCGGCTTATAAGGAAGCATTGCATATACGCCGCGCGCTGGCCCACGATAATCCAGCCGCTTATCGTCCCGACGTGGCGATGACGCTTTATAACCTGTCGGTGCTTTATAAAAATACCCGGCGCCTGGCGGATGCCGAAACGGCCTTGAAAAGCGCATTGGATATTCAACGCGGCTTGTACCACAACCAGCCCACCGCTCACGCCGAAAGACTGAATGTCATGCTGAGTGCCTACGCCAAGGTATTGGAACGCCTGAAGCGCCCGCAAGAACTGGCGCAGATTGAAGCCGAACGCCAAGCGTTACAGCAAGGGCGCAAGAGCTAAGGCAGACCTGCTCTCGTTCCCCTCGTTTTCCCCTCGTTCCCAACCTCCAGGTTGGGGACGCGGTCCAGAAGCTCCGGCTTCTTGTCCCGTGGGCATTACCACCGTCCAGCGAACGACGAACCGCGTGGGCGCATACAAACGTTTGGGACGGGGTTCAAACCCCGTCCCGCTCAAAAATTTCTTTTGCAACTCAGGACGCCGTAAGCGCGCCAGATGCCGCATAGTTTCTACATGCTTACCTGATTATATTGGCACAGATTCGTCATAAAGCGTTTCGGGGGCAATATCGATTTCCCCGCCCGCCCAGGTTACCGTGCCATAATCGATGCGAAGTTGCTCGAATAAACGCGCGCTGGCAATGCGATTCCACGGCGTCATGGTTAATAACGGTTTCATATCAAATCGTCGGCGCTCACCATTCGCAAATTCAAGTTCAAGTTGAAACTCAGGCCTGGTTTTAACGGCAATGACATCAATGCTCATTTAAAAACCTCATTGCAACGGTGCGATTCTAAGCGGTAAAGAGCCTTCCAATATTTCACCATTTTCAAGGGAAACTGCGGCTTCATTTCCTTGATAACGCACATGAATATGTGGCGAATGGTGGCGGTTGTTGTCTCTAAAAAACATCATCACCAAAATACCATAAAACATACTGATCGTTGGCATAACGCTCTCCCATCAAAAAAGCCAATTTTACCACCACGTATAAAAAAACCGTCCTGGGTTTCTCCAGGCGGTCCGCTTATCAATATTCAACAGCTCATAGATGTACCGAACGAAGGGAGGCGCATCGTGTCCGCGAGACACCGATGCACAACGCTTAACAAGCACCGCGTCCTCGCGGAAACAGTGGTGTAGGGCGGAACGCGATAGCGGTTCCGCCAGGTTTGAAAATGAGGGTTCTTTAAAACACAAAAACAAGGGTAATCGGGCATCAGTTTTTCAGCGCTGCGATAGTGTTGTCGCAACCCCAATGGCGGAACCGCTATCGCGTTCCGCCCTACGCGCTGTCTTATGCTGCTTATACCGCCGCCAGTGCCGAATTCAGCAGCACGTGGGCTTGGCCGTTATCGAAAGCGTGATAGGTCACGCCCAGCAACACCACATCCGCCCCCGCCGTCCAGCCTGAATCCGACCAACTGTAGTGATCGCCGGCGTTGCCGTCCACTTGCAAAGTATTGCCGGTATCAGACAAATTGCGCACGTCCAGCGCCGTCATCACCACCGTGTTGTCGCCGCTGCCGGTAAGGTTGATGGTTTCGATGGCTTCGATTTTGCCGCGCAGGTTGGCAAGGTTAAGGCTTAGGCCCGTTCCCGCCAAGGCCAGGGTATCGCTGCCGCTGCCGCCATCCGCGCGTTGGAAAGCAAGGTCGGCAACGATCAGGGTGTCGTTGCCCTGACCGCCGTACCACACATCCGCCCCGCCTGCTCCGGTCATCGTGTCGTTGCCGCCGCCGCCCACAAACCGCTCCGTTGCCGTTGTGCCGGATGACAAGGCATCATTGCCGCCGCCACCCAGGAAGGTCACCGCACCGGTGGAATTGCCGCCGAAAATCACGTAGCTCGATCCGGCATTGCCAACACCGTTGGGATCGGCGTTTCTTGCCCCGACGATCAAATCGTCGAAGCCATCGCCGTTGACATCTCCCGCCGAGTTTACCGACCAGCCCGCCCAGTCGCCCGCCGCCACGCCGTCCAGACGAAAACCGTTGCTGCCGTCCAGACTGGAAGCCGCCATGTTTGCAGCAAACCCAACTGCTTTGCCGAACACCACGTAGCTCGATCCAGAATCGGCACCGTTCGGATCAGCCCAGAGCGCGCCGACAATCAAATCGTCAAAACCGTCACCGTTGACATCGCCCGCTGAACCTATGCTCCGGCTAAAACTATCATTTGCAGCTGCGCCGTCCAGGCGGAACCCATTGCTGCCATCCAAGCCGGCAAGATTCATGCTTGCAGCAAACCCCGATGTCTTGCCGAACACCACATAGCCCGACCCGGCATCGCTGTTGCCATTCGGGTCGGCCCAAGCAGCACTGACGATCAAATCGTCGAGACTATCGCCGTTGATATCCCCTGCCGAACCAACGTGCATGCCGGACCTGTCACCCGCCGCCACGCCGTCCAATCGAAAACCAGTACTGCCGTTCAGGCTGGAAAGCGCCATGCTGGAGGTAAATCCCGATGCCTTACCGAACACCACGTAGCTCGACCCCGCGTAACTGCCGTTCGGATCAGCGCGATACGCTCCGATGATCATATCGCTGAAACCATCGCCGTTGATGTCTCCGGCAGAGTCAAGCACCAGCGCTGACCAATCCTCTGCCGCAACGCCATCCAAACGGAAGCCGTTACTGCCATCCAGGCTGGAGAGCGCCACGCTTGCAGAAAAGCCCGATGCCTTGCCGAACACCACGTAACTCGATCCAGAGTCGTTACCGTTCGGGTCAGCCCGAAATGCTCCTATCATCAAATCCGCAAAACCGTCGCCGTTGACATCACCGGCGGAATTGACGTGCATGCCCGCCATGTCGCCCGCCGTTACGCCATCCAGGCGAAAACCGTTGCTGCCATCCAGGCTGGCGGGCGTTACGCTCGCAGTAAACCCATTCGCCTTGCCAAACACCACATAGCTTGATCCCGCGTTGCTTTTGGCCCCATATGCTCCGACGATCACATCGTCGAAGCCATCGCCGTTCACGTCTCCCGCATCGCTGACTGAGCGGCGCGATCCATCCCCCTCGCCGTCCAGGCGGAAACCGTTGCTGCCATCCAGGCTGGAAAGCGCCAAGCTGGAAGCAAACCCTGACGCTTTGCCGAATACCAC